>NZ_JBHYPE010000005.1:0-260885 GCF_042746015.1 Streptomyces sp. NPDC058773
GGGGTGGGGGGGGGGTCTTTGGGGGGGGCGGGGCGGGGGGCGGGCCCCCCCGGCCGGCCCCCCCGACGGCGCCCGGCCGGCCAGGTGGCGGTGCGCTCATGCGCGCCCCGAGCACGGCACCGCGGACCGCCACCCTTCCCGGCTCCCCACCGGGGCCACCGGCCGGGCAACGACCCGCGCTCACCAAGGCCCGGACCGGCTTTCCGGTCCCCCGCGACCTCGGCGTCCCCTCGCGGCGAATCGCCTCACCCAAGAGTGATCAACTGGGCACACTACGTCAACGCCTGGTCTGGACTAAATCCGTTACACCCGATTTGCCGTATCCGGCGAGGAGCGACGGTGAATACCCATCGGCTCGACTACGCCTGATGTGTCACGGTGCGTGATGCCGCGCGCGGGTGCTCATACGTCCCCAGATCGGCCCCCGCCGCCATGAGAAGGGGCCGGCTGCGGTCCACTTCGCACCAGATCCGCTTGCCGGCGCCCTCCGGCTGCCAGCCCCAGCGGTCGGCCAGACCGTCGACCAGCTCCAGGCCGCGGCCGTTGGTGTCGTCGCCGTCGGCGTGCCGCTGGCGCGGCGGGCGGCCACTGGCGTCCACCACTTCGACCCGGACCGTCCCCACCACGGCACCCGAGCCGGAGAAACACATCCGCAGCTCGGCCGCCGCGCCGGTGTGCACCACGGCGTTGGTGACGAGCTCGGAGATCAGCAGGATCAATGTCTCCGCCAAAGGCTCATCGGCCCCTATACCCGAGCCCACGAGCCGCGACCGGGCCCACCGCCGGGCCCGCCCCACCTCCGCGGGATCGGGCCGTACGTCCAACTGCACCTGAAGCACCTGCACCGCTCACACCATCCGAACCGGCGGAAACATCGCCTCGCGCCTCCACGAGGTCACGGTGCGTGACCCCGGCGAAGCACAGCATGGTTGACGTTGAGTCACCCCAACAAGCGCTTCGGGCATATTCCAGCGCAAGGGAGTATGCGTCCCGCATACTGTGCGACGCACTTTTCGGGGAGTCGAACAAGGGGGGCGACCGGGCCCCGGCCTTGGGCGAGCGGCGCGCAGTCCGTACCCCGGAGCCGTCCTTCCGACGGCACCGGGTTCGTTGCGCATCGGAACCACTCGCACCCAACGGAGAGTACCCGAGCGGAACGCCGACTCCCGCCTGTGACGAGTCACGCCTAGGACACAACCCGATATCGACACTCCGTGACCGCTTCTGCGTAGTGAGGCCGACATTCCGTACACGGGCTGCCTGAGTCTGACATCACCGGTCACCGCTCACCTCCGCACCGGCCCGCGCGCCCGGACCGTCAGTCGAGCAGGCCCGCGGCCAGCAGTTCCTCCGCCTCGCCCGCCGTGCCCCAGCGTTCGGCGTGCAGCCAGGCCCGCTTGAGGTGCAGATGGACGTCGGCCTCCCATGTGAAGCCCATTCCGCCGTGGACCTGCAGACAGTCCCGTGCGTTGCGCACCGCGGCCTCGTCGGCGAGCAACTTCGCGCCCGCGATGTCGAGAGCACGCTCCGTGACCGACGCCGCATAGACCGCACTCCGGGCCATTTCCGCCCGTACCAGCATTTGCGCGCAGAGCTGTTTGACCGCCTGGAAGGAGCCGATGGGAGCGCCGAACTGCTCGCGCTCGCGGGCGTGACCCACCGCCGTCTCCACCGTGCGGACGGCGCTGCCGAGCTGCTGGGCCGCGGTGAGCAGCGCGGCCTCACGCCGGAGCCGGGCGACGTCCACGGCGACGGGGTCGGTGCGCGGCAGGTCCAGGACGCGGGCGAGCGGGGTGAGGGGATCGACGGAAGCAAAGGGGGCGCAGGCCACCCGGTCCGGTGTGCTTCGGCACGCACCGGCCGTGCGCCCCCGCGCGCCCTCGGCCCCGTCCCCGGTCGCGTCGCCGTCGCCCTCCAGCAAGATCAACTCATCGCAGCCGGCCGGGTGTTCCCACAGCACCGGCTCCCGCGCCGCCTCGCACAGCCCGACGATCCGTTCGCCGGACGCGACACCGTCCACCACCCCGGCCAGCAGCTGGCACGCCACCAGCGGCCCCGGCAGCAGCGCCCGCCCGGCCTCCTCCAGGACCAGCACCGCCTCCGGCAGCCCCAGCCCCACCCCGCCGTCCGCCTCCGGCAGCCGCAGCGCGAAGAACCCGGCCGCGCCCAGCTCGCGCCACAGCGCACGGTCCGGCGCGGGGTCCCCGACGGCCGCCCGCAGCCGCTCCCGGCCGAACCGCCCGGCCAGCAGCTCCCGCGTCCCGCCCTGCAACGCCCGCTGCTCCTCGGAGAGTTGGAAGTCCACCGCCGTTCACCGCCCCTTCGGCAGGCCGAGAATCCGCTCGGCGACGATGTTCTGCTGGATCTGCGAGGTGCCGGCCGCGATGGTGTACGAGAGGGACGACAGCCGGTCCGCGACCCAGGTGTGGTCCGCGTCCAGCGCCCCGGCGCCCAGCACCTCGGCCGCGGTGTCGTACAGCTCCTGGCGGGCGTGCGAATAGCGCAGCTTGAAGACCGAGCCGCCGGTCCCCGGGACACCGCCGCCCGGCCGCCCGCCGCGTGCCGGCCCCCGCATCGCCTCGCTCACATTCCACTGGGTCAGCCGCCACAGCGCCGTGAACTCCGCGCTCAGCCTGCCCAGTCTGCGGCGCAGCACGGCGTCGTCCCAGCGGCCGTTGGCGCGGGCGGCGCGGGCCAGTTCGCCGAGCACCCGGCGGCAGGCCACCACCTCGCCGACGAAGGCGGTGCCGCGCTCGAACGACAGCGTCACCATCGTCACCCGCCAGCCGTCGTTCTCCGCCCCGACCCGGTTGGCGACCGGGACCCGCACGTCGTCGAGGAACACCTCGGCGAACTCCGCCGAACCGGCCAGGGTGCGCAGCGGCCGGACCGTCACCCCCGGCGCGTCCATGGGCATCGCCAGCCAGCTGATGCCGCGGTGCCGGGGCGCGTCCGGGTCGGTGCGGACGAGGAGTTCGCACCAGTCGGCGACCTCGGCGTGCGAGGTCCAGATCTTGGCGCCGTTGACGACGTAGGTGTCCCCGTCGCGGACCGCCCGGGTGCGCAGCGCGGCGAGGTCGGAGCCGGCATCCGGTTCGCTGAATCCCTGGCACCAGATCTCCTCGCCGCGCAGGATCGGCGGCAGCCAGCGGGCTCGCTGTTCGGCGGTGCCCTCGGCGGCGAGGGTGGGGCCCGCGTGCAGCAGCCCGACGAAGTTCGCGCCGACGTAGGGGGCCCCGGCGCGCTCGGTCTCCTCCAGGAAGATCAGGTGCTGGGCGGGGGTGGCCCCCTGCCCGCCGGCGTCCCGCGGCCAGTGCAGGCCGGCGTATCCGGCGTCGTACAGCATCCGCTGCCAGGCCGTGTCGTACGCCCGGCGGCCGGGCCAGTCGGTCGCGGCGGGCGGCACGGGGAGCCGTGGCAGCACCTCGCCGAGCCACCGGCGCAGCCGGGCCCGGAAGTCCTCCTCCTCCGGTGTGCAGCCGAGGTCCATGGCGGCTATCCGGCGGGGAGGGGGCCGGGGAGCGCCGGACCGCGCCCCGGAGGGTGTGCCGCCCGGCCGTCGAGGCCCTCGTCCGGGTCCGCCATGTCCCGCCCCCTCAGCCACATCTGATAGCCCGTCAGAAACAGGCTAGCCGCGCCCCTCTGGACCGACAAGGTCGCCGGCCTCTACTCTCGGCAGGCGAACTGACGCTCCGTCAGTCACGGGAGGGCAGATGACCGGCACCACCCTCTGGGACCTGGTCGCCTGGCGCGCCGCCCGTACGCCCGAGGCGCTCGCCCTCGTGCAGGGGGCCGAGTCCGCTGGGCAGGAACGGCGGATCACCTTCGGCGGACTGCACCGGCAGGCGGAACGGGTCGCGGCCGGGCTGTACGAGCGCGGTGTCCGGCCCGGCAGCCGGGTGGTCTGGCAGCTGCCGACCCGGATCGAGACCGTGCTGTTCAGCCTGGCGCTGGCCCGGATCGGTGCCGTCCAGAGCCCGGTCGTGCCGCTCTACCGCGCCCACGAGACCGGCCAGGTGCTGCGCCGCACCCGCGCGGAGTTCTTCGCGGTCCCCGGCGTCCGGGGCGGCTTCGGCCACCGCGCGACGGCGGAGCGGCTGACCGCCGGTCTGCCCGGTCCGCCCACCGTCATCGAGGCCTACGACACCCTGCCCGACGCCGACCCTGCCGTGCTGCCGCCGCCCCCGGCCGACGCCGACGCGGTCCGCTGGATCTACTGGACCTCCGGGACGACCGCGGCCCCCAGAGGCGTGCTGCACACCGACCGCAGTCTGCGGACGGCCGGCCGCTGGCTGGGCACCGCACTGCGCCTCGGCCCGTCGGACATCGGCTCGATGGCCTTCCCGTACGCCCATGTCGCCGGGCCCGACTACACCGTCATGCTGCTGGAGCACGGCATCCCCGCCGTCCTCCTGGAACACTTCGCGCTGCCCGCCGCGCTCTCCCCCTACCGCCGGCACGGCGTCACCGTCGCCGGCGGCTCCACCGCCTTCTACGCCCTCTTCCTCGCCGAGGCGCGCGCCCTGCCGCCCGGCCGCCGGCTGCTGCCGTCGCTGCGGCTGCTGGCCGGCGGCGGCGCGCCCAGACCTCCCGCGCTGTACCACGAGGTCGTCGCCGGACTCGGCTGCCAACTCGCCCACGGCTACGCCCTGACGGAGGCCCCCATGGTCACCATGGGCGACCCGGACGACAGCCCCGAGCACCTGGCCGGCACCGACGGCCGGCCCCCGGCGGGCATGGAGATCCGGATCGCCCCCGGCAGCGGCGAGATCCTGCTGCGCGGCCCGTGCGTCTGCCGCGGCTACCTCGGCGAGCCCGCCCCGTTCGACGCCGACGGCTTCCTCCGCACCGGCGACCTCGGCCACCTCACCGCCACCGGGCACCTCGTCGTCACCGGCCGCCTCAAGGACATCATCATCCGCAAGGGCGAGAACATCTCCGCCCAGGAGGTCGAGGCGCTCCTCCACCGCCACCCGGACATCGCCGACGCCGCCGTCATCGGCCTGCCGGACCCGGCCCGCGGCGAACGCGTCTGCGCGGTCGTCGAACAGCCCCCGCACGCCCGGGAGCTGACCCTCGCCGCCGTCTCCGCACACCTCCTCGCGCACGGCCTGGCCCGGCACAAGGTCCCCGAACAGCTGGAGGTGCTGCCCGCGCTGCCCCGTGGGGCGACGCTGCGCAAGGTCCTCAAACAGGAGCTACGGGAGCGGTTCGGGGCCGGCGGGGCGGCGGGCTGACTCCCCGCGGGACCGGCGGCCGCCGTCTCAGCCCGGCTGGTAGGCGCTCGTCGCCTGCGCGTAGAGCTGGTCCACCTCGTGCCGGCCGCGGTCCGGGCCGATGACGAGGACCAGGTGGTAGCGGCCCTTGTGGATCATCGCGAGGTTCCGTACGTACACCTCGCGGCCGCTGCTGTCCCGCCAGGAGAAGGTGCCCTCGGCCATCGCCGTCTTCCCGACGTCGATCCGCTGGAGGCCGGAGGCCGAGGCCCAGCCGGACGAACGGTAGGGCGCCAGCTCGGCCTCCTTGTTCTGGAGGTACGCCATCGGGTCGGTGCCGAAGCGCGCCGTGGTGTCCCGGCCGGGCACCACCACCAGCTCGTAGTCCCCGCCGACGTACCGCACCTGGCCGCGGTCGTTCGCACCGCGCCGCTGCCAGCCCTTGCGGACCGCGACCTGGAAGCCCTCCGGGTCGCTGCGCACCTCGAAGCCCTTGGCGACCCCGGCGGGCGTGGTGGTCTGCGGTGCGCCCGGGCCGGCCGAGGCGCGGTCGCCCTCCTGGTCCCCGGACGGCGCGGGGCTCGCACCGGCCTCCGCACCCGAGCTGCCCGTACGGTCCGCACCGCGGCCCGCCTTGGAATCCGGACCGGACCCCGGCAGGAACGCCAGTACGTAGACGACCGCGCCGACGAGCAGCAGCAGGACGGCGGTGAGCAGCAGCCGGCCGAGGTACCGCGGCGCACGCGCCGGGCGGGACGCGGCGGACGGACCGGCCGGAACCTGCGCCTGCTGGTCGTACGGGTCCCGGTCCGCGGGCCCGCTCCCGCCGGGCGGCGGGGCCGTCTTGCCGGGCCGGGCCGGGCGCGCCGGTCTGGACTGGCGCAGCGGCTTCGGCTGCTTCGGGGGGCGGGGCGGGCGGGTGGTCGAGACGAGCGGGACGGGCTGTTCGGGGGCCGGCTGTTCGGGGACGGTCCGCTCCGGGGCCGGGGCACGGGGAACGGGTGGGGCGGGCGGGGCCTGCGCGGCGGCGCCCACGGCGGCCGGGGCCGGCTGCGGCCGGGTGCGGCGCGTCGGCCGGGGCTTCTTGTGCCGCCCCTTGCGGACGAGTTCGCCGCGCCGCCGCACGATCGGCAGCCGCCGCGGATCGCCCCCCTCCGCCGGCATCGTCACCAGCCGGCTGCCCACCTCCGGCTCCGGAGCCGTACGGATCAGCGAGCGCAGCCAGCCGTTCAGCTCCTCGGCATCCGGGCGGTCGGCCGGGTCCGCACGGAGCAGCGACTCGACGACCGGCCGCAGCGCCCCGCACTCCTCGGCGACCGCGGGCGGCTGCGAACAGACCAGCTGCGCCAGCTCGACGGCGCTGTCCTCGGGAAACGGCGGCTGTCCCTGCACACTCCGGTAGAGCAGCGCGCCGACCGCCCACAGGTCGGTGGCCGGGCCGACCGGCGGCGCCAGCTGCCAGTTCTCGTGCACCGGTCCGGCCTGCTCCGGCGCCCAGCGCTCGGTGACCGGGCCGATGACGGTCAGCCGCGCCTGCCGGGCCCGCTCGGCGGCGAGCCCGGCGCTGGGCCGGCCGTACGCGGGAGCCGTCGCGGCATCCGCGGGCGCGGTGGTGTCGTCCGCGGGCGCGGTGGTGTCGTCCGGCGTCGCGGGCTTGGTCAGCGAGGTCTTGGCGGCCGGTGCGTCCGGCGCGGAACCGTCCGGCGGCTCTCCGGCCCCGATGACGGGCGGCTCCACTCCGCAGAGCGCCTCCTGGGCCGCGCCCGCCGCCAGCCCGGTCAGCATGGCCCGGCCGTCGTCGCAGATCAGGACCGTACGGGCGGTGATGTTGCGGTGCAGCAGGCCCCCCGCGTGCAGCACCCGCAGCACGGTGAGCAGATCCGCGGCGATCTCCGCGGCGCGGTGCGGGGACAGCGGCCGCTCGGCGAGCAGCGCGGACAGCGGCCGGGCGACGAGGAGTTCGGCGACGATCCACAGGCTGCCGTCCTGCGCGAAGACGTCGAAGACCTGCTCCAGCCGGGGGTGGTCGGCCAGCTGGGCCGCGGTCGTCGCGGCGTCCAGCGCGCGGCGTACGGCGGGGTCGCGGGGGCTGCGGTCGGCCGCCCCCGGCCCGCCGGCCGCCCGTGCGGCACCGTAACGGCCGCCGCCGGTACCCCGTTCGGCGGGCCCGGCCGGCTCCGCCCCCACGACCTCCGCGTCGACGACCTCCGGCAGCGGCACCTGGCGGACCAGGACCTGCTGTCCGCTGAACGTGTCGAACGCCCGGGACTCGGTGAAGTCGTCGTCGCCGAGGGGCCGCAACGGCAGGCGGTATCGCTCGGCGAGCACCCTTCCCGCGTACTCGTCCACGACGCCTCCCCGCAGCGCGCGCTGTGTCTACCGTCGCGCCGGACGCCATCGGCGCAGGCGCCTTTGGTCACTTCCGGTCGTATTCCCGCCGATTGCGGATGCGTACGGTCTGAGCGGTCTCACGATACGTGCCCGCACGGGAGCGTGCGGGCCGGTCCGGCCAACGACGCGCACTCTGTCCGCCCATCGCCCGGCCCGGGCCCCGGCCCCGCACTCAGTCCTTGATGGCGAAGGTCCTGAACGCGGTCTTCACCACGTCCTGGCACTTCTTGTCCGGCCAGGCACTCTTCTTGCACGTGATCATGATGGCGTAGCCGTGCTGGTCATCGGCCCGGAAGCCGCGGTCGAGGACCCGGACCTGCTGGCCGCTCTGCCGCCGGGTGAAGGACCAGTCGGCGACCGTCGGATAGCCGCGCCACTTCACCGACTTGATGCCGATGAGGTGGTAGTCCTCGCTGGAGCCGCGCACCGCCGGCTCCAGGCTGCGCCAGGAAGCCGCCGCGTCGTCGCCGGGCTTGGCGTTGTAGTCCACCTGGACGCGGGGGAAGCCGCCGGAGGCGCTGTAGATGACGCCGGAGCCCTCGCCCGCGGTGCCGGTCTGCCTGAAGCCCTTGGGCATCGCCATACCGAAGTGGAACCGGCCGTTGGAGACCTTGGCGAAGCCCTCCGGCACCGCCTTGCCCCCCTTGCCGCCCCCGCCGCCGGCGTCGCCCTTCTCCTCGGCCGGGGAGACCCCGCCCGGCGACTCCACCGGGGCCGGCGACGCGGCGCCGTCCTGCGCCGCGTCCTCGCCGTCGTCGGCCGATTCCGTGGAGGGCTTCGCCTTCGCCGCGGACGACGCCTTGTCCGGCTTGCCGGCCGGCTTGCCGCCGTTGTTCGCGGTCTCGTCACCGCTCAGCGCGACGGCCAGGACCGTGCCCAGCACGGCCAGGACGACGACCACGGCCACGAGGACCAGCGTCCGGCGCGGGACGACATCGGTCACCGAGGCACGCGTCGCCGGACGGTTGCCGTCGTCGGGTCTGGAGTCCGTACGGGTCTTCGCCGCGGCGGCGGCCGCACGCACCGTCCGCAGGGCGCCGCGCAGCCGCTCCTTGGCGGCCTCGCTGTCGAACCCGGGGCGGGTGAGCGTCGGACGGGCCGCGCCGGAGTCCGTACGGTCCGGGCCGGCCGCTGCACCGGCGGCCGGGGTGGCCTCCGGCCGCGGGCGCCCGGTCCGCTCCGGGGCGCTCGTCGCGGCGGCCCCGGCGGCAGCGGCACCGGCACCGGCCTTCGCGGCACCGGCCTTGCTCTTGCCCGCCGTCACGGACGTCTGCGCGTCACCGGCCGCCGGCTCCGCCACCGGGGCGGCGGCCGGCTTCGGCTTGCGCACCGGCCGCGACTTCGCGGCGGGCTTGGGCTTCGGCGTGCTCTCGGGCTTCGCCTTCGACCGCTCCTTGGGAGCCGTCGGCAGCACCATCGCCCGGGTCTCGTCCAGCGGGGGCTCGGGCTTCTGCGGCTCGGGGGCGTGCACCACGTCCAGCAGCAGCGCCCGCGCACCGGCGTCGTCCAGCCGGGCGTCCGGGTCCTTCACCAGCAGGCCGTAGATGACCTCTTCCAGCGCACCGGCGCTCTTCGGCGGCTCGACCGGCTCGGTCATCACGGCCGTCAGGGTGGCGATCGCCGAGCCCTTGTCGTACGGCGGCACGCCCTCGACACAGGCGTACAGCAGGCCGCCCAGCGACCACATGTCGGCCGGCGGGCCCGGCTTCTGGCCGCGGGCGCGCTCGGGGGAGATGTAGGAGGGGGCGCCGACGAGCATGCCGGTCGAGGTCACGGAGGGGTCGCCCTCGACCTGGGCGATACCGAAGTCGGTCAGCACGACCCGGCCGTCGTCGGACATCAGGACGTTGGACGGCTTCACATCGCGGTGCAGGATGCCCTCGGCGTGGGCGGCGCGCAGCACGTCGAGCACCGCCAGGCCGACCTCACCGGCCCGCCGCGGGCTGAGCGCGCCGTCGTCACGGATGACCTCGGCGAGCGAGCGGCCCTCGACCAGCTCCATCACGATCCACGGGCGGTCGTCCTCGTCGACCACGTCATAGACCGTCACCGCGCCGTTGTTCCGGATCCGGGCGATCGCCTTGGCCTCGCGCAGCGTGCGGGTGATCAGCCGCCGCTTCTCGTCCTCCTCGACCCCGCCCGGGAAGCGCAGTTCCTTGACTGCGACCGTACGGCCCAGGACCTCGTCGCGTGCCCGCCAGACAGTGCCCATGCCGCCCCGGCCGAGAACATCGGCGAGCCGGTACCGGCCGGCGAGCAGCCTGCCCTCCTTGCCGTCCATCTCGACCTCGTCGCCCACTGAATCCCCTCTGCAATCCAGCCGAGTTGGCAGCTTCGACGTCCCATCGATCACCAAACTGGCCCAACTCGGACAACCCACCCTGGCAGAGCCTTCATTCTCTCTCATCCGCGGCCGTGCGGAAGGCCCGGGTAGGAGCTGGACGACACCGTAATCCCGTCATGATGGCCCCGACGAAGGGGAGTCCCCATGACGAAGCATCCGCGCCGCCCGGACGGGGCCCGCGCCCTCCGCCCGGCGCCGCGCCCGTCCGGCCGCCGGGCCGCCGCGGTCCGCAGCCGCGCCCTGACCGGCCCGGCCGCCCTCGCCGCCCTGGCCGCCGTGTCCCTGACGGCCTGTTCCGGGCTGCTCCGCTTCGCCCCCGCCACCCAGCCGCCCGGACGGCCTCCCGTACGGACGTCCGCCGCACTGCACCGCCTGGTGGCCGACGGGGCCCCGGGCGCGGCCGCCCTCGTCACCCGCCCCCGGTCCGCCGCCGCTTTCACCACGGCCGGGGTGGCGGACCTGCGCAGCGGCCGCACCATCCGGCGCGGGGACCACTTCCGGGCCGGCAGCCTCACCAAGACCCTGGTCGCCACGGTCGTCCTGCAACTGGCCGCCGAGCACCGGCTGACCCTGCACGACAGCGCCGCCCGGCACCTCCCCCGGGGCGTGCCGGCCACCGGGGACGGCGGCCGCAGCGACCTGCGCAGAGTGACGATCCGCCAGCTGCTGGAGCACACCACCGGCTTGTTCAACTACACCGACGACCCCCGGCTCGCGTACCAGCTCTTCGGCAACGGCTTCGGCGCCCACCGCTACGACCACCACACCCCCGCCGAGCTGCTGCGGACCGCCCTCGGCCATCCCCCGGTGGCCGCCCCGGGCACCCGGTACTCCTACTCCAACACCAACTACCTCGTCCTGGGCCTGGTGATCGAGGCCGTCACCGGACACCCGTACGCCACGGAGATCCGCCGCCGTCTCCTCGTCCCCGCCCGGCTCGGCCACACCTCGTTCCCCGGCACCGACCCGGTCCTGCCGGACCCGCACGGCCGCGCGTACACCCGCGTCGGCGACCGGCGGGTGGACGCCACCTCCCTGGACCCCAGCCGGGCGGGCCCGGCCGGCGAGATGGTCACCACCCTGGGCGATCTCAACCGCTTCTTCTCCGCGCTCCTCGGAGGACGGTTCCTGGCCCCCCGCCAGATGGCGGAGCTGCGCGACGCCCGGCCCACCGGCGGCCACGGCCTCGGCCTGCACACGACCGAACTGCCCTGCGGCGTCACGGTCTGGGGCCACAGCGGCCACATCAACGGCTCCTACGTCCGCACCGCCGCCACCGCCGGCGGCCGCCACGTCCTCAGCTACCGCGTCAACACCGACGCGGTGCCCGCCCCGGCCCCCGACAAGGCGGTCCTGACAGCGGAGTTCTGCGCCCCGCACCAGGACGGCCCCCGGCCGCCCCGGCGTACGGACACCGGGCCGGCGCGGCACACCGGGGACAGCTAGCGGGGACGCCTGGACGGGGCTTCGCGGACACGTCCTAGAGCGGCACGATGTCCGGCGCTCCCAGCCGCGCCGCGTCCGCCGTCAGATCGTCCGGCTGCCGCTGGGATTCACGCTCCGCCTCGACCCGCTTGCGGTAGTGCGCGATCTCCTTCTCGACCTGGTCGTCGTCCCAGCCCAGCGCGGGCGCGATCAGTTCGGCCACCTCGCGGGCGCTGCGGGTGCCCCGGTCGAAGGTCTCGATGGAGATCCGGGTGCGCCGGGTCAGCACGTCATCGAGGTGCCGGGCGCCCTCGTGGGTGCAGGCGTAGACCGCCTCGGCCCGCAGATAGTCGTCCGCGTGCGCCAGCGGTTCACCCAGCGACGGATCGGCCACCACCAGCTCCAGCAGCTCCTCGGTCAGCGAGCCGTAGCGGTTCAACAGATGCTCTATACGGGCCACATGCAGTCCGGTGCGCGCCGCGGTCCGGGCGCGCGCGTTCCACAGCGCCTTGTAGCCCTCCGCCCCGACCAGCGGGACGTCCTCGGTCACACAGTCCGCGACCCTCTGGTCGAGCCCGTGCACCGCCTCGTCCACCGCGTCCTTCGCCATCACCCGGTACGTGGTGTATTTGCCGCCCGCCACCACGACCAGCCCCGGCAGCGGATGTGCGACGGTGTGCTCCCGCGACAGCTTGCTGGTGGCGTCCGACTCCCCGGCCAGCAGCGGCCGCAGCCCCGCATACACGCCCTCGACGTCGTCCCTGGTCAGCGGAGTAGCGAGGACCTCGTTCACATGCTCCAGCAGATAGTCGATGTCCGCGCTGGAGGCCGCCGGATGCGCCTTGTCCAGATCCCAGTCGGTATCCGTCGTCCCGACGATCCAGTGCCGCCCCCAGGGGATGACGAACAGGACGCTCTTCTCCGTCCGCAGAATCAGTCCGGTCGTCGAATGGATCCGGTCCTTCGGGACGACCAGATGGATTCCCTTCGACGCCCGGACGTGGAACTGCCCGCGCTCCCCGATCAGCGCCTGGGTGTCATCCGTCCACACCCCGGTGGCGTTGACGATCTGCTGCGCCCGGATCTCGTAGTCGCCGCCCCCCTCGACGTCCTCCACCCGCACGCCGACCACCCGCTCGCCCTCGCGCAGAAAGCCCACCACCCGGGCCCGGTTGGCGACCTGCGCCCCGTAAGCGGCGGCGGTGCGCACCATCGTCGCGACATAGCGCGCGTCATCCATCTGCGCGTCGTAGTACTGCAACGCCCCGACCAGCGCGTCCCGCTTCAGACAGGGCGCCACCCGCAGCGCCCGCTTCTGCGAGAGATGCCGGTGCACGGGCAGTCCGCGGCCGTGCCCCGAAGAGACCGACATCGCGTCGTACAGCGCCACTCCGGAGCCCGCGTACCAGCGCTCCCAGCCCTTGCGCTGGAGCGGATACAGGAACGGCACCGGCTTGACCAGATGCGGCGCGAGCCGCTCCAGCAGCAGCCCGCGCTCCTTCAACGCCTCTCTGACCAGCGCGAAGTCCAGCATTTCCAGATACCGCAGACCGCCGTGGATCAGCTTGCTCGACCGGCTGGACGTGCCCGAGGCCCAGTCCCGCGCCTCGACCAGCCCGGTGGCCAGCCCGCGGGTCGCCGCGTCCAGTGCCGTCCCCGCGCCGACGACTCCGCCGCCGACCACGAGAATGTCCAGCTCCCGCTCCGCCATTCGGGCGAGCGCCTCGGCCCGCTGCGCCGGTCCCAGTATCGCTGTCTTCACCGCTGCCTCCCGCTGTGATCGGGGCCACACCCCCCGTCCGTCGATTCTGTCCACGCCGCGTGCCGGTATCCACCCTCCGCTCGTGACGGCAACACCCCGCCGCCTTGATCCACCAATCCCTATTCTGGGTCAAATATCCGCTTAGTGTATTTATGCGCCCACCGCACACGTCATGCCGCACACGCCATTCGCAGTCGCTCGGGAAGGACGGCCGCAGCATGCCCGCAGACCTCGCCGTCATCGGACTCGGTCACCTCGGCCTCCCACTCGCCCAGGCCGCCACCGCCGCCGGCATCGGCACCATCGGCTACGACCCCGACCCGGACGCCGCCGCGCTCTCCGGCGCCGACGGGCCGCTGTCCGCCACCGAACTCCGCCGGCTGCTCTCGGCCGGCTTCCGCACCACCACCGACCCCACCGCGCTCGGCCGGGTCCGTACGGCCGTCCTCTGCGCGCCCACACCCCTCGGCACGGACCGCGCCCTGGACCTCAGCGCCCTCGCCGACGCGGCCCGCACCCTGGCGGCACATCTGCGCCCGCACACCACGGTGATCCTCGAATCCATCGCCTACCCGGGCACCACCGAGGAATTCCTGCGCCCCCTCCTGGAGGAGGGATCGGGCCTCACCGCCGGACGGGACTTCCACCTCGCCTGCTCCCCCGGCCGCCACGACCCCGGCAACCGCACCCACCACTACGCCAACACCCCCAAGGTCATCGCCGGCCTCACCCCCGCCTGCACGGAAGCGGCCGCCGCCTTCTACGGCCGGCTCACCGACAAGGTCGTCCGCGCCCGCGGTCCCCGCGAGGCCGAGACCACCAAGCTCCTGGAGACCAACTACCGCCACATCAACATCGCCCTGATGAACGAGATGGCCGTCTTCTGCCATGAGATCGGCGTCGACCTGTGGGACGTCATCCGCTGCGCCGAGACCAAACCGTTCGGCTTCCAGGCCTTCCGCCCCGGCCCCGGAGTCGGCGGCCACGCCGCCCCCATCGACCCCAACTACCGCTCCCCCAAAGGCCGTTCACCAGGCCACCCGCTCCGCATGGTGGAACTGGCCCAAGAGGTGAACGACCGCATGCCGCGCTATGTCATCCAGCGCTGCGCCACCCTCCTCAATGAGCACGGCAAGTCCGCCCGCGGCGCGCGCATCCTGCTGCTCGGCGTCACCTACAAGCCGGACATCGGCGACCAGGCGGGCTCGCCGTCCCACGAGATCGCCTCCCGCCTCACGGAGCTGGGCGCACACCTCACGTACCACGACCCCTACGTCCCCCACTGGCACGTCCTCGGCCGCCCCGTCCCCCGCGCCGACTCACTCTACGAGGCCGCAGCCGCCGCGGACCTGACCGTCCTGCTGCAGCCGCACCGCACGTACGACCTCCAGGGTCTCGCCGTCAAAGCACAGCTGCTCCTCGACACGAGGGGCGCCACTCCTTCGGGCGCCGCCCACCGCTTGTAGCCCGCACGATTCGTCCGTAGCCGCGCGTCGGCGCCTGCGACGCCGCGTGTGCCCGCCCGTCGGCGGCGGTGGACGGCTGGGCGGGGGGAGTTGTGAAAGACCAGTAGCTCGGCCGCATCGTGCTGCGGGCCGAGCTACTGGTCTTTGACTTCATCACCCCACCCCACAAACCCCTCCCGCCGCCAGGCGAAACAGAAGAGGTACGGCGGGGTCACCGGACAACGTGGGAAGCGGGGCTACGAGCCCAAATCAGCGCCGAGGCGCGACCGTCACCTCAACCCGCTGGAATTCCTTCAGCTCGGAGTACCCGGTCGTCGCCATGGCCCGTCGCAGCGCACCGAAGAAGTTCATCGAGCCGTCGGGGGTCGTGGACGGCCCGAGCAGCACCTCCTCCGTCGTGCCGACCGCCCCGAGGTCCATCCGCTTGCCGCGCGGCACGTCCTCGTGGACCGCCTCCATGCCCCAGTGGTGGCCGCGGCCCGGCGCGTCCGTGGCGCGGGCGAGGGGGGAGCCCATCATCACGGCGTCGGCGCCGCAGGCGATCGCCTTGGGGAGGTCGCCGGACCAGCCCACCGCGCCGTCGGCGATGACGTGGACGTAGCGGCCGCCGGACTCGTCCATGTAGTCGCGGCGCGCGGCGGCGACATCGGCGACCGCCGTCGCCATCGGGACCTGGATGCCGAGGACGTTACGGGTGGTGTGCGCGGCACCGCCGCCGAAGCCGACCAGCACCCCGGCCGCGCCGGTCCGCATCAGGTGCAGCGCCGCGGTGTACGTGGCGCAGCCGCCGACGATGACCGGGACGTCCAGCTCGTAGATGAACTGCTTGAGGTTCAGCGGCTCGGCCGCGGAGGAGACGTGCTCGGCGGAGACGGTCGTGCCGCGGATGACGAAGATGTCGACGCCGGCGTCCACGACGGCCTTGGAGAACTGCGCCGTGCGCTGCGGGGAGAGCGCGGCGGCGGTGACGACGCCCGCGTCCCGCACCTCCTTGATGCGCTGTCCGATCAGCTCTTCCTTGATCGGCGCGGCGTAGATCTCCTGGAGCCGCTTGGTGGCCGTGGCCCCGTCCAGCTCCGCGATCTCGGCGAGCAGCGGCTCCGGGTCCTCGTACCGGGTCCAGAGACCCTCCAGGTTGAGGACGCCCAGGCCGCCCAGCTCACCGATGCGGATCGCGGTCTCCGGCGAGACCACCGAGTCCATGGGAGCGGCCAGGAAGGGCAGCTCGAAGCGGTAGGCGTCGATCTGCCAGGCGATCGAGACCTCCTTCGGGTCGCGGGTGCGGCGACTGGGTACGACGGCGATGTCGTCGAATGAATATGCCCGGCGGCCGCGCTTGCCGCGTCCGATCTCGATCTCAGTCACGTGTGTGGCCTTTCCTCTACGTCTGCGGTTCCAGTATCCCCGACACGCCGGAGCCCGCGGCCGGGGTGCGGCCGCGGGCTCCACGGTAGGGCCGTGCTAGGGCGTCTCCAATGGAACGGCGCCTAGCGTCGTGAGTAGTTCGGCGCCTCGGTGACCATCTGGACGTCGTGCGGGTGGCTCTCCTTGAGGCCCGCGGAGGTGATCCGGACGAAGCGGCCCTTCTCCTTGAGCTCGGGGATGTCGGCGGAGCCGACGTAGCCCATGGAGGCGCGCAGACCGCCGACGAGCTGGTGGGCGACCGAGGCCAGCGGGCCGCGGTAGGGCACCTGGCCCTCGATGCCCTCGGGGACCAGCTTGTCCTCGGAGAGCACGTTGTCCTGGAAGTAGCGGTCCTTGGAGAAGGACCGGCCCTGGCCGCGGGACTGCATCGCGCCCAGCGAGCCCATGCCGCGGTACGACTTGAACTGCTTGCCGTTGATGAAGACCATCTCGCCGGGCGACTCCTCGCAGCCGGCCAGCAGCGAGCCCAGCATCACGGTGTCCGCACCGGCCGCGATGGCCTTGGCGATGTCACCGGAGAACTGCAGGCCGCCGTCACCGATCAGCGGCACACCCGCGGCGTGCGCGGCCTGCGCCGCCTCGTAGATCGCGGTGACCTGCGGAACGCCGACACCGGCGACGACGCGGGTGGTGCAGATGGAGCCGGGGCCGACGCCGACCTTGATGCCGTCGGCGCCCGCGTCGATCAGCGCCTGGGCGCCGTCGCGGGTGGCGACGTTGCCGCCGACGACATCGACGCTGATGTTGGACTTGACCTTGGCGATCATGTCGAGGATGCCGCGGCTGTGGCCGTGCGCGCTGTCGATCACCAGGAAGTCGGCACCGGCCTCGACCAGCGCCTGCGCCCGGTCGTACGCCGCGTCGCCGACACCCACCGCGGCACCGACGACCAGCCGGCCCTCGGCGTCCTTGGCGGCGTTCGGGTACTTCTCGGCCTTCACGAAGTCCTTGACCGTGATCAGGCCCTTGAGCACGCCCGCGTCGTCGACCAGCGGAAGCTTCTCGATCTTGTGGCGGCGCAGCAGCTCGATGGCGTCCTCGCCGGAGATGCCGACCTTGCCGGTGACCAGCGGCATCGGCGTCATGACCTCGCGGACCTGACGGCTGCGGTCCATCTCGAAGGCCATGTCGCGGTTGGTCACGATGCCCAGCAGCTTGCCCGCCGCGTCGGTCACCGGGACACCGCTGATCCGGAACTTGGCACAGAGCGCGTCGGCCTCGGCGAGGTCGGCGTCCGGACGGACCGTGATCGGGTCGGTGACCATGCCGGACTCGGAGCGCTTGACCAGGTCGACCTGGTTGGCCTGGTCCTCGATGGACAGGTTGCGGTGGAGCACGCCCGCGCCGCCCTGCCGCGCCATGGCGATGGCCATCCGCGCCTCGGTGACCTTGTCCATCGCCGCGGAGAGCAGCGGGATGTTCACCGAGACGTTGCGCGAGACCCGGGAGGCCGTGCTCACCGCGTTCGGCAGCACCTCGGAGGCGCCCGGCAGCAGCAGCACGTCGTCGTATGTCAGCCCGAGCATGGCGAATTTGGCGGGCATACCGTCGACGTTGTCACTCATGACACCTTCCCCAATGCTCTTGCCTCAGCGCGGACTCCCATGCTAACGGCCCAATGAGGTGGCCCATTCCACGAGCGATGAGGGCCTCGTCACTTGTGTATTTCTACGGCGGCTTCCGGCCGGTTTCGCCGGGAGTCGCTACTGTTCGGCCAGCGCCCGCAGCCTGCTCAGCGCACGGTGCTGGGCGACCCGGACCGCACCGGGCGACATCCCCAGCATCTGCCCGGTCTCCTCCGCCGTCAGCCCGACGGCGACCCGCAGCAGCACCAGCTCGCGCTGGTTCTCCGGAAGGTTCGCCAGCAGCTTCTTGGCCCACTCGGCATCACTGCTCAGCAGCGCCCGCTCCTCGGGGCCGAGGGAGTCGTCGGGCTGCTCGGGCATCTCGTCGGACGGCACGGCCGTACTGCCCGGATGCCGCATCGCGGCCCGCTGGAGATCGGCGACCTTGTGGCCGGCGATGGCGAAGACGAAGGCCTCGAAGGGCTTGCCGGTGTCGCGGTAGCGCGGCAGCGCACAGAGCACCGCGACACACACTTCCTGCGCCAGATCCTCGACGAAGTGCCGGGCATCACCCGGCAGCCGGGACAGCCGGGTGCGGCAGTAACGCAGGGCGAGGGGGTGGACATGGGCCAGAAGGTCATGGGTGGCCCGCTGGTCCCCTTCCACTGCGCGTGCGACGAGATCGCCGATTTCCTGCTTCCCGTCATCACGCATCGGACCATGGTGCCTTGGCGCCGCGCGATCCGCGGCATCAGGTCCGCACTTGTGCACTGAAGCGTTATGAGCGGCAGGTGCGCCGGCTGTTGTCATGTCCTGCGCCCTCCCCTCGTGCCCGACCGGCCCGTCCCCGAGGAACTCCATACCTCCAAGGATGCGGCACCGCGCGGCGAATCGGACCGCCGTCGTACGCCGACGGCTGCGGGGCGCCATGGCACCCCGCCCGCCACAGGGCGGGCGGGGATCTTCACTCCCCCGCGTCGCTGCACGTCACAACGCCTTAGCGGACCAGTCCCCAGCGGAAGCCCAGGGCCACCGCATGCGCCCGGTCCGAGGCGCCCAGTTTCTTGAAGAGCCGCCGGGCGTGGGTCTTGACCGTGTCCTCCGAGAGGAACAGCTCACGGCCGATCTCGGCGTTCGAGCGGCCGTGACTCATGCCCTCCAGCACCTGGATCTCGCGCGCGGTCAGCGTCGGTGCGGCACCCATTTCGGCGGACCGCAGCCGGCGCGGGGCGAGCCGCCACGTCGGGTCGGCGAGCGCCTGGGTCACCGTCGCCCGCAGTTCCGCGCGCGAGGCGTCCTTGTGCAGATAACCGCGGGCGCCGGCGGCGACCGCGAGCGCGACCCCGTCGAGGTCCTCGGCCACCGTGAGCATGATGATCCGGGCGCCCGGGTCCGCGGACAGCAGCCGGCGCACGGTCTCGACACCGCCGAGACCGGGCATCCGTACGTCCATCAGAATCAGATCCGAACGATCGGCACCCCAGCGGCGGAGGACTTCCTCGCCGTTGGCCGCGGTCGTCACGCGCTCGACGCCGGGCACGGTCGCAACCGCCCGACGGAGCGCCTCTCGGGCAAGCGGGGAGTCGTCGCAGACGAGGACGGATGTCATGACCGCCCTCCGCAGCTGATGCGCGTCACCTTGAGCCTCCAGGCTGGTACGTATCGTCACCTGTGCGATTGACGGCCTCGGACATTTGCCCGCGGTCTACCTCAGCCAACCGCCTCCGCACTCTCAACGACGGTCACTCGAAAGAGTTACGGCTTCGGCGACCGAGTTCAGCACGCTCCGTGAGGAGCCGGATACGCAGACGACTCATCGGGCGACCGGCATCCGCGCGTGCACCCTATGCCCTATTTGGCTCTCTTTCTTCCATTTTCATGGCGACTATGACTAGATTCGCAATGAGTCATATTTACATCTACTTCGACAGTAGATGTACCGTCGTGAGCACCGAGCCCGAATCAGCATCGCTTCGAGGGGACAAGCAATGGCAGATTTCTCCCGCCTCCCGGGCCCGAACGCAGACCTCTGGGACTGGCAGCTGCTGGCTGCCTGCCGTGGCGTGGACAGCTCGCTGTTCTTCCATCCCGAAGGCGAGCGCGGAGCGGCCCGCAGCGCGCGTGAGACATCGGCGAAGGAGGTCTGCATGCGCTGCCCGGTACGGGCCGAGTGCGCGGCGCATGCGCTGGCCGTCCGTGAGCCCTACGGGGTGTGGGGCGGTCTGACGGAGGACGAGCGCGAGGAACTGATGGGCCGGGCCCGGCACCGTCTGGTCCCCGCCTCTTCCATGACCGGCCACGCGGGCGTCCCCGGCTCCTGAGACGCCGGGAGCGGATCGCTCCTGAAGAAACGTTCCTGCACGACGGCGCGGCCGCCCGTCGGCAGGGCTGTGGCGGGGTTGTTGCCGCCGCCAGGGTTCGGTGCGGCCGTTTTTGCCGCGGACTGCGCTCCGCTCGGGCCGTCAGCGGCGCGCGGCGTCCACCAGCTTTCCGAGGGTGGCCTCGACGGCGGGGACCTGCGCCAGATCCGGCAGCGTGAGCGCGACGATCTCGCGGTGCACGGCGGGTTCGAGGCGTACCGCCGTCGCTCCCTTGGGGCGGACCGACGCCAGGGTGAGTTCGGGCAGCGCGGCCACCCCCAGGCCGGCCCCGACCAGGCCGATGACCGCCGGGTAGTCGTCCGTCGCGAAGTCGATGCGCGGAGTGAAGCCCGCGCTCTCACAGACCTCCACGAGGTGCCGGCGGCAGCGGGGGCAGCCCGCGATCCACGGCTCGCCGGCCAGCTCGGCGAACCGTGCGACACCGGTCCGCGCCAGCCGGTGGGCGTCCGGCACCAGCCCGACGAGGCGGTCCGCCAGGATCGGGCGCACCACCAGGTCGTCCCACTCCGCCCCGGCCGCCGGGTCCGCACCGCGCACCTCGGGGTAGCGGAAGGCCAGCGCGATCTCGCAGTCGCCATTGCGCAGCATCTCGATCGAGCGGGGCGGCTCGGCCTCGACGAGCGAGACCCGGGTGCCGGGGTGGGCGGCGCGCATCGTCGCCAGGGCGGTCGGCACCAGCGTCGAGCTGCCGGAGGGGAAGGACACCAGCCGCACCCGGCCCGCGCGCAGGCCCGCGATGGCGGCGATCTCCTCCTCGGCGGCGGTGAGCCCGGCCAGGATGCCGACGGCATGGCGGACCAGCGCCTCGCCCGCCTGGGTCAGCCGCATCTCGCGGCCCGCGCGGACCAGCAGCGGGGTGCCGGCGGACTGTTCCAGCGCCTTCATCTGCTGGCTGACGGCCGGCTGGGTGCAGCCCAGTTCGCGCGCGGCGGCGGAGAACGAGCCGCTCCGGGCGACGGCGCGCAGCACACGGAGATGACGGGCCTCGATCATGACCCAAGCATAAGCGCGCCTTGGGTTGACCGGGAAAAAAAGCGTCGATGCTTTGGGTAAGGATGGCTAGCGTGGAGTGGATCGAAGAGACACTCCTGAGGGCACACGGGAGGCGGGACGCCCTCGACACGGGCCATTCCCCTGCACGACGTCGATCGAGCAACGGAGCACCACATGAAACTGCTGACCGTGAACCTGGGGCGGCCCACCCCGTCCGAGCACACCGACGCCGAGGGCGGCACGGGCATCGACAAGCGGCCCGTGGACGGCCCGGTGGCGGTCACTGCCCCCGGCCCCCACGGCACGGCCGGCAGCGGGCTGGCCGGTGACGCGGTCGTCGACCTGCGCTATCACGGCGGTGACGACCAGGCCGTCTACGCCTACGCGCGCGAGGACCTGGACGAGTGGCAGCGGGAGCTGGGCCGTGAGCTGCCCAACGGGTGCTTCGGAGAGAACCTCACCACATCGGGCGTCGAGGTCACCGGCGCCCTCATCGGCGAACGCTGGCGGGTCGGCCCGCGGCTGCTGCTGGAGGTCACCGGACCGCGTACCCCCTGCCGTACGTTCAACGGGTGGATCGGCGAGCGCGGCTGGATCAAGCGGTTCACCCAGGCCGCGGTGCCCGGCGCGTATCTACGGGTGATCGAGCCGGGCGAGATCCGCGCGGGGGACGCCGTCGACGTGGTGTACCGCCCCGGTCACCAGGTGACGATCGGGCTGACGTTCCAGGCCCTGACCCTCCGACGGGAGCTGATGCCCCGGCTGCTGGAGACGGGCGAGGCCCTCCACACGGAGGCACGGCGCAAGGCGCTGAAGTACGTGGCGCGACAGGGGAGTTGAGCCGGGGGCGTTGCGGGCCGGCGCCGGGGCCGGGCGGGGCGGCCCCGCGGTGGCCGGGTGGCGACGGGTGGTGCGGGCAGCGGGGCCGGTGGGCCCTGCGGTCCGGTTGCCGGAGTGCCAGACGGCCGTCTTCCGCGGGCGGCCGCGTCACCGGGGGTTGGGACGCGGGCGGTGTGCCCCGGGCGGATAGCGTGCCCGTATGACGACTGCATTGATCACGGGAGCGACGGCGGGCATCGGGGCGGCGTTCGCCCGGCGGCTCGCGAGCGACGGCCACAGCGTGGTGCTGGTGGCCCGCGACGAGAAGCGACTGCACGAGCAGGCCACCGAGTTGCACGACCGGCACGGCATCGAGGCGGAGGTGCTGAGCGCCGATCTGGCCACCGAGGACGGCATCGCGGCCGTCGAGGCCCGGCTCTCGGACCCGAAGCACCCGGTGGACCTGCTGGTGAACAACGCCGGCTTCGGCAACAAGGGCGAGTACCTCGAAGTCTCCATGGCCGACGAGCTGGCGATGCTCAAGGTGCACTGCGAGGCGGTGCTGCGGCTGACCACGGCCGGGGTGCGCGGGATGCGGGACCGGCGCCGGGGCGCGGTGGTCAATGTGGCCTCGGTGGCGGCGTTCGTCCCGCGGGGCACATACGGCGCGAGCAAGGCGTGGGTCGTGCAGTTCACCCAGGGCGCGGCGCGCGATCTGGCGGGGAGCGGCGTGCGGTTGATGGCGCTGTGCCCGGGGTTCGTACGGACCGAGTTCCACCAGCGCGCCGGAATGGGCACGGACAACATCCCCGGGTGGATGTGGCTGGACGCGGACAAGCTGGTGGACGCCGCGATGAAGGACCTGACGCGGGGCAAGTCGCTGTCCGTTCCCGACCCGCGGTACAAGGCGCTCATGGGCGCCGTGAAGCTGACGCCCCGCGGGGTGCTGGGCGGTGTGACGTCCCGTACCGGCCGTAAATACGGGCCACGCTGACGCCGGGTCACCCGCCCCGTTGCCGGGGGCGGGCCCGTGGTGGTGCCATGGCCGTGGTGACGCGAGAGCCGTGACGGTGTGCTCACCGGGGCGGGCCGATGGGGTGCGGGGACGGGCGACGCACCCCACGGGCCGTCCCGGCGCACGCACGGGACGCGCCACCACGGCACGGGACGCACCACAACG
This sequence comes from Streptomyces sp. NPDC058773, assembly GCF_042746015.1. Classification (NCBI taxonomy): domain Bacteria; kingdom Bacillati; phylum Actinomycetota; class Actinomycetes; order Kitasatosporales; family Streptomycetaceae; genus Streptomyces; species Streptomyces sp. NPDC058773. The sequence goes on from NZ_JBHYPE010000005.1 coordinate 22,968, forward strand.
GGCAACCCTGCCGGCCGGCGGGCGCCGGGCCGGCAACCGCGAAGGAGGGCCGTTCCGCATCATGCACCCCACCTCTGGCAGTCCCCCGGGGCCCGCGGACCCGCCGCCGGTCCGGCCCGCCCTGTTGCTGGCGATGGGGCCGGGCATCGCGGACCGGCTCCTCGGCGCCCGCCACCGCACCCGCCTCGTGGCCCTCGCCCGTACCGATCCGCACCTCGTCGCCCACGACCTGGCCGACCCCGCCCCCGGGATCGCCGCCGCCCTCGCCGGGGCCGAGGTGCTGCTCACCTGCTGGGGCGCCCCGCCGCTCACCGAGCGGGTACTGGCCGCCGCCCCCCGGCTGCGGGCCGTCGTTCACGCCGCCGGATCGGTCAAGCACCACCTCACCGACGCCTGCTGGGACCGCGGGATCGCCGTCACCTCGGCCGCCGGCGCCAACGCCCTCCCGGTCGCCGAATTCACCCTCGCCGCGATCCTCTTCGCCAACAAGCGCGTGCTGCACGCCGCCCACCGCTACCGCGGCCTGCGCGCGCCCCACGACTGGCCGGCCGAACTCGACGGTGCCGGCAACTACCGCCGCACCGTCGGCGTCATCGGCGCCTCCCGCACCGGCCGCCGCGTCATCGAGCTGCTGCACCCGTTCGACCTGCGGGTCCTGCTGTACGACCCGTACGTGGACCGCGCCGAGGCGACCCGGCTCGGCGCGGTCCCGGTGCCGCTCGACGCCCTCTGCGCCGACAGCGACCTCGTCACCGTGCACGCCCCGCAGCTGCCCGCCACCCGCCATCTGCTCGACGCCCGGCGGCTGGCGCTGATGCCCGACGGCGCGACCCTGATCAACACCGCCCGCGGCTCGCTGGTCGACCCGGCGGCGCTGCTCCCCGAGCTGGTCACCGGCCGGCTGCACGCCGTCCTCGACGTCACCGAGCCCGAACTCCCGCCGCCCGGCTCGCCGTTGTACGACCTGCCGAACGTGCTGCTGACCCCGCATGTGGCGGGCTCGCTGGGCACCGAGCTGCACCGCCTGGCCGACCACGCCCTGGACGAACTCGAACGCTACGGCCGGGGCCGCCCGTTCCGCTCCCCCGTACGCCGCGAGGAGCTGCACCACTCGGCGTGAACCGCGCCCCGGCAGCGGCGAGTCCGGCGCCGGTACGGGTGTGCCGCACTCCCGCGCCCGGCAGGAAAAGCCGGAGACCCGGCCCCCGCCGAAGCGGGACCCGGGTCTCAGGTGCAGCGGGCCGACGCGGTGCGCCGGCGGAGACGACGGACCGGGTCCGTCGCGCGGCTCGCGTCAGTGCGCGTGGCCGTGGCCGTGACCGGCCTCGGCCGCGTCCTCCTCAGCGGGCTTCTCGACGACCAGGGTCTCGGTCGTGAGCAGCAGCGAGGCGATCGACGCGGCGTTCTCCAGGGCGGAACGGGTGACCTTGACCGGGTCGATGACGCCGGCCTTGACCAGGTCGCCGTACTCGCCGGTGGCGGCGTTGAAGCCGTTGCCCTTGTCCTGCTCGGCGACCTTGGCGGTGATGACGTAGCCCTCCAGGCCCGCGTTCTCCGCGATCCAGCGCAGCGGCTCGACGACGGCGCGGCGGACGACGGCGACACCGGTGGCCTCGTCGCCCTCCTTGCCGAGGGAGCCCTCCAGCACCTTGCCGGCGTGCACCAGCGCGGAGCCACCACCGGAGACGATGCCCTCCTCGACCGCGGCGCGGGTCGCGGAGATGGCGTCCTCCAGACGGTGCTTCTTCTCCTTGAGCTCGACCTCGGTGGCCGCACCCACGCGGATGACGCAAACGCCACCGGCGAGCTTGGCGAGGCGCTCCTGGAGCTTCTCGCGGTCCCAGTCCGAGTCGGTGGTCTCGATCTCGGCCTTGATCTGGGCCACGCGGCCGGTGACGTCCTCGGCCTTGCCGCCACCGTCGACGATGGTGGTGTCGTCCTTGGTGACGGTCACCCGGCGGGCGGTGCCGAGCACGTCCAGACCGGCCTGGTCGAGCTTGAGGCCGACCTCCTCGGCGATGACGGTGGCACCGGTGAGGGTGGCCATGTCGCCGAGCATCGCCTTGCGGCGGTCACCGAAGCCGGGGGCCTTGACGGCCACGGCGTTGAAGGTGCCACGGATCTTGTTGACGACCAGGGTCGACAGGGCCTCGCCCTCGACGTCCTCGGCGATGATCAGCAGCGGCTTGGAGGCACCGGCCTGGATGACCTTCTCCAGCAGCGGCAGCAGGTCCTGGATCGAGGAGATCTTGCCCTGGTGGATCAGGATGTACGGGTCCTCGAGGACGGCCTCCATACGCTCCTGGTCGGTGACCATGTACGGCGAGAGGTAGCCCTTGTCGAAGGCCATGCCCTCGGTGAAGTCCAGCTCCAGGCCGAAGGTGTTGGACTCCTCGACGGTGATGACGCCGTCCTTGCCGACCTTGTCCATCGCCTCGGCGATCAGCTCGCCGACCTGCTTGTCCTGCGCGGACAGGCCGGCCACGGCGGCGATGTCGGACTTGTCGTCGATCGGGCGGGCGGTCGCCAGCAGCTCGTCGGACACGGCCTTGACCGCGGCGTCGATGCCCTTCTTCAGGGCGGCCGGGGAGGCGCCGGCGGCGACGTTGCGCAGACCCTCGCGGACCAGCGCCTGGGCCAGCACGGTGGCGGTGGTGGTGCCGTCACCCGCGATGTCGTTGGTCTTGGTCGCCACCTCCTTGACGAGCTGGGCGCCGAGGTTCTCGTACGGGTCGTCGACCTCGACCTCACGGGCGATGGTGACACCGTCGTTGGTGATCGTCGGCGCGCCGAACTTCTTGTCGATGACGACGTTGCGGCCCTTGGGACCGATGGTCACCTTGACGGTGTCGGCAAGCTTGTTGACGCCGCGCTCAAGGGCGCGACGGGCGTCCTCGTCGAACTTCAGGATCTTCGCCATGGGTTGCTTCAAGTCCTCTCAATGCGATCCTCGGCCACGACGTGGGGACCGCTGTCGCTCAAACGAACTGCGCCCCTGCCCCGGGTTGTTTAGACGCGGGAACCAGGGGCGCAGATCACGGCAAAACTGGGTGACTTACTTCTCGACGATCGCGAGCACGTCGCGGGCCGAGAGAACGAGGTAGTCCTCGTTGTTGTACTTCACCTCGGTGCCGCCGTACTTGCTGTAGAGCACGACGTCGCCGACCTTCACGTCGAGCTCGACGCGCTTGCCGTCCTCGACCCGGCCCGGGCCCACGGCCAGGACGACGCCCTCCTGGGGCTTCTCCTTGGCGGTGTCCGGAATGACCAGGCCGGAGGCCGTGGTCTGCTCGGCGTCGAGCGGCTGGACCACGATGCGGTCCTCAAGCGGCTTGATGGCAACCTTGGAGCTGGTGGTCGTCACGATCCGACCTCCCCCTTCGGAGATCTCACGGGGTTAACTGTCTGAGGTGGCGACCAGGTGGATCCGTCGTCGCGGGTGCCGGACCTGCCCGTCGCTGTGTCTGGCACTCCCCACTGGAGAGTGCCAACGCTGAGACTATGACGCGGTTAGCACTCGGTCAAGCGGAGTGCCAGCGCGGCGGGTGGCTTCCCCCGACACCGGCCGACCGGCCGCGGGGAAGCGCGGTTCCCCGGCCGCCCGGATTCGGCGATCATGGTCATTCACAGCGGGGGCGGGGCGGGTCATGAGACGGGGCGGGTTACGAGACAGCCGTGAGGCGGCTTCCCGTCATATCGGACACACCTCCCCCTGCCCTCGCAACCAGGCCACCGGCTGCCACGTCTACCTCCCCGACTGCCGGGTCGACGAACCGGGCCCGCGCCCGACCGGCCGGCGGCCCCGACCACCGATGGCGGAGGAAAACCCGTGCGTGCACCGATCAGAGTTCCCCGGCGGGCCAGGGTGCCGGAGAGCGATGTCGAACGCACCATGACCTTCGAGGCGCTGGCCCAGGCACCGGACCGGCGCAGGACCGAGGCCTGGCTGCTCGCCCTCGTCGCGCTGATCTCGGTCTTCGGCTACGCCTACACCGGCCTGTCGATGGAGGGCCGGCTGACCCTCGGACTGGCCGGCTTCGCCGCCGGCATGGTCCTCATGGCGCTGGTCCCGCACCTGGTCCTGCGCCGCTACGCGCCCCGCGCCGACCCGCTGATCCTGCCGCTGGCGAACCTGCTGACCGGCATCGGCCTGGTGCTGCTGCACCGCCTGGACCTCACCTACGCGCACACCTCACGACCGAAGATCGCCGCGGCGGCCAACGGCCAGCTGGTGTGGACCGCGATCGGGGTGGCGGTCTGCCTCGTCATCCTGCTGGTGCTGCGCGACCACCGCATCCTGCAGCGCTACATCTATCTGACGATGGTGATCGCGCTGGTGCTGCTGATGGCGCCGGCCTTCTTCGGTGCCGACATGTACGGCGCCAAGCGCTGGATCCTGCTGGGGCCGCTGTCGCTCCAGCCCGGCGAGTTCGTGAAGATCATGATCTCGGTGTTCTTCGCGGGCTATCTCACCGTCAACCGCGATGCGCTGGCGCTGGCCGGCCGCCGCGTCCTGGGCATGCAGCTGCCCCCCGGAAAGCAACTCGCCCCGATCTTCACGATCTGGGCGATCAGCCTGCTGGTGCTGATCTTCGAACGGGACCTGGGCACCTCGCTGATCTTCTTCGGGGTCTTCGTGGTCATGCTCTACACGGCCACCGACCGCACCAGTTGGGTGGTGTGCGGTCTGCTGATGGCCGTGGTGGGCGCGGCCGTCGTCGGCTCCCTCGAACCGCATGTCCACGGCCGGGTCACCGCCTGGCTGGACCCCATGCGGGCGTTCACGAAACAGGGCCAGGCGGAGCACATGTCCGACCAGCTCGCCCAGGCGCTGCTCAGCTTCGGCAGCGGCGGCATCACCGGCACCGGCCTGGGCCAGGGCCACCCCGAGCAGATCGGCTTCGCCGGCAACAGCGACTTCATCCTCACCACCGTCGGCGAGGAGTTGGGCCTGGCCGGGGTGATGGCCGTGATCATGCTGTACGTCCTGCTGGCCCAGCGCGGCCTGCGGGTCGGGCTGAGCGCCCGCGACCCCTTCAGCAAGCTGCTCGCCGCCGGGCTTTCCGGGGCGCTGCTGCTGCAGGTCTTCGTCGTCTCCGGCGGCGTGACGGGGCTGATCCCCCTCACGGGCAAGGCGCTCCCGTTCCTCGCCAAGGGAGGCTCCTCGCTGGTCGCGAACTGGGTCATGGTGGCGCTCTTGCTGCGCATCAGCGACCACGCGCAGCGGCGGCGTGAGCCGGTGTAGTTCTTCCCACGTTTTGTCATACCCGCCGTGGTTGTTGCGCGCCGTTTGTGGCCCGCTTCGCGGTGCCCCCGCCGTCTCGCTGCGCTCTGCCTCGGCCTGCGTTTTTGGCTTGCTCGCCGTTGCGCCTGCGGCGGGCCGGGTCCGGACACCCTGCCCCGGAGGCCCGTCACCGCACCCACAAACCACCTGGCCCGCCGCAGGCGCAACGGCGAGCAACAACCACGGCGGGCCGGCCGAAGACGTGGGAAGAAGGCAAGGGCGCAGCCCACGGCGGGCCGGCCGAAAACGCGGGAGGAGAATAAGCACCGTGAACGACCTCGACGCCTTCGCGACCCTCCTCACCCCGGAGGGGCAAGCCCTGCTGGAAACGTTGCGGGATCACGACCCGCAGGATGAGCTCGCGGCAGCGACCCGGCTGCGGCGGGAGCATCCCGCCGCACTCGTTTCCGCGGCGCTCGGGCAGGCTCGGCTCCGGCAGCGGGCGGTGGCGAAGTTCGGGGCGGACGCGGGGCGGATGTACTTCACGCCGAACGGGGTCGAGCAGTCCACCCGGACCGCGGTGGCCGCCCACCGCGCGGCCCGTCTCGCCGCGCTGGGCGTCCGTACGCTGGCCGATCTGTGCTGCGGGATCGGCGGTGACGCGCTCGCGCTGGCGCGGGCCGGTATCCGGGTACTGGCCGTCGACCGCGACCCGTTGGCGTGTGCGGCGGCACGGGCGAACGCCGAGGCGCTGGGGCTGGACGACCTGATCGAGGTGCGCTGTGCGGATGTGACGGAGGTGGACACCGCGGGGTATGACGCGGTGTTCGTCGATCCGGCGCGGCGGGGGAAGGCGCCGGCCAAGGGGGCGGCGCGCAGCGCCTCGGTGAGGGGCGGTGGCCGGGCGACGGGTGGGCGGATCTTCGATCCCGAGGCGTACTCGCCACCATTGTCGTGGGCCGTCGAGGCGGCCCGCCGGGCGCCGGTCGCGGCGTTGAAGATCGCGCCGGGGGTGCCGCACGAGGCGCTGCCGGAGGACGCCGAGACGGAGTGGATCTCGGACGGGGGCGATGTCAAGGAAGCCGTGGTGTGGTTCGGGGCCGGTGTGGGCGGCGGGTCCCGGCCGGTGCCGGGCGGGCGCCGGGCCACGCTGCTTCCCGGTGGGGAGTCGCTGCTCGGCGCCGCGCCACAGGCCCCGGTCGGGCCGGTCGGCGACTGGCTGTACGAGCCGGACGGCGCGGTGATCCGGGCCCATCTGGTCGCGGATGTCGCCCGGCAGGTGGAGGGGCGGCTGATCGATCCGACGATCGCCTACGTCACCGCGGACCGGCTGACGGAGACGCCGTACGCGACCGCCTATGCGCTCACCGATGTGCTGCCGTTCAACGTCAAGAAGCTCCGGGCGCTGCTGCGGGAGCGCGGGGTCGGGATCGCGGTGATCAAGAAGCGGGGCTCCGCGGTGGAGCCCGAGGAGCTGCGCAAGAAGCTGAAGCTCGGCGGCGGCCGCACGTCCTGCACGATCTTCCTCACCCGGGTCGCCGGCGCCCCCGTCATGCTGCTGGGGCACCCGGCCACGGACCGGCTCACGCCAGGTCGGTGAGGTCCTCGGCGTAGATCTGGGAGAGCGGCTGCGGTCCGATGTACTGCTGGCAGGTGCACTGGCCGGCCTCGTACTGCACCGGCCGGTGGTCGGCGTCCCAGGCGACCGCCATCTCCACCCGCTCATGACACTTGCCCTTTTTGTCATGCTTGGCGAGGTGATGGGTGCAGCCGCACACCGGCTCCGGCGGCTTCTGCGCGGCGGCCAGCTCCTGCCGTTCCTGACGGGCGGTCTCCAGCCGCTCCATCGTGCGTTCGTGGCGGGTGCGCAGCGCCGTACGGGCGGTGTCGGCGATCTTCGCGAAGCCGCCCGCCATGAAGAAGATGAAGACCCACCAGAACCAGTCCACGGGCTGCCGCCTCCCCACATGCGCACTCGGTGCTGCAAGTCAGGGTAAGACCTCGGGCCGGCGGGCGGGCCGGGGGTGGCGGCGAGGACTCGCGCTTGGACAAAACGAGCCCTCGCCGGCCGTTACGAGTAGAGGTTGTGCTTGCTCATCTCGTGGACGTGATCGTGGTCGTGGTGGTGCGCGGGGGCGTCCTCGGGGTCCTCGCCGGGCACATGGGGCTCGGTGACCGGGAGCGAGGAGTCCGCGGAGAGGTCCCAGGCGGAGGCCGGCCGGTTGCGGGCCACCATCTCCGCGCCCAGGGCGGCGACCATCGCGCCGTTGTCGGTGCACAGCTTGGGCCGCGGCACCCGCAGGGTGATGCCGGCGTCCTCGCAGCGGCGCTCGGCCATCGCCCGCAGCCGGGAGTTGGCCGCGACCCCGCCGCCGATCATCAGGTGGTCCACGCCGTTGTCCTTGCAGGCCCGCACGGCCTTACGGGTCAGTACGTCCACCACGGCCTCCTGGAACGACGCCGAGACATCCGCCACCGGCACCTCCTCACCGGCCGCCCGCTTGGCCTCGATCCAGCGGGCCACCGCCGTCTTCAGGCCGGAGAAGGAGAAGTCGTAGACCGGGTCGCGGGGGCCGGTCAGCCCGCGCGGGAAGCGGATCGCGTCGGGGTTGCCCTCGCGGGCGTAGCGGTCGATGACCGGGCCGCCCGGGAAGCCGAGGTGCAGCACCCGCGCGATCTTGTCGAACGCCTCCCCGGCCGCGTCGTCGATGGTCGAGCCCAGCGGACGTACGTCGGAGGTGATGTCGGGCGCGAGGAGGAGGGAGGAGTGGCCGCCGGAGACCAGCAGGGCCATCGTCGGCTCCGGCAGCGGGCCGTGTTCGAGCTGGTCGACGCAGATGTGCGAGGCGAGGTGGTTGACACCGTAGAGCGGCTTGCCGAGGGCGTAGGCGTACGCCTTGGCGGCCGAGACGCCGACCAGCAGCGCGCCGGCCAGACCCGGTCCGGCGGTGACCGCGATCCCGTCCAGGTCGGAGGCCGCGACCCCGGCGTCCTTCAGGGCGCGCTGGATGGTGGGGACCATCGCCTCCAGGTGGGCGCGGGAGGCCACCTCCGGCACCACGCCGCCGAAGCGGGCGTGCTCGTCGACGCTGGAGGCGACCGCGTCGGCCAGCAGCGTGTGGCCGCGGACGATGCCGACACCGGTCTCGTCGCAGGAGGTCTCGATGCCGAGGACGAGCGGTCCGCCGCGTGAGTCAGCCATGGTTCTCAAGTTCCTTGTACGGAGGGTGCTTCGGAGGAGGTCTGGGTGGTGCGGCGCATCACGAGGGCGTCGATGTTGCCGGGCTGGTAGTAGCCGCGGCGGAAGCCGATCGGCTCGAAGCCGAAGCGTTCGTAGAGGCGCTGGGCGCGGAGGTTGTCGACCCGGACCTCCAGCAGCACCTCATGGCACTCGAAGTCCGTTGCGGCGCCGAGGAGTTCGGTCAGCAGCCGGGCGCCGAGACCGGTGCCCCACCGGTCCCGTGCGGTGGCGATGGTCTGGATGTCGCCGGTGCCGTCGACGGCGGCCAGCCCGCCATAGCCGACCAGCCTGCCGTCCTGCTCGGCGACGAGATAGCGGCGGGTGGCGAACGGCCCGCGGGCATGCGCCAGCTCGGACCAGAACATGCCCCGCGACCAGGCGTCCTCGGGGAAGAGCGCGCGCTCCAGCTCCAGCACCGGCGCGATGTCCCACCAGCGCATCTCACGCAGCACGGGGTCCGGCCCGGCGGCGCCGCCGGGCGGCGGCGCCGGGGCGCGCTGGTCGGACGGCGGGCGGGAACTCACCGGGGAGTGACCACCTTGTAGTTGGCGGGGACCTGGGCGTCCGGGCGCCGCAGGTACAGCGGCTGCGGCGGCAGCAGCTCCTCGCCCGCCGCGAGCTTCCCGGCGGCCAGCGCGGCCAGCGCGGCGGCGGACTGGTGCTCGGGCGCCTCGCGCCGTACGCCGGTGAAGACCGTGTCGTAGAGCACCGCGCCCGCGCCCACGGCCGGGACGCCGGCCACCTGGTCGGCGAGGTCGGCGGGGCGGTCGACGGCCGGGTCGGTCAGCCGGGCGACCGAGCGGGGGGCGGCACCATCCCCGGATGCCGGGCCGCCCTCGTAGCGCGCCCAGTACACCTCTTTGCGGCGGGCGTCGGTGGCCACGACGAACGGCCCGGTCAGGCCGGAGGCGTAGGCAAGGCCGTCCAGCGTGCACAGCCCGTGGACGGGCACGCCGAGCGCGGCGCCGAAGGTGGCGGCCGTCACCAGGCCGACGCGCAGCCCCGTGTACGGCCCCGGGCCGACGCCGACCACGAGGTCGCTGACCGCGTCGAGCTTGAGGCCGGCCTCGGCCAGGACCCGGTCGACGGCGGGCAGCAGCAGTTCGCCGTGCCGGCGCGCGTCCACCTGGCAGGACTCGGCGAGGACGCGGGTGCCGTCATGGAGCGCGACGGTGACGGCGGGGGTGGCGGTGTCAAGAGCTAGCAGCAGCACGCCCTCAAGACTACGGCTCGGCGAGCGGTCCCCGTTCCCGGTGCTACCGTCGCCCCTGGCCCAGCAGCAAGCAGCCCGGCGCCCAGGCCCGGGGCTCCCCGCCGGTGGTGGGGAGAGGGAGGAAAGGTGGCACAGCGGTGCCCTCTAGGAGCAGCTCGATCGTCACCGCGCTGACCACGGCGGCCCTGGTCGCGGTCGGAGTGCTCGGCTACCAGGCCGCGGCGTCCGCCCCGGACACCCTGGCCGAGGCCCGCAAGGACACCCGCCATGCCCCCGGGAAGCACGCGCCCCGGCCCGGCAAGAAGGAGAAGACCCCCGCTCCGGCCCCGGTCCCGGCGGCGTCCGGCACGGGCCAGCGGATCGTCTACTCGCTGGGCGCCAAGCGGGTCTGGCTGGTCGGGGCGCAGGACAAGGCGCTGCGGACGTTCGCCGTCACACCCAGCACGGTCAGCCCGCCGCCCGGGACGTACGCGGTCGGCACGCGGTCGGTCAGCGTCACCGGCTCGGACGGGATCGCCATCGAGCACGTGGTGCGGTTCGCCACCGTCAGCGGTGTCACGGTCGGCTTCAGCGCGGCCGTCGACGGCTCCCGGCCCGACCCCGGCGCGGCGAAGAAGACCGGCGGTATCCGTGAGTCGCGCGCGGACGGCAAGGCGATGTGGGACTTCGCGCCCAGCGGCACCAAGGTCGTCGTGGTCTCCTGACCGCGCGGACGCCGGCCGGTCCGTTCTTCGCCCCTACGGGCTACGCCGCGTCGCGGCCTCCGGTGGACGCCGGCCCGGCCCCGGGCTCATCGTCCGCCTCCGGCTCGTCCGCCGGTGCCGGCCTGCCCTGCCGGCCTGCCCTGCCGGGCTTCCTCGGCGGCGTCGGGGGGCGTGGACACCGCGCTGGCCGCGGCGCCGGCCGCCAGCAGCTCGTTCATGCTCGGCGTCTCGGGCACCTCGCGGCCGGCCGCCGCGCCGGTGGTGTCCGCACGCCCTTCAGGCGTGGGGAAGGGCTGGTGGGCCGACATGGACGCCTCCCGGGGCTCCTGGGGCAAGCGACAGAAGCTAGGCTGGCTACTTAGGCACACCTAACTGGGGTCTCCACCCATGTCACCACGCCCGGCACCGGGTACGCAACATCTTACCGACGGCTTGTCGGAAACTACCGGACGCCCGGCCGCATCACCGGCCGGCGGAACCGCCGCCGCGGCCGCCCCGCCCAGCCGTCAGCAGGTCTCCAGCGCGGGCAGTCCGGCGTCCGCCCAGCGCGGGCCGAGGCCGGTGACCGTCACCTCGCGCACATCGTCGACGTCGGCCGCCAGGGCCTCTTCCGGGCCGTCGTCCCCCATGGCACGGCCGATGACCACATGCAGCCGGTCCTCGGACAGCTCCTCGACCTTGCCGTCGCCCCACTCCACGACCACCACCGACTCCGGCAGCGAGACATCGAGGTCCAGGTCCTCCATCTCGTCCAGCCCGCCGCCGAGCCGGTAGGCGTCGACATGCACCAGCGGGGGGCCGCCGGCCAGCGAGGGGTGCACCCGCGCGATGACGAAGGTGGGGGAGGTGACGGCGCCGCGTACACCCAGGCCCTCGCCCAGGCCGCGGGTCAGCGTCGTTTTGCCGGCGCCCAGCTCACCGGTGAGCAGTACCAGGTCGCCGGGGCGCAGCAGCGGGGCCAGACGGCGGCCCAACTCCTGCATCTGTTCGGGGGACTTGACGGTAACGTGCGCCATCGCGCCGGTGGTGCTCATGCCGCAAATGGTACGGCCTGCCCCTCCCCCGGCCACATCCCTCAATGACGCCGATGGGCGGCGGCCCCTGACCGCCACCCGGCCGCCACCCCTTCATCGACGCCTCTGCGCGGCGGCAGCCTGTCTCTCCCGCCCGCCAACCCCGCGGGACACCGTGAGAGACGGCCTGCCGGGCCCGGCGCCCGGCAGGCCGGGGGCTCAGGCGCGGGCGGTCCGGGAGCTGCGGGCCGCCGCGCTCGCCCGTTCCACCAGGGAGACCAGATGCTCATTGACCAGCTCGGGGCGCTCCAGCATCACCAGATGGCCGGCGTCGGGGACACACACCAGCGCCGCGTCGGGCAGCACCTCGGCGATCGTCCGGCTGTGGTCGGCCGGGGTGATCAGATCGCTCTCCCCGGCGAGCACCAGAGCGGGCACCGCGTCGTACGCGACCAGCGCCTCGGTCTTGTCGTGCACCGCGAACGCCGGGAAGAACTCGGCGACCACATCGATCGGGGTCGCCTCGATCAGCCGCTCGCCGAACCGCGCGATGCCCGGGTCCACCTTCTCCGGCGTCCCGAAGGAGTAGCGCTTGACCAGCCCCGCGAACAGATCGGCGGTGGCCCGCCGGCCGCGCTCGACGATCTCCCGCTGCCAGCCCAGCGCCTTCAGCACATTCGGCGCGAGCCAGTGGAAGGCCTTGACGCCCAGCGACGGCAGCCCGAAGCCGACCTCGCTGAGCCGGCCCGCCGAGGTGCCGATCAGGGCCACCCCGACCACCCGCTCCGCGACGTACTCGGGGAACTGGTCGGCCAGCGCCATCACCGTCATCCCGCCCATGGAGTGCCCGACCAGCACGATCGGCCCCTCGGGCACGGCGGCGTCCAGCACCGCCTTCAGGTCCCGGCCCAGCAGGTCGATGGTGACCGGTTCCGTGCCGTCGATCTGGCCGTGGCCGCGCGAGGAGCGACCGTGGCTGCGCTGGTCCCAGTGGACGGTGCGGACCGTGCCGCGCAGTGCGGAGCGCTGGAAGTGCCAGGAGTCCTGGCTGAGGCAGTAGCCGTGGCTGAAGACGACCGTGGGGGCCGCGGCGCGGCGGCCCAGCGCCGCCGACAGCCGCTTGCGCAGCCCGCCCTGGGCCTCCTGCGCGGCCCGCGCCTCCTTCCCGCGGACCGGCTTGGCGGACCCGTCGGCCTTGCCGCCCTTGCCGTTCCTGGCCTTGCCCGTCCGGTCGTCCTTCTCCGGCCGGGCCGACTCCACGCCCGGCTCGTCGACCTCGTAGTACAGCTCGGTGCCGTCCTCGGCGATCGCCGCGCCCGGTGTGCCGCGCAGCGTGCCGTACGGACCGGCGGCGTCCAGCGCGAGCCGGGCCCGGCGGCGCATCCCGCGGCCGACCGTCATCCGCTCTATCGCCACGCCGGCCGCGGCGCCCGCCGCGACCACCCCGATCGCGGCACCGGCCACACCTGCGTGCCGGCCCGCCCGTGCCCAGTTCCCGGCCGCCTCGACGGCCGTCTCGACCGCCTCCGCGGCGGCGTCCTGTCCCTCGGTCATGCCGTACCCCCCGTGAGCGCGCTGTCTCCTTCGGCTTCGTTCCGTATGCCGCTGTCCACGTAGACGCGCGGGACCCGGGTTCCGATCCGGGTGACGATCTCGTAGCCGATGGTTCCGGCCACCCTGGCCCAGTCCTCGGCGGTCGGCTCACCGCGGTCCCCGGGGCCGAAGAGCACCGCCGGGTCGCCCGGCTCGGCGCTGTCCCCGCCCAGGTCGACCACGAACTGGTCCATCGCGATCCGCCCGGCGACCGTCCGCCACTTGCCGGCGACCAGCACCGGGCCGGTGCCGGAGGCGTGCCGCGGGATGCCGTCGGCGTAGCCGAGCGGGACCAGCGCGAGCGTGGTCTCGCCGGGCGTCGTGTACTGATGCCCGTACGAGACGCCGTGGCCGCCCGGGACGCGCTTGACCGAGGCGAGCGAGGCCTCCAGCGTCATCACGGGGCGCAGCCCCAGCTCCTGGGAGGTGCCGACCTCGGGGCTGGGCGAGATGCCGTAGATGCCGATGCCGGTGCGGACCAGGTCGAAGTGCGCCTCGGGGAGGGTGAGCAGCGCCGGGGTGTTGGCGATGTGCCGCACCTCGGGGCGCAGGCCGGCCCGCTCGGCCGTCCTCAACGCCTCTTGGAAGGCGGCCAGCTGGGCGGCGATCGACGGGTGTCCTGGCTCGTCGGCGCAGGCGAAGTGCGACCAGACGCCGGTGACCGTCAGCACGCCCTCGGCCTCGGCGGCCCGGGACGCGGCGGTCAGCTCCGGCCAGTCGGCGAGCGCGCAGCCGTTGCGGCCCAGCCCGGTGTCGACCTTGAGCTGGATGCGGGCGGTCCGGCCGCACCGCTTCGCCGCGGCCGTCACCTCGCGCAGCGCCCACAGCCCGCTCACCGAGATGTCGATGTCCTGCTCGACGGCCCGGCGCCAGGGGCCGCCCGGGGTCCACAGCCAGCACATCAGCCGCCCGGTGTCACCGGCCGCACGCAGCGCGAACGCCTCCTCGGGCAGCGCCGTGCCCAGCCAGCCGGCACCGGCCTCACGGGCGGCGCGCGCACAGCGCACCGCCCCGTGTCCGTAGCCGTCGGACTTGACCACGGCCATCAGCTCTGCCCGGGGTGCGCGGGCCCGCAGCGCACGGACATTCGACCGCACGGCGGCGAGGTCGATGGCGGCACGGGCGCGCTTCGCTGTCTCGTTCATCCCCCTCAGTGTCGCAGGCGACGCCGCGGGGCCCCGGGGGACGGGCGGGGAAACCGTGCTCACACGCCGGGCTTCCGCCCCCAGACGTACACGGTGTCGCCCTTACTGAGCACTTCCCAGGCCCTGCGCGCGTCCGTCATCGTGAGGTTGACGCAACCGTGCGAACCCGCCCCCGAGAAGAGGTCCTCGTAGACGCCGTGCAGCGCCTCCCCGCGGTCGAAGAACTGGGCGTACGGCATCCGCGTGCCGTACAGGTTCGAGATGTGCCGCCGGTGCCGCAGATAGATCCGGTACGAGCCGGTGCGGGTCTCCATCGTCGGCGCACCGGAGCGGATCACCACCGGGTCGAGGAGCACCCGGCCGCTCTGCTGCACCCACATCAGCTGCCGGTTCAGGTCGACGCACGCGGTCCGCTGCGCGAGGTCGGGGCAGTGGCCGGCCCGGTTGGGGTCCTTCCTGGCCTGCATCATCCGCACCGTCGCCCCCGTGACCGGGCCCGCGAAGCCGGTGGCCGGCGCGATGCGGTGGGCCTGCTGGAACCGCCGGATCGCCCGGCAGTCCGCCGTGCTCTGCCGCCCGTCCACCTGCCGTCCCAGGTAGTCCTCCGCCAGCCGCTGGTAGGGGCCGGTGGCGGCGCTGCACCGCGGCGTCCGGACGCCGGCCGGCGCCACCTCGGACCGCGGTACGTACTCGGTGTACCGGGGCCGGACGGTCTCGCGTGCCGCACGCGGGAGTCCGGGGACCAGGGCGGGCAGCCGGGACGGGGACGCCACGGCCGCCGGGGCCACCACGGGCGACGGCGCCACGGCCACCGCGGGCGGCCCGGCGATGACGAGGAGCGAGGCGCAGGCCAGCAGCGCCGGAAGGGTGCGTTTCATGACCTCACGCATGCCGTGGGCGCGCGGCCGTACCGCCCGCCGGGCGGCAGGTTCGCCCTGGTGCCCGCGGCATTCCCCCGCGGGGCGTAACGGCTGCCCCGTCAGCTGTCAGCCCGTCACATCACGCCAGGCGGCGCCCAGATGGGCGGCCACCTCGGAGGCCAGGATCGGCGCGCCGGCCGGCCCGGCCGCCCGGCGGGCCGCCAGCCCGTGCAGATACGCGCCGATGGACCCGGCGTCCCGCGCCGTGAGCCCCGCGGCCAGCAACGACCCGGTCACCCCCGACAGCACGTCCCCGCTCCCGGCCGTCGCCAGCCAGCTGGTCCCGGTGGGGTTGACCCGCACCGGGCCGTCCGCCTCCGCCACCAGCGTCGTCGAGCCCTTGAGCAGCACCGCGGCGCCGTACCGCGCCGCCAACTCCCGTACCGAGGACAGCCGCGCCGCCTCGATCTCCTCGCGCCGGCGGCCGAGCAGCGCGGCGGCCTCCCCGGCATGCGGCGTCAGCAGCGTCCCGGCCGTACGCGCCCGCACCCGCTCCGGCGTCAGGAACCGCAGCCCGTCCGCGTCCACCAGCACCGGCACGTCCGCCGAGAGCACGTCCTCCAGCGCCTCCGCCTCCTCACCGATGCCGGGCCCGATCACCCAGGCCTGCACCCGGCCCGCCTTGTCCGGCGGCCCGGGATGCACCAGCGTCTCCGGGAAGTGCGCCAGCACCGCGTCGGCGGCCGGCCCGACGTACCGCACGGCCCCCGCGCCGCCCCGCAGCGCCCCCGCCACCGCCAGCACGGCCGCCCCCGGGTACCGCGCGGAACCGGCGACCACCCCGACCACGCCCCGCCGGTACTTGTCGCTCTCCGGCACCGGACGCGGCAGCAGCTCCGCCACGTCCGCGTGCTGCAGCGCCTCCAGCGCGGCGTCCGCCGGCAGCGTCAGCCCGATGTCCACCAGCCGCAGCGCCCCGGCCCGTTCCCGCGCCGGATCGATCAGCAGCCCCGGCTTGTACGCCCCGAACGTCACGGTCGCATCGGCCCGTACGGCGTCCCCGTGCACCTCACCGCTGTCCGCGTCCACCCCGCTGGGCAGGTCGACGGCCAGCACCCGCGCCGACTCCCGTGCCGCCCGGGCGAGTTGGGCGGCCTCCGGGCGCAGTCCGCCGCGTCCGCCGATCCCGACGATGCCGTCCACGACGAGACCGGCCCGTGCGATGTCGCGCTGCGCGTCGTCCGACACCCGGCCCCCGGCCGCCCGCAGCGCGGCCAGCCCGCCTCGGTGGGCCCGCTCGGGCGACAGCAGCACCGCCGCCACGCCGGCCCCGCGCCGGGCCAGCCGGGCTCCCGCGTACAGCGCGTCCCCGCCGTTGTCGCCGCTGCCCACCAGCAGCACCACCCGGCTGCCGTACACCGTGCCCAGCAACTGCGCGCAGGCGACGGCCAGTCCGGCCGCCGCCCGCTGCATCAGGGCCCCTTCGGGCAACCGGGCCATGAGCTCCTGCTCGGCAGCCCGTACGGTCTCCACGCTGTAGGCAGTCCTCATGCCCCCAGTCTCACCCCTCGGCGATCACCACGGCGGAAGCGACCCCGGCGTCATGGCTCAGCGAGAGGTGCCACGACCGCACCCCCAGCTCCACGGCCCGCGCCTCGACCGTCCCCCGGACCCGCAGCCGCGGCTGCCCGCTGTCCTCGACGAACACCTCGGCATCGGTCCAGTGCAGCCCGCCCGGCGCCCCGAGCGCCTTGGCCACCGCCTCCTTGGCGGCGAACCGCGCCGCCAGGGAGGCGATGCCGCGCCGTTCACCGCTCGCGAGTATCAGCTCCTCATCGAGGAACAGCCGCCGCGCCAGCTCCGGCGTCCGCTCCAGCGCCGCCCCGAAGCGGTCGATCTCGGCGACGTCGATCCCGACCCCGATGATCATTCCACCGTCACCGACTTGGCGAGGTTGCGCGGCTGGTCGACCTCGTTGCCCCGGGCGGTGGCCAGCTCACAGGCGAAGACCTGGAGCGGGACGGTGGACACCAGCGGCTGCAGCAGCACCGGCGTCCGCGGAATCCGTACGAGGTGGTCCGCGTACGGCACCACCGCCTCGTCCCCCTCCTCCGCGATCACGATGGTCCGCGCGCCCCGGGCCCGGATCTCCTGAATGTTCGACACGATCTTGTCGTGCAGCACCGACCGCCCACGCGGCGACGGCACGACCACCACCACCGGCAGATCCTCCTCGATCAACGCGATCGGCCCGTGCTTGAGCTCCCCGGCCGCGAAGCCCTCCGCGTGCATGTACGCGAGCTCCTTGAGCTTCAGCGCGCCCTCCAGCGCCACCGGATAGCCCACGTGCCGCCCGAGGAACAGCACCGTGTTCTTGCCGGCGAGGGAACGCGCCAGCTCCCGCACCGGCTCCATCGTGCCCAGCACCTGTTCCACCTGGGTCCCGATGGCCGCCAGTTCACGCACCACGGCCCGGATCTCGTCGCCCCACTTCGTGCCCCGCACCTGCGCGACGTACAGCGCCACCAGATAGCAGGCCACCAGCTGCGTCAGAAACGCCTTGGTCGACGCCACCGCCACCTCGGGCCCGGCGTGCGTGTAGAGCACCGCGTCCGACTCCCGCGGGATGGTCGACCCGTTGGTGTTGCAGATGGCGAGCACCTTCGCGCCCTGCTCACGGGCGTGCCGCAGCGCCATCAGCGTGTCCATGGTCTCCCCGGACTGGCTGATCGCGATCACCAGTGTGTGCCGGTCCAGGATCGGATCGCGGTAGCGGAACTCGCTGGCCAGCTCGGTCTCGCACGGAATCCGCGTCCAGTGCTCGATCGCGTACTTGGCGATCATCCCCGCGTGGTACGCCGTCCCGCAGGCCACGATGACGACCTTGTCGACCTCCCGCAGCACCTCCGGCGGAATCCGCACCTCGTCCAGGGACAGCACCCCCGACCCGTCGATCCGCCCCAACAGCGTGTCCGCGACGGCCTTCGGCTGCTCGGCGATCTCCTTCAGCATGAAGTAGTCGTAGCCGCCCTTCTCGGCGGCCGAGGCGTCCCAGTCGACGTGGTACTCCCGCACCTCGGCGGGCGCCCCGTCGAAGTCGGTGACCGTCACACCGTCCCGCCGCAGCTCCACGACCTGGTCCTGCCCCAGCTCGACGGCCTCCCGCGTATGCGCGATGAACGCCGCCACATCCGACGCGAGGAAGGCCTCACCATCCCCGACGCCCACCACCAGCGGCGAGTTCCGGCGCGCCCCGACCACCACATCCGGCTCGTCGGCATGCACCGCGACCAGCGTGAACGCCCCCTCCAGCCGCCGGCACACCTGGCGCATCGCCTCGGCCAGCTCCCCGCAGGACGAGTAGGCCTCGGCGAGCAGATGCGCCACCGCCTCGGTGTCCGTCTCGGACGTCAACTCGTGCCCGCGGTCGGTGAGTTCGGCGCGCAGCGCGGCGAAGTTCTCGATGATGCCGTTGTGCACCACCGACACCCGCCCGGCGTTGTCCAGATGCGGATGGGCGTTCGCATCGGTGGGCCCGCCGTGCGTGGCCCACCGGGTGTGCCCGATCCCCGTCGACCCCGCCGGCAGCGGACGGTCCGCCAGCTCCTTCTCCAGATTGGCGAGTTTCCCGGCCTTCTTCGCCGCCGCCAGCCCCCCGTCCGCCAACACGGCCACCCCCGCGGAGTCGTACCCGCGGTACTCCAGCCGCTTCAGCCCGGCCAGCACGACATCAAGGGCGCTCTGCCCGCCCACGTATCCCACGATTCCGCACATGGGGGCAGGGTACGCCGTGGGCCTGCGCAGGGTCCGCGGCGTACCGCGCGTACGGCGGATCAGCGGCCGAGGCGGCCACTCTTCAGCGCGCCCAGGAAGGCGCCCCAGGCCTCCGGCCCGTGGAACTGCGTCCCCGCAGCACGATCCTTACTGTCCCGCACGGCCCGACCGCCACCGGCGGTGTGTGCGACCTCGACGCACTCATTGGCCGACCCGCCCCCGGAGTACGAGGACACCACGAAGTGACTGACGATCTCCTGGCCGCTCATGCCTCTTCCTTCTCTTCGGCGATGCCGTTCATGGTTTTCTTGATGAAGGTGATGCTTTGGCTCGGCGTGAGAGCAGCGGACCGCAGCGCGTCGAAGGCATGCACGTACCCGGCCATGTCTTCCTGACCATCGAGGATGACACTGGTGACCATCGTGTCCTGCACGATGACGTCAGGAGCAGCTTCGTTCGCGTACGAGAGTGCCACGAAGGCTGGGGCAACCCTGGCGGCGGCCCATTCACTCTGCGGCAAAACCTGGATCGTTTTCCGAGGCTGCTCGGCGGTCTCCATCAGATGGGCGAGCTGCGCCCGATGAGCAACAGCCGACGGCATAGGGCTGGTGAGCGCCGGTTCCCAGATCACCGCCGCGAACCGGGCTCCGGAGTTTTCGAAGACCCGGCGACGCTCTTGCCGGACCGTGACAATCGCATCCGCCGCCCCTTCGTCAAGTGATTCCGGATTCGCCTCGGTCAACGCCCGGGTGTATTCAGGCGTCTGAAGCAATCCAGGAATGAAGACCGGCTGCCAGGTCCGGATGTAGGTCGCGTCCGTCTCCAACGAGAGGTAGTCCCCCAGGCGCTCCATGCTCGGCGCCTGGAAGTCGAAGTCGAGCCACCAGCCCCGCTTGCTGCTGTTACGGGCAAGCGTCTCCAGCCGCCGACGCTCCTCCGCGCTCTCGACCCCGTACAGGTCGAGCAACATCCGTACGTCGCCGACACGGGCGCTGACAGCACCCGACTCGATCCGACTGATTTTTGCGGTCGAACACACCACCGCTTCCGCCGCATGCTCCTGGTCGAGGTGCGCGTCCAACCGGAGCCGCTTGAGCGCCTGCCCGAGCCGCCGGCTGTGGACAGTGGGCTTCCCACCTGCGGGCATGCCACCCCCCTCTTTCGTCAGGCCCAGTCTGCACGGCAACTTCCCACAGATGCCACCCACTTGAACACGGGACGTAGCTGCAATTCTTGCACTACGTTCTTCTTGCATTCCGCCGAAGCCCGGGTCTAGCGTGGCCTTCGTCACAGCATGTCGCCAGCCAAAGACACTCTGTGACCGCAACTTCGCCTGCCCAACACCCTTGGGGGACCCATGTCCGGGCGCACATGCATCAAGAGGTTCCGGGTCCGCGCACGTTCCGTCTCCGCCGTACGGCGGCACGTCACAGCGACCCTCACCGACTGGAAACTCGGCGGTCTCATCGAGGACGCCGTCCTCATCGCCAGCGAACTGACCACCAACAGCATCCGCCACACCAAGGGCACGGGCGACTACTTCGAACTGGCCTTACGCCGCCGCAACGGCATCCTGGTCCTGGAGGTGACCGACTCCTACCAGTGGCGGATGCCGGAACTCCACAAGCCCGCCCCGGACGACCTCTCCGGCCGCGGCCTGTTCCTCGTCGACGCGCTGTCCGAGAACTGGGGCGTACGACCACGCGACCCCGGCAAGACGGTGTGGGCCCACCTTCCAGTGCCCCAGACCGGGCAGCCATGAGCCGGCCCCACCACCCCAACTCCCCTGTCCGGATGGCGTGGGTGGTGCGAGTTCACACGCTCACCGTGAGCCCCGGCGGAACGGGGTCACCCTCCGGTTCCGGCTCCGGTGTCGGTGCCAGCTCCGGTACCGACACCGGCACCGGCACCGGCATCCGGAAGGAAGCCCTTCAGATACCGCGCACGGCTGTCGTTGATCACCATGCGCGCTATGAACAGCACGCCGTACGCGACGACGCCCAGAGCGAGCGACACCCAGCGCCCCACACCGAAGGCGACAACGCCTAGCGCGAGCACCCCCGCCATCACCCAGCACAGCCCCTCGGCGTGCAGCGCCCGGTCCCAGGCCGGGTACGTCCGGATCGCCCGCAGACGGTCTCCCTCGGGGAGGGACCCGGCGGCCGGCACGACGGTGCCCTCCGGTCGGTCTGAGGCCCGGCCGGCCATGAGATCACCCCGCAGACACCGCTGCCCCTCCAGCACCACCATCGCGCGCGCCCCGAGCGGGCCGGGGTGCTCTGCCGCCCGTTGCCCCCAATAGAGCTGCGCGGGAAGGCCGTTGATGTCCCGGGACAGGTGCAGCGGATCGATCACCGGGGCGAGCAGGACATCCAGCCGCTCCCCGTCGGCCCCTTCGAGCTTCAGCACGGGCCTCAGCTGGCGGGAGACCACCCCCTGGTGACCGGTGGTCCGGTGCTCCACCACCGCCACGCTTCGCACGGTGACAGATGCGACGCGGCACCAGCCCTTCTTCAGCGGACGCCGCAGCCCCCGGGGCGCCCGGGAAAAGCCGCCGAAGACGACAGCCAGGCACAGCCCCACGCCCGCCGCCACCAGGACAAAGACGAGGACGTCACCTTGCGCGGGCCCGCCCGCCTTCGCCCGAAGGTCGTCCCGGTCGCTGTCGACGAGCACACCGAGCTCCGCCGAGGCCGGCGCGAAGAGGGCCCACACCGTGTCACCGCGCCCCGTACGGTGCTCCGAGGTGAAGGCTGCCCTCTCGGGCCTGGTTCCGGTGTCGAACGGTACGGCGACCCGGGCGACCACCTCGTAGTAACCGGAGTTCTTCCTCCGCACGTACTCGGCGGAGAGCACCTTGCGGACGGACACCTCTCGGATACCGCCGCCGGCCTCGGTGATCCGAGCGGCTTCGGGTGAGTAGGCAAGGGACCCGTACAGGAAAAGCACCACGGGCACGGCCGCCGCCCAGAGGCCGGCGACGGACCACCCGTAGTTCCGGGCAGGCCACCAGAACCGGCTGCTCCCCACCCCCGCGCGCGGAACCGGGCCGCGCCGCAGGCACCGCAGCGCACCCATGAGTCCCACCACGGTCAGCGCGAGACAGCCGAGCAGATCCCACCGCGGCAGCGCCGCGGCGGGCCTCATCAACACCCGCACCACAACGGCCAGTACGCCCGCACCGGCCGCCGTGAGGCAGGCATGGATCACGCGGGTCCGAGTCATCTGAAAGTCCTTCACGCTGCGCTCACGAGGAGCCGGCCGGGCTGCGAGGCTCACTCTTTCCGGTCATGAGCATGACCGATGGCCTCGCCCTCCGGGGACGCGTCCCGTACAGCGTGGCAGGGCTCACGTACCCGGGTGCCTCAGTACCCCCGCGCTATCCGCTCCTGCGCCTCCCGCACCGCCTCCAAAGACTCCTCGTCCGCCTCCACGTCCGCGCCGGGCCCGCTGCCCGGCTCGAAGCGTTCCAGGAAATCGGCGAGATCCTCGCCCAGGTCCTCGTCCGGCAGTTCCTCGGTCAGCTCGGCGTGCACCAGGGCGGCAAAGCCGTCCGCGGTGCCGTCGGCTCCGTCGGGGTCCGTGCCGGCGGTCCTCCCCCATGGCCGCTGTCGCAGCCGACCGGCCTTACGCGTGCGCACCTGCACCCCCTGGTTCGTCCCCGGCCCGGCGTCCGGGCCCTTCCCCGCCGCCGACCGTACCGGGCAAAATCTGCCCGGTACAGACAGGGTGGCTGAGAAACACCCAAGCCCACCCCGACATCCACAAGACCACCTACGGACCACCGGCCGGGCACCCCGAGATGAACGGCGGGTGTCGGCTGCGCACAATGGGCGCGTGCCCTTGACGACCGATCCGCAGCAACGACGCCGCGCCGACAGCTCCCCGTACGTCGACCTGACGCGCGCGCAGTGGAGCGCCCTGCGCGAGAAGACCCCGCTGCCCCTGACGGCCGACGAGGTCGAGGAGCTGCGGGGCCTGGGTGATGTCATCGACCTCGACGAGGTACGCGATGTCTATCTCCCGCTGTCCCGGCTCCTCAACCTCTATGTCGGTGCCACCAGCAATCTGCGCGGTGCGCTGAACACCTTCCTCGGTGACGTGGGCGGCGGCCCCCAGCCCGGAACCCCGTTCGTCATCGGGGTCGCGGGCAGCGTGGCGGTCGGGAAGTCGACCACCGCCCGGCTGCTGCAGGCGCTGCTGGCCCGCTGGCCCGAGCATCCGCGCGTCGAGCTGGTCACCACCGACGGCTTCCTCTTCCCCAACGCCGAGCTGCACCGGCGCGGCCTGATGTCCCGTAAGGGCTTCCCGGAGTCCTACGACCGGCGGGCGCTGACCCGCTTCGTCGCGGATGTGAAGTCCGGCCGGGCGGAGGTCACCGCACCGGTCTACTCGCACCTGATCTACGACATCGTGCCGGGCGAACAGCTCACCGTGCAGCGCCCCGACATCCTCATCGTCGAGGGCCTGAACGTCCTCCAGCCGGCGCTGCCCGGCAAGGACGGCCGCACCCGCCTCGGGCTCGCCGACTTCTTCGACTTCTCCGTCTACGTCGACGCCCGCACCGAGGACATCGAGAAGTGGTACCTCGGCCGCTTCCGCAAGCTGCGCGAGACCGCCTTCCAGAACCCGTTCTCGTACTTCCGCAAGTACACCCAGGTCTCCGAGGACGAGGCCCTCGACTACGCCCGCATGATCTGGCGCACCGTCAACAAACCCAACCTCCAGCAGAATGTCGCCCCGACCCGCGGCCGCGCCAACCTGGTGCTGCGCAAGGGGCCGGACCACAAGGTGCAGCGGCTGTCGCTGCGGAAGCTCTGAGGAGTGCGAACACTGTGCTGCATCTGCGCCTGATCGTCCCCACGGACCGTACGGACGAGGTGCTCCAGCTGCTGGAGAAGACCGTCGGGACGACCCATCTCGTGGTGCTGGACGGGGCGGCCCGTGAACCGCGGGGCGATGTCGTGCTGTGCGACGTCGCGCGGGAGGCCGGTGACGGACTGCTGGCCCGGCTCCGGGAGATGGGCCTCGACAGGACCGG
The DNA here is from genome assembly GCF_042746015.1 of Streptomyces sp. NPDC058773. Taxonomy (NCBI): domain Bacteria; kingdom Bacillati; phylum Actinomycetota; class Actinomycetes; order Kitasatosporales; family Streptomycetaceae; genus Streptomyces; species Streptomyces sp. NPDC058773. Next base: position 46,776 of record NZ_JBHYPE010000005.1, read on the forward strand.
CTCGATCGCGCTCGAACACATCGATCTGTCGGTGTCCCGGCGGGCCGACCGGGCGGAGGACGAGGCGCCCGGCGAGGGCGCGGACGCCGTGCTGTGGGAGTCGCTGGCCGACGCCACCCACGAGGAGTCGACGCTCTCGGCCACCTACCTCGCGTTCCTGACCCTGGCGACGATGATCGCGGCCTGCGGTGTGGTCCTGGACAACGCCATTCTGATCGTCGGCGCGATGGCGGTCGGCCCCGAGTTCGGCCCGTTGGCGGGCATCTCCACGGCCCTGGTCCAGCGTGTCCCGCGGCAGGCCTGGCGCTCGCTGGTGGCGCTGGTCGTGGGCTTCGCCGTGGCCATGGTTCTCACCTGCGGGTTCAGCTACTTCATGGACGCGGTCGGGTTGTTCACCAAGCACCAGGTGAAGGGACCGCGGCCCAACACGTCGTTCATCTGGCAGCCGGACTTGATGTCGTTCGTGGTGGCCTTCCTCGCCGGTGTCGCCGGCACCCTCTCGCTGACCTCGGCGAAATCCGGTGCTCTGGTGGGGGTGGCCATCTCCGTGACCACCGTCCCCGCCGCCGCCAACGCCGCCGTCGCCTTCACCTACGGCGACTACGCGCAGACCTGGGGCTCCTCCACCCAGCTGGCGCTGAATCTGGTGGGCATCGTGGTGGCAGGCACCCTCACCCTGGCCACCCAGAAGCTCCTGTGGGCCCGGCACGGCACCGTTCCGGTCGCGCGGTAGCACACGGGCAGCACGGGGCGCCGCCACGACCACGGCCCCGCCCCGGAGCGGCACGGTGGCCACCCGGGGCGGGGCCGCAGATCCGCGGAACCCGTGGTGCGGTCCGGTGCGCTCAGCGTCCGCTGTGCCAACGGCCGCCGCCCAAGCCGCTCAGCCCAGCGCCGACTTGACCGCGTCCGCCAGCCGCTCGGCCACCGCGCGGGCCTGCTCGATGTCCGCGGCCTCGACCATCACCCGCACCAGCGGCTCGGTGCCGGACGGCCGCAGCAGCACCCGCCCGGTGGCGCCCAGCTCCCGCTCCGCCTCGGCGACCGCCGCGGTCACCTCGGGCGAGGTCGCCACCCGGGACTTGTCGACGTCCGGGACGTTGATCAGGATCTGCGGCAGCCGCTCCATGACACCCGCCAGCTCGGCCAGCGTCTTGCCGGTCGCGGCGACCCGGGCGGCCAGCATCAGACCGGTCAGCGTGCCGTCGCCGGTGGTGGCGTGGTCCAGCACGATGACGTGCCCGGACTGCTCACCGCCCAGCGCGAAGCCGTGCGCCTTCATCTCCTCCAGGACGTACCGGTCACCGACCGCGGTCTGGACGAGGTCGATGCCCGCGCGCTCCATGGCCAGCTTGAAGCCGAGGTTGGACATCACGGTGGCGACGACGGTGTTCTTGCGCAGCGCGTCCGCCTCGCGCATGCCGAGCGCCAGGACGGCCAGGATCTGGTCGCCGTCGATCTCGTTGCCCTCGCGGTCCACGGCCAGGCAGCGGTCCGCGTCGCCGTCGTGGGCGACGCCCAGGTCGGCGCCGTGCTCGACGACGGCGGCGCGCAGCAGCTGGAGGTGTGTGGAGCCGCAGCCGTCGTTGATGTTCAGGCCGTCGGGGTCGGTGCCGAGTGTGATGACATCGGCGCCGGCCCGCGCGAACGCCTCGGGCGAGACCCGCGCCGCCGCACCGTGCGCACCGTCGATGACGATCTTCAGCCCGTCCAGGCGGTTGGGCAGCACGCCGACGAGGTGCGCGACATAGTTGTCGAAGCCCTCGTCATAGACGGTGACCCGGCCCACGCCGGCGCCGGTCGGCCGCTCCCAGGGCTCCCCGGAGCTGTGCGCGCGATAGGTCTGCTCAATACGGTCCTCCAGCTCGTCGGCGAGCTTGTGGCCGCCGCGGGCGAAGAACTTGATGCCGTTGTCGGGCATCGGGTTGTGGCTGGCGGAGAGCATCACACCGAGGTCAGCGCCCAGCGAGCCGGTCAGATACGCAACCGCCGGCGTGGGCAGCACGCCGACCCTCAGAACGTCCACGCCGGCACTGGCGAGGCCCGCGACGACCGCCGCCTCCAGGAACTCCCCCGAGGCCCGTGGGTCCCGCCCGACCACGGCCACCGGCCGGTGACCCTCGAATGTGCCCGCTTCCGCGAGCACATGCGCCGCAGCGACCGACAGACCGAGCGCCAGCTCCGCCGTCAGATCCGCATTGGCGACACCGCGCACACCGTCCGTGCCGAAGAGTCGTCCCACTGGTGTCCTCCGAGTAGATGAGCTTGGACCAGAGCATTAAGTCCAGGTATACGCCCCTGGTCCCGGATAGCCGAACGCCCCGGCAGCACGGAGGTGCCACCGGGGCGTTCGCCAAGATGCTGCACGCTGCAGCGAGCGATTAACGCTTGCTGTACTGCGGCGCCTTGCGGGCCTTCTTGAGACCGGCCTTCTTGCGCTCGACCGCACGGTCGTCACGCTTGAGGAACCCGGCCTTCTTCAGCGCGGGGCGGTTGTTGTCGACGTCCGCCTCGTTCAGCGCACGGGCCACGCCCAGGCGCAGCGCACCGGCCTGGCCGGAGATGCCGCCACCGGCGATGCGGGCGACAACGTCGTAGCGGTTGTCGAGCTCGAGCACCTTGAAGGGCTCGTTGACTTCCTGCTGGTGCACCTTGTTGGGGAAGTAGCCCTCAAGGGTGCGACCGTTGATCTTCCACTGGCCGGTGCCCGGAACGATCCGGACGCGGGCGATGGCGTTCTTGCGACGGCCCAGGCCGGCCGCCGGCTGCGGGTCGCCGAAACGGGACGCGAGGGACTCGGAGGTGTACTCCGACTCCACGACCTCGGTCTCGGTGGTGTACTCCTCGACCTCGACCTCGTCCAGCGGGGTCTCGGGGGTGGTCTCAGCCACGATGCTCCTCAGATTCTCTGTCGTCTTAGGGGGTGGCCGGACTTACTGCGCGACCTGGGTGATCTCGAACGGGACCGGCTGCTGCGCAGCGTGCGGGTGCTCGGCGCCCGCGTAGACCTTCAGCTTCGAGAGCATCTGACGGCCGAGGGTGTTCTTGGGGAGCATGCCCTTGATGGCCTTCTCGACGGCCTTCTCGGGGTTCTTGTCGAGCAGCTCGTCGTAGCGGACCGAGCGCAGACCACCCGGGAACCCGGAGTGGCGGTAGGCCATCTTCTGGGTCCGCTTGTTGCCCGACAGGTGCACCTTGTCGGCGTTGACGATGATGACGAAGTCACCCATGTCAACGTGCGGCGCGTAGACCGGCTTGTGCTTACCCCGCAGGAGGGTCGCGGCCTGGCTGGCCAGACGGCCCAGGACAACGTCCTGCGCGTCAATGATGTGCCACTGGCGCTGGACATCGCCGGGCTTGGGGCTGAACGTACGCACGTCTTAGCCTTCGCTTCTTAAGTGAATGGGTCCTGTACTGGTCGCCGTGACCGGTCCCGCAGCAGTGCGGCACTACGGGTGACGCAACCCGATCGTCCGCCGCTGGTTACCGGCCCAGGAACCGGCGTAAGGGCCCCTCACGTGAGATAGAGCAAGCCAATACGCATAACGAACCAGTAGAATACCGGGCCGTCCCCAGCGGGGTCAAAACGCGCCCCGAACCGGCGTGCGGTTCCGCCCGGGGCCGCCGCCGGGCCACCGGCCCGGTCACCGCCCCTCCGCCGGGCCGCGTCCGGCAGCCGCCCGCCCGGCTACCGCGCCCGCTCCACCCGCCGCTCGTCCCACACCGGCTCCGCCGTCTCCCGCACCCGCCCGTCCGACCCGAAGACCAGGTACCGGTCGAAGGACCGGGCGAACCAGCGGTCGTGGGTGACCGCCACCACCGTCCCCTCGTACGCCTCCAGCCCCTCCTGGAGCGCCTCCGCCGACTCCAGGTCCAGGTTGTCGGTCGGCTCGTCGAGCAGCAGGGCGGTGGTGCCGGACAGCTCCAGCAGCAGGATCTGGAAACGGGCCTGCTGGCCGCCGGAGAGCCGGTCGAAGGGCTGCTCGGCCTGCCTCTCCAGCTCGTAGCGGCGCAGCGCGGACATCGCCTGTCCCTTGTCCTTGGCGTGCTCGGTCCACAGCACGTCGAGCAGGGTGCGGCCCATCAGCTCGGGGTGGGCGTGCGTCTGCGCGAAGTGGCCGGGGACGACCCGGGCGCCCAGCTTCCAGGCGCCGGTGTGCGCGACGGGGTTCGCGGCGGGGTCGTCGCCCCCGGCCAGCAGCCGCAGGAAGTGCGACTTGCCGGAGCCGTTGGAGCCGAGGACCGCGACCCGCTCGCCGTAGAAGATCTCCAGCGAGAAGGGCTTCATCAGCCCCGTCAGCTCCAGGTCGTGGCAGGTCACCGCCCGTACGCCGGTGCGCCCGCCGCGCAGCCGCATGGTGATCTCCTGCTCGCGCGGCGGCTCCGGCGGCGGCCCGGCCTCCTCGAACTTCCGCAGCCGGGTCTGCGCCGCCTGATAGCGGGAGGCGAGACCGTCGTTGAACGCCGCTTTGTTCTTGAGCGTGTTCACCAGCTGCTTCAGCTGCGCATGCCGCTCGTCCCAGCGCCGCCGCAGCTCCTCGAAGCGGGCGAAGCGCTCCTTGCGGGCCTGGTGGTAGGTGGCGAAGCCGTCGCCGTGCACCCAGACGTCGGAGCCCGCCGGCCCCGGCTCGACGCTGATGATCTTCTCCGCGGCGCGGGCCAGCAGCTCCCGGTCGTGCGAGACGAACAGCACCGTCTTACGGGTCTGCCGCAGCTGCTCCTCCAGCCAGCGCTTGCCCGGCACGTCCAGGTAGTTGTCCGGCTCGTCCAGCAGCAGCACCTCGTCCGTGCCGCGCAGCAGCGACTCCAGCACCAGCCGCTTCTGCTCGCCCCCGGACAGCGTGCGCACCTTGCGCCACTGCGCCTTCTCGTACGGCATCCCCAGCGCCGCCGTCGTGCACATGTCCCAGACGGTCTCGGCCTCGTAGCCGCGGGCCTCGGCCCAGTCGCTGAGCGCCTGGGCGTAGGCCATCTGCGCGGCCTCGTCGTCGTCCTCGGCGGTCATGATCGCCAGCTCGGCGGCGTCCACCGCCGCCGCGGCCTCCCTGATCCGCCGCTGCGCCACCGAAACCAGCAGGTCACGCACCGTGCGCTCATCGCGTACGGACCCCACGAACTGCGGCATCACGCCCAGCCCGCCGCTGACCGTCACCGCCCCGCCGTGCGGTGACAGCTCCCCGGCGATCAGCCGCAGCAGCGTCGTCTTGCCGGCGCCGTTGGCACCCACCAGCGCGACCGACGTGCCCTCCCCCACCCGGAAGGACACATCCCCCAGCAGGACCCTGCCGTCCGGCAGGTAGTACTCCAGATGTCCGGCCTCAAGATGTCCCATGAACGGGATTGTGACCGGCTGCCAGGGCTTCCACCAACCGCATTAGGATGCGCGGCATGAGCTTTGGGCAAGGCGGGCCGTTCGACGGCCCCGGGGGTTCTTCGTCGTCCACGCCGGACTGGGGCGCACTCGCCGAGGAGACCGAGGCGGAGACCCGACGCAAACGGTGGTTCTGGATCGGCGGCGGGGTGCTGGCCGCCCTCGCGGTGGCCGGCATCGTCACCGCCGCCGTCATGAACAGCGGCGGCTCCCGGGGCGGCAAGCCCACGGCGGCGCCCACCGCCTCCGAGGAGGCCGTCCCGGACGACAAGCCGTCCTTCCCCGACGTCTCCGTGCCGCCCCCACCCAACCCGCGGGATTACATCTCCGACCCGAAGAAGGACAAGGCACCGCTGACCCCCGCCACCCTCTTCCCGCAGAAGAGCATGGTCGTCGGCGGGCACTCCTACCCGCGCGCCAAGACCGCCACCACCAAGGACTGCACCGCCGCCGCCCAGGGTGCGCTGGTCTCCTCGCTGTCCCACAACGGCTGCCGGCAGCTGCTGCGCGCCACGTACGCCAAGGGCGGCGTCGCGGTCACCGTCGGCATCGCGGTCTTCGACTCGCCCGCCAAGGCCGCCAAGGTCATGAACGAGAACAAGGCCAACCTCATGCCGCTGCCCGGCGGCGGGGTCCCCGCGGACTTCTGCCAGGGCACCAAGTGCCGGATGGCGACCAACGCCACCGGCCGCTACGCCTACTTCACCATCGCCGGCTACCTCAACGGCAAGGACGTCACCGACGCCGAGACCAAGGCGCAGCAGATCGCCCGGGACGGCGGCGCCTACGCGTTCAGCCGGATCACCCAGCGCGGCCGGGACCAGGCCGCCAAGGCCGGTGAGCAGCAGCTCAAGGACGCGCAGAAGAAGGCCGGCCGGTCCTGACGCCCGCGGGCGCCGCCCCTTCGGACGGCGGCGCCCCGGCCGCACCCGCCACTCCTCAGCAGCAGCCGCCCGCCGGCAGCGTCCGCCTGTTCCGCGCCTCCTGGTTACGCGCCATCAGCAGGTCATCGGCCGGATAGCCGACCTCTTCCAGCGTCAGCCCGTGCGGCCGTACGACATGCACCGCGGAGTCCCGCACCCCGGCGGCCAGCACCTTGCCGGGCCACTCCACCGGCCGGTGCCCGTCCCCGACGAACAGCATCGCGCCCACCAGCGACCGCACCATGTTGTGGCAGAAGGCGTCCGCCCGCACGGTCGCCGTGATGATCCCGTCCGCCCCGCGCACCCAGCTCAGCTCCTGAAGGGTCCGGATCGTCGTCGCGCCCTCCCGCCGCTTGCAGTACGCCGCGAAGTCGTGCTCGCCCAGCAGCGGCCGGGACGCCTCGTTCATCGCCTCGACGTCCAGCGCCCAGTCGTGCCACAGCACATGGCCGCGCAGCAGCGGGTCCACCCCGCCGTGGTGATCGGTCACCCGGTACGCATAGCGCCGCCAGATCGCCGAGAACCGCGCGTTGAACCCGTACGGCGCCTCGTCCAGCCGCCACACCCGGACGTCCTTGGGCAGCCGCCCGGCCAGCCGCCGCAGCAGCTTGTCCCGGTGCTCGGCCCACAGCTCCGCGGGCAGATCCACATGCGCCACCTGGCCGCGCGCATGCACCCCCGCGTCCGTCCGCCCGGCGACGGTGAGCTCGTACGTCTCCGCGGACCGCGTCACCGTCCGCAGCGCGTCCTCGATCTCCCCCTGGACGGTCCGCCGCCCGCCGGCCTGCTTCGCCCACCCGGAGAAGTCCTTTCCGTCGTAGGAAAGGTCCATCCGTACCCGGACCGCGCCCGGCTTCACTTCGTCACTCACACCGCAATCCTCTCAACCCCGCGCGGCCCGACCCGCACCCGAATGCGAAAAGCGGGCCCGCCCCGGAGGGCGGACCCGCTCACGCGTCGGTCGGGACTCAGGCGTCCTTCGACTCCTCGGTCGCCTCGGCAGCCGCGGCCGCCTCCGCGTCCTTGGCCGCACGCTTGGTCGCGGCCTCGGCCTCACCGGTGGCCTGCTGGGCCACGGTCAGCGCCTCCACCAGCTCGATGACGGCCATGGGAGCGTTGTCGCCACGGCGGTTACCGATCTTGGTGATACGGGTGTAGCCACCCGGACGGTTCTCGAACCGCGGGGCGATCTCGGTGAAGAGCGTGTGGACGACGCTCTTGTCCGAGATCAGCTGCATGACCTGACGGCGGTTGTGAAGGTCGCCCTTCTTCGCCTTGGTCACCAGACGCTCCGCGTACGGACGCAGACGACGGGCCTTGGCCTCGGTCGTCGTGATGCGGCCGTGCTCGAAGAGCGAGGTGGCCAGGTTGCGCAGCATGAGGCGCTCGTGCGCAGCGCTGCCGCCCAGACGGGCACCCTTGGCGGGCTTCGGCATTTTTTTCTCCTCGGTATCTGCCCCGGCCGTATCAGGTACCGGGGTCAGGACCCGGTGAGCGGTTGCTCACCGGCAACAACCAGCGCCCCCGTAAGGGGCGCGGGGAACTGCGCGACCAGCCAGAGCGGCCGCGCAGTCACAATCCAGCCGTCTCGACCGAGCTCTCAGTACTGCTCGGTCTCGACGAAGCCCGCGTCCGCGTCGTCGTCCGCGCCGAAGGCGTCGGCGGCGGCGGTCGGGTCGAATCCGGGCGGGCTGTCCTTGAGGGCCAGGCCCATGCCGGCCAGCTTCGCCTTGACCTCGTCGATCGACTTCGCACCGAAGTTGCGGATGTCGAGCAGGTCGGCCTCGGAGCGCGCCACGAGCTCACCCACGGAGTGGATGCCCTCACGCTTGAGGCAGTTGTACGACCGAACGGTGAGCTCCAGCTCCTCGATCGGCAGCGCCAGGTCGGCGGCGAGGGCGGCGTCCGTCGGGGACGGGCCCATGTCGATGCCCTCGGCGTCGATGTTGAGCTCACGCGCCAGACCGAACAGCTCGACCAGGGTCTTACCGGCCGACGCCATGGCGTCGCGCGGACGCATGGCCTGCTTGGTCTCGACGTCGACGATCAGCTTGTCGAAGTCGGTGCGCTGCTCGACACGGGTCGCCTCGACCTTGTAGGTGACCTTGAGCACCGGCGAGTAGATGGAGTCGACCGGGATACGGCCGATCTCCTGGCCCACCTGCTTGTTCTGGACGGCGGAGACATAGCCGCGACCGCGCTCGACGGTCAGCTCCATCTCCAGCTTGCCCTTGCCGTTGAGCGTGGCGAGGACCAGGTCTGGGTTGTGCACCTCGACACCGGCCGGGGGCGCGATGTCAGCGGCGGTGACCAGCCCGGGGCCCTGCTTGCGCAGGTACATCACGACGGGCTCGTCGTGCTCGCTGGAGACGACCAGCTGCTTGATGTTCAGGATGAGGTCGGTGACGTCCTCCTTGACGCCCGGCACGGTGGTGAACTCGTGCAGGACACCGTCGATGCGGATGGACGTGACCGCCGCACCCGGAATCGAGGACAGGAGGGTACGGCGCAGGGAGTTGCCGAGGGTGTAGCCGAAGCCCGGCTCCAGCGGCTCGATCACGAACCGGGAGCGGTATTCGTCGACGACCTCTTCGGTCAACGAGGGACGCTGAGCAATCAGCATGTTCTTCGATCCTTCAGTCGTGGACGCCCGCTATTTGACGCCCGCTGTACTGACAAGGGTACGGGCGGCACGGCGCCATCGGCTCCGTACCGCCCCCACCGGTCAGCTCTTACTTGGAGTAGAGCTCAACGATCAGCTGCTCCTGCACCTGGGTGTCGATCACCTGGCGCTCGGGCATGCTGTGCACGAGAATCCGCAGGTTCGACGGAATCGCTTCCAGCCAGGCCGGAACCGTCTTCTCGCCGGCCTCGGCCTTGGCCACCTCGAAGGGGGTCAGGTTCCGAGAGCCCTCGCGGACCTCGACGATGTCGTTCACGGCCACGCGCGCCGACGGGATGTCGGTCTTGCGGCCGTTCACGTTGATGTGTCCGTGACGGACCAGCTGACGGGCGTGATCACGGGACTTGGCAAAGCCGGCCCGGTAGACCACGTTGTCGAGGCGGGTCTCAAGGATGCGCAGAAGGTTCTCACCGGTCTTGCCGGTCTTCTGGTTCGCTTCCTTGTAGTAGTTCACGAACTGCTTCTCCAGGACACCGTAAATACGGCTGCACTTCTGCTTCTCACGAAGCTGGAGCAGGTACTCGCTGTCCTTGGTGCGCCCGCGACCGTGCTCACCCGGGGGGTAAGGACGGATCTCGATCGGGCACTTTGCGCTCTCGCACTTGCTCCCCTTGAGGAAGAGCTTCTGCTTCTCCCGACGGCAACGCTTGCAGTCGGCCCCGGTGTAACGCGCCATTTTCCAGTTGTCTCCGTTACCTCAGTGCGTCAGACGCGCCGGCGCTTGGGCGGGCGGCATCCGTTGTGCGGGGTGGGGGTGACGTCCTGAATGGAGCCGACCTCGAGGCCGGTCGCCTGGAGCGAACGGATCGCGGTCTCACGACCGGAACCCGGGCCCTTGACGAAGACGTCAACCTTGCGCATGCCGTGCTCCTGCGCGCGGCGGGCGGCCGACTCGGCGGCCATCTGCGCGGCGAAGGGGGTGGACTTGCGCGAGCCCTTGAAGCCGACGTGGCCGGCAGAGGCCCAAGAGATCACGTTGCCCGTGGGGTCGGTGATCGAGACGATCGTGTTGTTGAACGTGCTCTTGATGTGAGCGTGCCCGTGGGCGACGTTCTTCTTCTCCTTGCGGCGCACCTTCTTGGCGCCGGCCGTACGGCCCTTCGGAGGCATTCAAATTCTCCCGTGGAGGTGGTCGGTCCTACAGCGAAGACCGCTGGTGAGCGTCCTGCTGAGGACTACTTCTTGCCCGGCTTCTTCTTGCCGGCGATCGCGCGACGCGGGCCCTTGCGGGTACGGGCGTTCGTGCTGGTGCGCTGGCCGTGCACCGGCAGACCGCGGCGGTGACGCAGACCCTGGTAGCAGCCGATCTCGACCTTGCGGCGGATGTCGGCCTGGATCTCGCGACGGAGGTCACCCTCGGTCTTGAGGTTGTTGTCCACGTACTCGCGGATCTTGACGAGGTCTTCCTCGGCCAGGTCGCGAACGCGGGTGTTCGGGTTCACGCCGGTGGCGGCGAGAGTCTGCTGAGACAGCGTCCGCCCGATACCGAAGACGTAGGTGAGGGCGACCTCCACACGCTTTTCGCGCGGGAGATCAACGCCTGCGAGGCGTGCCATTGATGTGGCTCCTGATGGCTATTCGGAGGTCTTCCGCAGCACCGTTCCCGTAAGACTCTGCAGAATTACGAGCCGGGTCCCCGGCCTCCGAGCCGGGGGTGTCGTCCCACGCGATGATGCGGGGGTCGGGTGACTGCGTATGTACGTATGTGCTTGCGTCGCGCGAAATCTGCGTAATGCAGGTGGTCGGCGTGCGTCAGCCCTGGCGCTGCTTGTGGCGCAGGTTGTCGCAGATGACCATGACCCGGCCGTGGCGGCGGATCACCTTGCACTTGTCGCAGATCTTCTTGACGCTCGGCTTGACCTTCATGGGATGTGAGGTTCTCCGGGTCAGTGCCGTCACCCCACGGGAGCGGGGCGCCGACAAGATCTACTTGTAGCGGTAGACGATCCGGCCACGCGTCAGGTCGTACGGAGAAAGCTCCACGACGACCCGGTCATCCGGGAGGATACGGATGTAGTGCATCCGCATCTTGCCGCTGATGTGCGCGAGGACCTTGTGACCGTTCTGGAGCTCCACCTTGAACATGGCGTTCGGGAGGGACTCGATCACGGTGCCCTCGATCTCGATGGCACCTTGCTTCTTGGCCACGCTTCGCCCTTCGAATCGGCTACCTTGATCGACTATCCCGCACCACGCCCTCAAACAAGAGGGCATAGGGATGCACGAGAGCCGACGCGTCAGTCTACGCCAGCGTCCAGGAAAAGACGAATCCAGGATTATTGCCCATCGGGCGTGATCCTTACGCCAGGGCGACGGGCCCGGCTCAGGCCAGAGGGTCCGGCGCCGCCGTGATCCCCAGCTCGGCGAGCTTGGCCTTGCCGCCGTCCGGCGCGGTCAGCACCAGCGGGCCCTCCTCGGTCAGCGCAACCGAGTGCTCCCAGTGCGAGGACCAGCTGCCGTCGTTCGACTTGACCGTCCAGTCGTCGTCGAGGACATGGGTCTTGGCCGTGCCGAGGTTCACCATCGGCTCGATCGCGATGCAGAAGCCGGGCACCAGCTTCGGGCCGCGGCCGCGCTTGCGGTCGACGTAGTTCAGCAGATGCGGGTCCATGTGCATCTGCGAGCCGATGCCGTGGCCGCCGTAGTCCTCGACGATGCCGTACTTGCCGCTCGCCGGGCGCGGCTGGCGGCGGATGTAGCCCTCGATCGCCCGGGAGATGTCCACCAGGCGGTTGCCCTTGGCGACCGCCGCGATGCCCGCCCACATCGACTCCTCGGTGACCCGGCTCAGCTCGACCAGCTCCGCGGAGTGACCGGAGCCGACGAAGGCGGTGTACGCCGCGTCGCCGTGCCAGCCGTCGATGATCGCGCCGCAGTCGATGGAGATGATGTCGCCGTTCTGCAGCACCGTGCCGTCGGGGATGCCGTGGACCACGACATCGTTGACCGAGGTGCAGATCGTCGCGGGGAAGCCGCCGTATCCGAGGAAGTTCGACTTCGCTCCGTGTTCGGCGAGCACCTTGCGTGCCGCGTCGTCCAGGTCCTTGGTCGTGGCGCCGGGCACCGCGGCCTTCCGGGTCGCCGCGTGAATGGCGGCGACCACCAGCCCCGCCTCGCGCATCTTCGCGATCTGCTCGGGGGTCTTGATCTCCACCATGCGGGCTGGCGCCTTCCTGAACCGACTACAACGCTTTTGCGGCGGCCGTCACGACCACCCCGTACACGATACGGCCGCGGTACCCGTTGCGGGCACCGCGGCCGTAGGCACGCCGTTCTTACTGCTACGCGTCCCGGGACGGCAGCGCCGCCATCGCACGCTTGGTGACCTCGTCGACCTTGCCCATCGCGGGGATGGTCACCACCAGGCCCTGGGCCTTGTAGTAGTCGATGATCGGCTCGGTCTCCGTGTGGTAGACCTCCAGGCGCTTGCGGACGGTCGCCTCACGGTCGTCGTCGCGCTGGTACAGCTCGCCGCCGCAGACGTCACAGACGCCCTCGGCCTTCGGCTTGTTGTACTCGGCGTGGAAGACATGGCTGCTGTCGTTGCGGCAGATACGCCGGCCGGCGATCCGCTTGACGACCTCGTCCTCGGGGACCTCCAGGTCCAGGACGGCATCCAGCTTGAGGTTGTTGTCCTTGAGGTACTCGTCCAGCGCCTTGGCCTGGCCAAGGTTGCGGGGGAAGCCGTCCAGGAGGAAGCCGTCGGCTGCGTCGGGCTGCTCCATGCGGTCCTCGGCCATGCCGATCGTGACCGAGTCGGGCACCAGGTTGCCGGCGTCCATGTACGACTTCGCCTCGACACCCAGGGGCGTGCCCTGGCTGATGTTGGCGCGGAACAGGTCCCCCGTGGAGATGTGCGGGATCGCGAGGTTCTTGGCAAGGTACGCAGCCTGCGTACCCTTGCCGGCCCCCGGGGGTCCGACGAGGACGATTCGCATCAGCGGAGGAACCCTTCGTAGTTGCGCTGCTGAAGCTGGCTCTCGATCTGCTTCACGGTCTCCAGACCCACACCCACGATGATGAGGATGCTTGTCCCGCCGAACGGGAAGTTCTGGTTCGCGTTGAAGAGCACCAACGCCACTGTTGGTACGAGCGCGATCAGCCCCAGGTACAGCGAGCCCGGCCACGTGATCCGGTTGAGCACGTAGCTGAGGTACTCGGCCGTCGGGCGACCAGCCCGGATACCCGGGATGAAGCCACCATACTTCTTCATGTTGTCGGCAACTTCTTCGGGGTTGAAGCTGATGGCCACGTAGAAGAAGGCGAAGAACACGATCAGGAGGAAGTACGTAACGATGTAAACCGGGTGATTTCCCTTGGTGAAGTTGGTGGCGATCCACGTCGCCCATTCCGCCTTCGACCCGCTGAACTGTGCGATGAGGGCCGGAATGTAGAGCAGCGATGACGCGAAGATGACAGGAATCACACCTGCCTGGTTCACCTTGAGCGGGATGTAAGTGGACGTACCGCCATAGGACCGGCGGCCGATCATCCGCTTCGCGTACTGCACCGGAATGCGCCGCTGAGCCTGCTCGACGAAGACCACCAGGGCCACCATCGCCAGGCCCACCGCGATCACCGCGAAGAACTCGATCCAGCCGTCGGCCAGCTTGCCGGTGAGCTTGATCTGCCACAGCGCGCCCGGGAAGCCGGCGGCGATCGAGATGAACATCAGGATCGACATGCCGTTGCCGATACCGCGGTCGGTGACGAGCTCACCGAGCCACATGATCAGGCCGGTGCCGGCGGTCATCGTGATGACCATGGTGATCGTGGTGAAGATCGACTCGCTCGGCACGATCTGGCTGCCGACCGAGCAGTTCTGGAAGAGCGCACCGCTGCGGGCGGTGGCCACCAGGCCCGTCCCCTGCAGGATGGCGAGCGCCACGGTCAGATAGCGGGTGTACTGGGTGATCTTCGCCTGGCCGGTCTGCCCCTCCTTCTTCAGGGCCTCCAGCCTCGGGATCACCACGGTCAGCAGCTGGAGGATGATGCTCGCCGTGATGTACGGCATGATCCCCAGCGCGAAGATCGTGATCTGCAGCAGCGCACCACCGCTGAACATGTTCACCAGGGCGAACAACCCGCTGTTACCGCCGGCCTGCTTCATGCAGGTCTCGACGTTCGCGTAATTCACCCCGGGGACCGGGACATGCGCGCCGATCCGGTAGAGCACGATGATGCCCAATGTGAACAGCAGCTTCTTGCGCAGGTCGGGCGTCTTGAACGCTCGGGCGAACGCGGTGAGCACGGTGCCTCCTGCGCCTCCCGCCTGTGCGAGAGGTGACGGTCTTGAGGATCGACGAAATAGTTAGCGGCCAAAACCGCACGGGCACGGCCCGTGCGGCGAACGTCCGGGCTGGTCCCGGACAAAACAACACTGCCTGCCACCTTACCGGCGACCGTACCCCCGTGGAACGACCAACCGGGGATGCCCCAATCGATGGGCATCCCCGGTCAGTTGAACCAGCGAACTCAGATGAGCTCGGTGACGGTGCCGCCGGCAGCGGCGATCTTCTCCTTGGCGGAGCCGGAAACGGCGTCAACCGAAACCTGCAGCGCCACGGAGACCTCGCCCTGGCCCAGGACCTTGACGAGCTCGTTCTTGCGCACCGCGCCCTTGGCGACCAGATCGGCCACCGTGACCTCGCCACCCTGCGGGTAGAGCTCGGCCAGCTTGGCCAGGTTCACGACCTGGAACTGCTTGTGGGCGGGGTTCTTGAAGCCCTTCAGCTTCGGGAGGCGCATGTGGAGGGGCATCTGCCCACCCTCGAAGCGCTCCGGAACCTGGTAACGGGCCTTCGTGCCCTTGGTACCACGACCAGCGGTCTTACCCTTGGACGCCTCACCACGACCGACACGGGTCTTGGCGGTCTTGGCGCCCGGGGCGGGCCGGAGGTTGTGGACCTTCAGCGGGTTGTTCTCCGCCATGTCAGTCGACCTCCTCAACCGTCACGAGGTGGCGGACGGTGTGCACCATGCCGCGGAACTCGGGGCGGTCCTCCTTGACAACCACGTCGTTGAGCCGCTTGAGGCCCAGCGAACGGAGGGTGTCGCGGTGGTTCTGCTTGCTACCGATGTAGGACTTCGTCTGCGTGATCTTGAGGTGCGCCATTACGCGGTCACCCCGGCACGCGCCCGCAGCAGAGCGGCGGGAGCAACGTCCTCCAGCGGCAGACCACGACGGGCGGCGATCTCCTCGGGCCGCTGCAGGCCCTGGAGCGCCTCCACCGTGGCGTGCACGATGTTGATCGGGTTCGACGAACCGAGCGACTTGCTCAGCACGTCGTGGATGCCCGCGCACTCCAGAACGGCACGCACGGGGCCACCGGCGATCACACCGGTACCGGGGGAAGCCGGCTTGAGCAGGACGACGCCCGCAGCCTTCTCGCCCTGGATGGGGTGAGGGATGGTGCCCTGGATACGGGGGACCTTGAAGAAGTTCTTCTTGGCCTCTTCCACGCCCTTGGCGATGGCAGCCGGAACTTCCTTGGCCTTGCCGTAACCGACACCTACGGTGCCGTCACCGTCGCCCACCACGACCAGCGCGGTGAAGCTGAAGCGACGGCCACCCTTGACAACCTTGGCGACACGGTTGATCGCGACAACGCGCTCAACGTATGCGGTCTTCTCGGCGGCAGCGCCACCGTCGCGACCCTTCCGGTCCCGCCGCTCGCCGCCACCGGCACCGCTCCCGCGGCGCTGGGGTCCAGCCATTGGATTTACCTCTCTCTGTTACGTCCGCTAGCTCCGGAACCGGGGCTTAGAACTTCAGCCCGGCTTCGCGGGCGGCGTCGGCCAGAGCGGCAATCCGCCCGGCGTACTGCTTGCCACCACGGTCGAACACGACGGCCTCGACACCGGCGGCCTTGGCACGCTCGGCGACCAGGGAGCCGACCTTCTGGGCCTGAGTGCTCTTGTCGCCCTCGCCACCGCGAATCGACGCGTCCAGGGTCGACGCGGAGGCCACGGTGTGGCCCTTGATGTCGTCGATGACCTGAGCGGTGATGCCACGGTTGGTCCGCGTCACCACCAGACGCGGGCGCTCCGGCGTACCCGAAATCCGCTTACGGATGCGGATGTGGCGACGCTTCGCGGCGGCGCGCTTGTAGGCGTCGCCCTTAGCGATCTTCACACCGTATGCCATGGCTTACTTACCAGCCTTTCCGACCTTGCGGCGGATGACCTCGCCGGCGTACTTGACGCCCTTGGCCTTGTACGGGTCAGGCTTGCGCAGCTTGCGGATGTTCGCCGCCACCTCGCCGACCTTCTGCTTGTCGATGCCCTCGACGCTGAGCTTGGTGGGCGACTCGACCTTGAAGGAGATCCCCTCGGGGGCCTCGATCAGGATCGGGTGGCTGTAGCCCAGGGAGAACTCCAGGTTGGAGCCCTTCGCCTGGACGCGGTAACCAACACCGCTGATCTCGAGCGCCTTGCTGTAGCCCTGGGTCACGCCGGTGATCATGTTCGCCACCAGCGTGCGGGACAGGCCGTGCAGGGCCTTGTTCTGACGCTCGTCGTTCGGGCGGGAGACGCTGATGGCGCCGTCCTCACCCTTGGCGACCTCGATGGGCGCCGCGACGGTGTGCGAGAGGGAACCCTTGGGGCCCTTCACCGCGACCGTCCGGCCCTCGATGGTGACGTCCACACCAGCGGGAACCTGGATGGGCAGCTTGCCAATGCGCGACATTAGCTATTCCTCCGTTCCCTGGTTACCAGACGTAGGCGAGGACTTCCCCACCCACGCCCTTCTTGCTGGCCTGCTGACCGGTCAGGAGACCGTGGGACGTGGAGATGATCGCCACGCCCAGGCCGCCGAGGACCTTCGGCAGGTTGGTGGACTTTGCGTAGACCCGGAGGCCCGGCTTCGAGATCCGCTTGATGCCGGCGATCGAGCGCTCGCGGTTCGGGCCGAACTTCAGCTCGAGGACGAGGTTCTTGCCAACCTCGGCGTCCTCGACGCGCCAGCCGGTGATGTAACCCTCCTGCTGGAGGATCTCCGCGATGTGCGACTTGATCTTGCTGTGCGGCATCACGACGGTGTCGTGGTACGCCGAGTTCGCGTTCCGCAGACGGGTCAGCATGTCTGCGATGGGATCAGTCATGGTCATGAATTGGCCTTCGGCCTCTCTCGCCGGGGTTTCCTATGTGCGCCATCCCTCTCCCCGATCAAGGTCGGGACGGGTGCGGCGCGGGGACCTACGGCGTAGTAAGCGACGTTATGCGGGCTCGGCCCGCGGTCGGTCTCGGGCGGCGGGGCGCCCAAACCCTTCTACCCTACGGGAAAAAGGGGGTGGGTGCGCCCGCCGGCCGATTGCTTACCGAGAGCCCCGGTCATCCCTACCCAAAATTCCTGCCGCCTGCCAAGGCGCCCTTGAGGGGCGGTGGTTGGGCGACGGGTGGGCGGAATTACCAGGAGCTCTTGGTCACGCCCGGCAGCTCGCCACGGTGAGCCATCTCACGAAGGCACACGCGGCACAGGCCGAACTTGCGGTAAACGGAGTGCGGACGGCCGCAGCGCTGGCAGCGGGTGTACGCGCGCACACCGAACTTCGGCTTGCGAGCAGCCTTGGCAATCAGAGCCTTCTTCGCCATCTCGCTCACGCCTCCTTGAACGGGAAGCCGAGGTGACGAAGGAGAGCGCGGCCCTCATCGTCGTTGGTCGCCGTGGTGACCACGGTGATGTCCATACCCCGGGTACGGTCGATCTTGTCCTGGTCGATCTCGTGGAACATGACCTGCTCGGTGAGACCGAAGGTGTAGTTGCCCCGACCGTCGAACTGCTTCGGGGACAGACCACGGAAGTCGCGGATGCGCGGCAGCGCGAGCGACAGCAGGCGGTCCAGGAACTCCCACATGCGGTCACCGCGGAGGGTGACGTGGGCACCGATCGGCTGGCCCTCACGCAGCTTGAACTGGGCGATGGACTTACGGGCCTTGGTGACGGCCGGCTTCTGGCCGGTGATCGTGGTGAGGTCGCGGATGGCGCCCTCGATCAGCTTGGAGTCGCGGGCGGCGTCGCCCACACCCATGTTGACCACGATCTTGGTCAGACCGGGGATCTGCATGACGTTCTCGTAGGAGAACTCGTCCTTCAGCTTCCCGGCGATCTCTTCGCGGTAGCGCGTCTTGAGACGCGGCGCGTTGGTGGTGGCAGTCATCAGATGTCCTCACCGGTCCGCTTGGCAACGCGGATCTTGTTGCCCTCGTCGTCGAAGCGGTATCCGACGCGGGTGACGACCTTGTTGCCGTCCTTCTCCACGACCAGCTGAACGTTGCTGACGTGGATGGGGGCCTCGGTCGTCACGATGCCGCCGGTCTTCGACCCACGAGCGGTCTGTCCGGCCTTGGTGTGCTTCTTGACCCGGTTGACACCCTCGACCAGGACGCGGTCCTCGCGGGGGAAGGCCTGGATGACCTTGCCCTGCTTGCCCTTGTCCTTACCGGTGATGACCTGGACCAGGTCGCCCTTCTTGATCTTCATCGGTTACAGCACCTCCGGCGCGAGCGAGATGATCTTCATGAACTTCTTCTCGCGCAGTTCCCGGCCCACGGGGCCGAAGATGCGGGTGCCGCGGGGGTCGCCATCGTTCTTGAGGATGACGGCCGCGTTCTCGTCGAAGCGGATGTACGAGCCGTCCGGACGGCGGCGCTCCTTGACGGTGCGAACGATGACCGCCTTGACGACGTCACCCTTCTTCACGTTGCCACCGGGGATCGCATCCTTCACGGTGGCGACGATGACGTCACCGATGCCCGCGTAGCGGCGACCGGAACCACCGAGAACACGGATGCAAAGGATCTCCTTCGCACCAGTGTTGTCGGCGACACGCAGTCGCGACTCCTGCTGGATCACGTCTATCTCCTGAATGTCTGCCGGTTCCCGGCGAGAAGCGCGAGTGCTTCGCGCTTCTCGCCGAGCCTGGCGGAACTGTTCCTAGGGCGTCCCCCTAGGAGGGATTACTTGGCCTTCTCGAGGATCTCGACGATGCGCCAGCGCTTGGTGGCGGACAGCGGCCGGGTCTCCATCAGGAGGACGCGGTCGCCGACGCCGGCAGCGTTCTGCTCGTCGTGCGCCTTGAGCTTGTTGGTACGGCGGATGACCTTGCCGTACAGCGCGTGCTTGACGCGGTCCTCGACAGCGACGACGACGGTCTTGTCCATCTTGTCGCTGACGACGAGACCCTCACGGGTCTTGCGGAAACCGCGCTCGTTCGTCTCAGTCACATTCTTCTCGCTCATCAGGCGCTCTCCACCGTCTCGATGCCCAGCTCGCGCTCACGCATCAGGGTGTAGATCCGGGCGATGTCCTTGCGGACGGCCTTCAGCCGGCCGTGGTTCTCGAGCTGTCCGGTCGCCGCCTGGAAGCGGAGGTTGAACAGCTCCTCCTTGGCCTCACGCAGCTTGGCAACGAGGTCCTCGTTGTTCAGCTCGCGCAGCTCGGTCGCCTTGGTACCGGCCGCCATCACGACTCACCTGCCTCGCGCCGCACGATGCGGCACTTCATCGGAAGCTTGTGGGCGGCGCGGGTCAGCGCCTCCTTGGCAACCTTTTCGTTCGGGAAGGACAGCTCGAACATCACCCGACCGGGCTTGACGTTCGCGACCCACCACTCCGGAGAACCCTTACCGGAACCCATGCGGGTCTCGGCCGGCTTCTTCGTGAGCGGGCGGTCCGGGTAAATGTTGATCCAGACCTTGCCGCCACGCTTGATGTGACGGGTCATGGCGATACGAGCGGACTCGATCTGCCGGTTCGTCACGTAGGCCGGGGTGACGGCCTGGATTCCGTACTCACCGAAGGCCAGCTCGGTGCCACCCTTGGCCATGCCGTTGCGCTTCGGGTGGTGCTGCTTGCGGTGCTTGACCCTGCGAGGGATCAGCATGTCGGTCAGGCCTCCGTTCCGGGGGTCTCCGCCGGAGCAGCGGCAGCGGCCTCGGCCTTGGGGGCCTCGGCAGCGGCGGACTGCTGCGGCTTGCGGCCGCGGCCGCCACGCTCGCCACCACGGCGCGGGCGGTCGTTGCCACCACGGGCCGGGCGGTTGCCCGCACGGGCGGCGGCGTTCTCGGCGCGAACCTCGGCGATGTTCTTGACGTCGCCCTTGTAGATCCAGACCTTCACGCCGATGCGGCCGAAGGTGGTCTTGGCCTCGAAGAAGCCGTAGTCGACGTTCGCACGGAGCGTGTGCAGGGGCACACGGCCCTCGCGGTAGAACTCCGAGCGGGACATCTCGGCGCCGCCGAGACGGCCACCGCACTGGATCTTGATGCCCTTGGCGCCGGCCTTCATCGTCGACTGCATGCTCTTACGCATGGCGCGACGGAAGGAGACGCGGGAGGACAGCTGCTCGGCGACGGCCTGGGCCACCAGCTGAGCGTCGGTCTCGGGGTTCTTGACCTCGAGGATGTTCAGCTGAACCTGCTTGCCGGTCAGCTTCTCCAGCTCGCCGCGGATGCGGTCCGCCTCGGCGCCGCGGCGGCCGATGACGATGCCCGGACGAGCGGTGTGGATGTCAACGCGGACGCGCTCACGGGTGCGCTCGATCTCCACCTTGGAGATACCGGCGCGCTCCATGCCCTTCGTCATCATGCGACGAATGGCGACGTCTTCCTTGACGTAGTCCTTGTACAGCTTGTCGGCGTACCAGCGGGACTTGAAGTCCGTCGTGACGCCGAGCCGGAACCCGTGCGGGTTTACCTTCTGGCCCATTACCGGGTTCCTTCCTTGCTGCTGACGACCACGGTGATGTGGCTGGTCCGCTTGCGGATCCGGTAGGCACGGCCCTGAGCACGCGGACGGAACCGCTTCAGGGTCGGGCCCTCGTCGACGTACGCCTCGCTGATAACCAGCGTGGAGGCGTCCGTGTGGTCGTAGTTGTGCGCGGCGTTGGCAATGGCGCTGTCCAGCACCTTGCCCACGGGCACGCTCGCGGCCTGCGGGGCGAAACGCAGGACCGCCTGAGCCTCCGTGGCATCCATGCCACGGATAAGGTCCACCACGCGGCGGGCCTTCATGGGCGTGACGCGGATGTACCGCGCCTGGGCCCTGGCTTCCATGGTTGTCCCTTCGGTGTCAGTCATAGTCTTCGCACTCCGGTCGATCAGCGACGACGCGACTTGCGGTCGTCCTTCTCGTGGCCGCGGAAGGTGCGGGTCGGCGCAAACTCGCCGAGCTTGTGGCCGACCATCGACTCGGTGACGAACACCGGGACGTGCTTGCGGCCGTCGTGCACCGCGATCGTGTGGCCGAGCATGGCCGGGACGATCATGGAGCGGCGGGACCAGGTCTTGATGACGTTCTTGGTGCCGGCATCGTTCTGAACATCCACCTTCTTGGAAAGGTGGTCGTCGACGAAGGGCCCCTTCTTGAGACTGCGCGGCATCTAAACCCGCTCCTAGCGCTTCTTGTTCGTCTTGCGGCGGCGGACGATGTACTTGTTGCTCGCCTTCTTCGGCGAACGAGTACGACCCTCCTTCTGACCCCACGGCGAGACCGGGTGGCGACCACCGGAGGTCTTGCCCTCACCACCACCGTGCGGGTGGTCGACGGGGTTCATCACGACACCACGCACGGTCGGGCGGACGCCCTTCCAGCGCATACGGCCGGCCTTACCCCAGTTGATGTTCGACTGCTCGGCGTTGCCGACCTCGCCAACGGTGGCGCGGCAGCGGACGTCGACCAGGCGGATCTCACCGGACGGCATACGAAGGTGAGCCATGCGGCCCTCCTTCGCCAGCAGCTGCACGGAGGCACCGGCCGAGCGGGCGAACTTCGCACCGCCGCCCGGACGCAGCTCGATCGCGTGGATCGTCGTACCCACGGGGATGTGACGCAGCGGCAGGTTGTTGCCCGGCTTGATGTCGGCGCCAGGGCCGTTCTCAATCCGAGCACCCTGGACCAGGCCACGGGGCGCGATGATGTAGCGCTTCTCGCCGTCTGCGTAGTGCAGCAGCGCGATGCGCGCGGTGCGGTTCGGGTCGTACTCGATGTGCGCGACCTTGGCCGGCACGCCGTCCTTGTCGTGACGACGGAAGTCGATCACGCGGTAGGCGCGCTTGTGGCCACCGCCCTGGTGGCGAACGGTCACACGACCGGCGTTGTTACGGCCGCCCTTGCTGTGCAGCGGGCGGACCAGCGACTTCTCCGGCGTGGACCGCGTGATCTCGACAAAGTCGGCGACGCTGGAGCCACGACGGCCCGGGGTCGTCGGCTTGTACTTGCGGATACCCATTTCTCAGTCCTCGTCCGATTCCGGACGACTCGGACTCCGTTAGGAGACCGGGCCGCCGAAGATGTCGATACGGTCGCCCTCGGCGAGGGTCACGATGGCGCGCTTGGTGTTGGCGCGCTTGCCGTAACCGGTGCGGGTGCGCTTGCGCTTGCCCTGCCGGTTGATCGTGTTGACCCCGGTGACCTTGACCGAGAAGACCGCCTCGACGGCCTGCTTGATCTGGGTCTTGTTCGCGCCGGGCGCGACGATGAACGTGTACTTGTTCTCGTCCAGCAGCGCGTAGCTCTTCTCCGAGACAACCGGCTTGACGAGAACGTCGCGCGGGTCCGAGAAGGTCTTGCTGGTGACGACGGCCTCAGTCATCAGGCGTCGCTCCCTTCGGTCTCAGCGGCCTTGGGGCCAGACACGAAGGACTCGAAGGCGGCCTTGGTGAAGACCACGTCGTCGGAGACGAGCACGTCGTACGTGTTCAGCTGGCCCGGCTCCAGGATGTGAACCTGGGGCAGGTTGCGGGCGGACAGCCACGCGGCCTCGTCGCTGCGCTCGGCGACCAGGAGCACGTTCTTGCGCTCGCTGACCTTGCCGAGAAGAGCCTTGGCGGCCTTGGTGGAAACCGCGCCCTCGACCACGCCGGAAACGACGTGGATGCGGCTGTTGCGGGCCCGGTCGGTGAGGGCACCGCGCAGGGCGGCGGCCTTCATCTTCTTCGGGGTCCGCTGGCTGTAGTCACGCGGCACGGGGCCGTGGACGATGCCACCGCCGGCGAACTGCGGCGCACGGGTCGAACCCTGACGGGCGCGGCCGGTGCCCTTCTGGCGGTACGGCTTCTTGCCACCGCCGCGGACCTCGCCGCGGGTCTTGGTCTTGTGCGTGCCCTGACGGGCAGCGGCCAGCTGCGCGACAACGACCTGGTGGATCAGCGGAACGCTGACCTTGGCGTCGAAGATCTCCGTGGGGAGCTCGACGGACCCGGCCTTGTCGCCTGCCGGCGAAAGGATGTCAATGGTGCTCATCGGTTACCTCAGGCCCCCTTGGCCGCGGTACGGACCAGGACGAGGCCGCCGTTCGGACCAGGAACTGCGCCCTTGATGAGCAGCAGACCCTTCTCCGCGTCAACGGCGTGGACGGTCAGGTTCTGGGTGGTGACCCGCTCATTGCCCATACGGCCGGCCATCCGCATGCCCTTGAACACGCGGCCCGGGGTGGCGCAGCCACCGATGGAGCCCGGCTTGCGGTGCACACGGTGGGCACCGTGGGACGCCTTGCCGCCGTGGAAGCCGTGACGCTTCATGACACCGGCGAAGCCCTTGCCCTTGCTCTTGCCGGTCACGTCCACCTTGACGCCGGACTCGAAGGTCTCAGCGGTCAGCTCCTGGCCGAGGGTGTACTCACCGGCGTCGGGAGTACGGACCTCGACGAGGTGACGACGGGGGGTGACGTCGGCCTTCGCGAAGTGGCCCTTGAGGGGCTTGTTCACCTTGCGCGGGTCGATCTCGCCGAAGGCGATCTGGACGGAGTCGTAACCGTCCTGGTCATTGGTGCGCACCTGGGTAACGACACAGGGGCCGGCCTTCACCACGGTCACCGGGACGACACGGTTGTTCTCGTCCCAGACCTGGGTCATGCCGAGCTTCTCGCCCAGGATGCCCTTGATCTGCTTAGCCATCTCTTCCGCGCCTCTCAGAGCTTGATCTCGATGTCAACGCCGGCCGGAAGGTCCAGGCGCATCAGCGAGTCAACGGTCTTGGGCGTCGGGTCGAGGATGTCGATCAGGCGCTTGTGCGTGCGCATCTCGAAGTGCTCGCGCGAGTCCTTGTACTTGTGCGGCGACTTGATGACGCAGTACACGTTCTTTTCAGTGGGCAGCGGCACCGGGCCCGCGACCGACGCACCAGTGCGGGTCACCGTCTCGACGATCTTCTTCGCCGAGGAGTCGATGACCTCGTGGTCGTAGGCCTTGAGCCGGATGCGGATCTTCTGTCCCGCCATGGCTACTTCGTAGTCCTGTCTCTCGTAACGCTCTGGGACCCGGTGTGCTGTGCTTCATCGAAAAGCACCGCTCTTCTCCGACCCACGCGGTCGGGCGTGTCGCACCCCTTCTCGTAAATCCCCCGAAAGGGGATCCTTCAAGAAGGAGATGGCAGGGGAAGAACACCCACCGGGCGCCTGGCCGAGGCACCCCGCTGACGCTTCCCGGAAGATTCCCGTATTTCCGGCCCTGAGAAGGGACGACGAATACCTGGGACTCGCTTCCAGTCCTCCCGGCGGGAGGCGCGCAGCATCGGCACTCAACCGAGCAACCTGGACAGTGTGCCATACCCGGGACGCTCAAGGCCAATCGGGCCCCAACTGTCAAGGAGCCCCGCCCACCTGATGGTGAGCGGGGCTCCTTGTGAGCTCCGTGGAGCTACGACCGGATCAACCGGATCAGCGAATTACTTCGTGATCTTGGTGACCTGGCCGGCGCCGACGGTCCGGCCACCCTCACGGATGGCGAACTTCAGGCCCTCTTCCATCGCGACGGGCTGGATGAGCTCAACGGTCATCTCAGTGTTGTCGCCCGGCATGACCATCTCGGTGCCCTCGGGGAGGGTCACGACGCCGGTCACGTCCGTGGTACGGAAGTAGAACTGCGGGCGGTAGTTGTTGAAGAACGGGGTGTGACGGCCACCCTCGTCCTTCGACAGGATGTACGCCTGGGCCTCGAAGGAGGTGTGCGGCGTGACCGAACCCGGCTTGATGATGACCTGGCCGCGCTCGACGTCCTCGCGCTTGATGCCACGGAGGAGCAGACCGACGTTCTCACCGGCCTGGCCCTCGTCGAGGAGCTTCCGGAACATCTCGATACCGGTGACCGTGGTGGTGGTCTTCTCGGTCTTGATGCCGATGATGTCGACGGTCTCGTTGACCTTGAGGACACCACGCTCGATACGACCGGTGACAACGGTGCCACGGCCGGTGATCGTGAAGACGTCCTCGATCGGCATCAGGAACGGCTTGTCGACGTCGCGCTCGGGCTGCGGGATCGACTCGTCGACGGCGGCCATGAGCTTGAGGACGGAGTCGCCCCACTCCTTGTCGCCCTCGAGCGCCTTGAGCGCCGAGACCTTGACGACCGGAACGTCGTCGCCGGGGAACTCGTACTCGGAGAGGAGCTCACGGACCTCGAGCTCGACGAGCTCCAGGATCTCCTCGTCGTCCACCATGTCGGCCTTGTTCAGGGCGACAACGATGTACGGAACGCCGACCTGGCGGGCCAGGAGCACGTGCTCCTTGGTCTGCGGCATCGGGCCGTCGGTCGCGGCGACCACGAGGATGGCGCCGTCCATCTGCGCCGCACCCGTGATCATGTTCTTGATGTAGTCCGCGTGACCGGGGCAGTCGACGTGGGCGTAGTGACGGTTCTCCGTCTGGTACTCGACGTGCGCGATGGAGATGGTGATACCGCGCTGGCGCTCCTCAGGAGCCTTGTCGATCTGGTCGAACGCCGAGGCCTCGTTCAGCTCCGGGTACGCGTCGTGCAGCACCTTGGTAATGGCGGCCGTGAGGGTCGTCTTACCGTGGTCGATGTGACCGATGGTGCCGATGTTGACGTGCGGCTTAGTCCGCTCGAACTTCGCCTTCGCCACTGGGGTCCTCCTGTGGAGTGGTTCTGTACGCCTTACTCATCGGCGCCAGGTGATCTTTGCTGGGGTGCCGGCTGACGGGGCAATCCTCACGGTTGCGGGGATTACCCCATCAGACGGTGTCAAGCCTAAAGCGTGTTCCGACTCAGCGGAGACGGGACTACTCGCCCTTGGCCTTCGCGATGATCTCCTCGGCGACGTTCCGGGGAACCTCGGCGTAGGAGTCGAACTGCATCGAGTAGCTTGCGCGACCCGACGTCTTGCTGCGGAGGTCTCCGACGTAGCCGAACATCTCCGACAGGGGAACCAGGCCCGTGACGAGCTTGGCGCCGCTGCGGTCCTCCATGGACTGGATCTGACCGCGGCGGGAGTTGATGTCGCCGATCACGTCGCCCATGTAGTCCTCGGGCGTGGTGACCTCGACCTTCATCATCGGCTCGAGCAGGGCCGGGGAGGCCTTGCGGGCGGCCTCCTTGAAGGCCATCGAACCGGCGATCTTGAACGCCATTTCCGACGAGTCGACCTCGTGGAACGCACCGTCGAGCAGGGTGACCTTGACGCCCGTGAGCGGGTAGCCGGCGAGAACACCGAACTCCATGGCCTCCTGGCAGCCCGCGTCCACCGACGGGATGTACTCCCGCGGGATACGGCCACCGGTGACCTTGTTCTCGAACTCGTACCCGTCGCCCTCGAGCGGCGCGATCGCGATCTGCACCTTGGCGAACTGACCGGAACCACCGGTCTGCTTCTTGTGCGTGTAGTCGAGACGCTCGACGGCCTTGCGCAGGGTCTCGCGGTACGCGACCTGCGGCTTGCCGACGTTGGCCTCGACCCGGAATTCACGCTTCATACGGTCGACCAGCACATCGAGGTGCAGCTCGCCCATACCCGCGATGATGGTCTGGCCGGTCTCCTCGTCGGTGTGCACCTGGAACGAGGGGTCCTCTTCGGCGAGACGCTGGATGGCGACACCCAGCTTCTCCTGGTCGCCCTTGGACTTGGGCTCGATGGCGACCTGGATGACCGGGGCCGGGAACTCCATCGACTCCAGGATGACCTGGTTCGACGCGTCGCAGAGGGTCTCACCGGTGGTGGTCTGCTTCAGACCCATGACGGCGACGATGTCACCGGCACCCACCGACTCGATCTCCTCACGCTTGTTCGCGTGCATCCGGTAGATCTTGCCGATGCGCTCCTTCTTGCCCTTCACCGAGTTCTGCACCTGCGAGCCGGCCTCAAGGCGGCCCGAGTACACCCGGATGAAGGTGAGCTTGCCCAGGTGGGGGTCGCTCGCAATCTTGAACGCCAGAGCGGAGAGCGGCTCGTCCTCGGACGGCTTGCGCTTGATGACCTCTTCCGGGTCGTTGACCGCGTGGCCCTCAATGGCCTCGACGTCCAACGGGGAGGGGAGGTAGCGCACGACCGCGTCGAGCAGCGGCTGCACACCCTTGTTCTTGAACGCGGTACCGCAGAACACCGGGGTGACGGTGGTGTTCTCGGCCTTGCCCGAAGCGATCGTGATCCGGCGGATCGCCGCGTAGAGCTGCTCCTCGGTGGGCTCCTGGCCCTCCAGGTAGAGCTCCATGATCTCTTCGTCGTTCTCGGCGACGGCTTCGAGCAGCTTGCCGCGCCACTCGTCGGCCGCCTCGATGTGGGTGTCCGGGATGTCGACGGTGTCGTACATCTCGCCCTTGGCGGCCTCGGCGGACCAGACCAGGGCCTTCATCTTCACGAGGTCGACGACGCCCTTGAAGTCCGCCTCGGTGCCGATCGGCAGCTGCATCACGATCGGGGTCGCGCCCAGGCGGTCCACGATCATGTCGACGCAGCGGTGGAACTCGGCACCCGTGCGGTCGAGCTTGTTGACGAAGCAGATACGCGGCACGCCGTAGCGGTCCGCCTGACGCCAGACGGTCTCGGACTGCGGCTCGACACCGGCAACGCCGTCGAACACCGTCACCGCACCGTCCAGGACGCGCAGCGAGCGCTCCACCTCGACCGTGAAGTCGACGTGGCCCGGGGTGTCGATGATGTTGATGGTGTTGTCGACGTCTTCCAGCGGCCAGTGGCAGGTCGTCGCGGCAGACGTGATCGTGATGCCGCGCTCCTGCTCCTGCTCCATCCAGTCCATCGTGGCAGCGCCGTCGTGGACCTCACCGATCTTGTACGAAACACCGGTGTAGAACAGGATCCGCTCGGTGGTGGTCGTCTTGCCCGCGTCGATGTGGGCCATGATCCCGATGTTGCGGACCTTGGCCAGGTCAAGCGAAGTGGTGGCCATAGTGGCTCAATCTTCTCTCGGTCTCGATGTGGGTTGCGACTACCAGCGGTAGTGCGCGAAGGCCTTGTTGGACTCGGCCATCTTGTGCGTGTCCTCACGCTTCTTGACCGAAGCGCCGAGGCCGTTGGAGGCGTCGAGCAGTTCGTTCATGAGGCGCTCGGTCATGGTCTTCTCGCGGCGGGCGCGGGAGTAGCCCACGAGCCAGCGGAGCGAGAGGGTGGCGGCACGGCCGGGCTTGACCTCGACCGGAACCTGGTAGGTCGCGCCACCGACGCGGCGGGACTTGACCTCAAGGGTCGGCTTGATGTTCTCGAGCGCGCGCTTGAGCGTGATGACCGGGTCGTTGCCGGTCTTCTCGCGCAGACCCTCCATGGCGCCGTAAACGATGCGCTCAGCGGTGGAGCGCTTTCCGTTCAGCAGCACCTTGTTGATGAGGGAGGTCACCAGAGGAGAGCCGTAGACCGGGTCGATGATGACCGGGCGCTTCGGGGCGGGGCCCTTACGAGGCATTCTTACTTCTCCTTCTTGGCGCCGTAGCGGCTGCGAGCCTGCTTGCGGTTCTTGACGCCCTGCGTGTCGAGGGAGCCGCGGATGATCTTGTACCGAACACCCGGCAGGTCCTTCACACGGCCGCCACGCACGAGCACGATCGAGTGCTCCTGGAGGTTGTGGCCCTCACCCGGAATGTAAGCGGTGACCTCGATCCCGCTGGTCAGACGCACACGCGCGACCTTACGCAGGGCCGAGTTCGGCTTCTTCGGGGTGGTGGTGAAAACACGCGTGCAGACGCCACGGCGCTGGGGCGAACCCTCGAGCGCGGGCGTCTTGTTCTTCTCGACCTTGTCCTGCCGGCCCTTGCGGACCAGCTGCTGGATCGTAGGCACCGTTTCTCCGGTTTCTGTGTGCCAGTCTCGGTAAAGCTAACCTGGAACATCCCCGACCCACGCGGTCGGGTGTGTCGAATACTGCAGTCCGGTCCCTCGCTGGAACGAGTGAGGCGGCAGATTGCGGTGTCAAAACCCGGCTTCCGCGCTGCTTGCCCTCCGACAGCAGCTCCCTGTGGGCCTCGCGACCCGGCGGGAACTCCGGTGGGAGAATGCGCGCACGGCAGCCCAGGGACACCCCAGGCACAAGGTCAGAGCGTACCTACCGCATTGGCTGCGGTCAAAACAAATGCACACGCGAAGGACACGCCGGACTCCACACGGCGTTGCGGTCACCGTAGTGCGATCCACGGCCGTACGGAAGAAGGCGCCACGCCCTCTGCACCGGCCCTCCCCGGCGCCACCGGGAACCCCGGACGACCGCCGGCCAGTCCCTAGAGGCCGACCGCGGCGGTCAGGATGAACACCAGCAGGAACAGCGCCCAGCCGCCGATCGCCAGCCAGCCCAGGATCAGACCCGTCAGCGCCTGCCCGTCGCCGCGCTCACCGGACCGCCGGATCTCGGCCCGCGCCTTGTGCCCCAGGATCACCGCCGGGAGGGCCGTCAGGCCCCACGTCACCGGCGTCATGATCCCGCAGACCAGCGCACCCGTCGCCGAGCTGTTCGTCGACACCGGCATCGGCATCTGCATCGGCATGAAGGTCGCCGGCACCACCGGCCGCTGCGGCACGAACTGCGCCTGCGGCACCGGCCCCTGCGGCAGATCCGCGACCAGCATCTGGAGCTCGGCATGCGTCTGCGCCTTGTAGGCGCGCGCGATCCGCTGCTCGTACTCCGGCTGCTGCAGCCGCCCTTCGGCGAATCCCGCCTTGAGCACATCGATCGCCCGCTCACGATCGGCGTGCGAGGCACGCATGGCAGGCACCTGATGCGACGGCTGAGCCGGCTGACCACCCTGCCACGGCTGGAATGCCACTTCGCGCCCCTCCCCCAGCTCGACAGTTCTCCCCATCTTCTCATCACAGACGCAGGGATGGGAGGACAAGTTCCCCCGCGCGGCCCTCTACTCGAAGAGACCCGCCCCGCGCGGGGTTTCGCGGCAACGCCGCAGGGCGGCCACCCCAAGGGGTGACCGCCCTGTTGCTGTCGTACGGACTGCCGTCGTACGGACCAGGATTACTGGTTGTACGGGCCGTAGTCGTAGTCCTCCAGCGGGACCGCCTGGCCGGAGCCGGTGCCGAAGGGCGAGTAGTCGATGTCGTCGTAACCGACGGCCGAGTACATCGCGGCCTTGGCCTCCTCGGTGGGCTCCACCCGGATGTTGCGGTAGCGGGACAGGCCCGTACCGGCCGGGATGAGCTTACCGATGATGACGTTCTCCTTGAGGCCGATGAGCGAGTCGGACTTGGCGTTGATCGCCGCGTCCGTCAGGACTCGGGTCGTCTCCTGGAAGGAGGCGGCCGACAGCCAGGATTCCGTCGCCAGCGAAGCCTTGGTGATACCCATCAGCTGCGGACGGCCGGAGGCCGGGTGGCCGCCTTCCGCCACGACCCGACGGTTCTCACCCTCGAACTTCGTGCGCTCCACGAGCTCGCCCGGCAGCAGCTCCGCGTCGCCGGACTCGATGATCGTCACACGGCGCAGCATCTGCCGGATGATGATCTCGATGTGCTTGTCGTGGATCGCCACGCCCTGGCTGTTGTAGACCTTCTGGACCTCGCCGACCAGGTGGACCTGGACGGCACGCTGGCCGAGGATCCGCAGCACGTCGTGCGGGTTGACGGCACCCACGGTCAGCGGCTGGCCGACCGTGACGTGGTCGCCCTCGCCCACCAGGAGACGGGCACGCTTGGAGACGCCGTAGGCGGTCTCGTCGCTGCCGTCGTCCGGGGTGACGATGACCTTCTTGGTCTTCTCGGTCTCCTCGATCCGGACGCGGCCGGCCGCCTCCGAGATCGGGGCGACACCCTTGGGCGTACGGGCCTCGAAGAGCTCGACGACTCGCGGCAGACCCAGGGTGATGTCGTCACCGGCCACACCACCGGTGTGGAAGGTACGCATCGTCAGCTGGGTGCCGGGCTCACCGATGGACTGGGCGGCGATGATGCCGACCGCCTCACCGATGTCGACCAGCTTGCCGGTGGCCAGCGAACGGCCGTAGCAGAAGGCACAGGTGCCGACCGCGGACTCACAGGTCAGGACCGAGCGGGTCTTGACCTCCTCGACACCCGCGTTGACCAGCGCGTCGATGAGCACGTCACCGAGGTCGACGTTCGCCGGGGCGACGACCTTGCCGTCGACGACGACATCCTCGGCCAGCATGCGGGCGTAGACGCTGGACTCGACGTCGTCCGCCTTGCGCAGGACACCCGCGGCGTCCTTCGAGGCGATCCGCAGCTTGAGGCCACGCTCCGTGCCGCAGTCCTCCTCGCGAATGATGACGTCCTGGGAGACGTCGACCAGACGACGGGTGAGGTAACCGGAGTCGGCGGTACGAAGGGCGGTGTCCGCCAGACCCTTACGGGCACCGTGCGTGGAGATGAAGTACTCCAGCACGGACAGACCCTCGCGGAACGACGCCTTGATCGGACGCGGGATGGTCTCGTTCTTCGCGTTCGACACCAGACCACGCATACCGGCGATCTGCCGCATCTGCATCATGTTTCCTCGGGCACCCGAGTCAACCATCATGAAGATGGGGTTCGTCTTGGGGAAGTTCTCGTTCATCGCCTCGGCGACCTCGTTGGTCGCCTTGGTCCAGATGTTGATCAGTTCCTGAGTGCGCTCGTCCTTGGTGATCAGACCGCGCTCGTACTGCTTCTGGACCTTCTCGTCCTGGGCCTCGTAGCCCGCGACGATGGCCTTCTTGGCCTCCGGGACGACGATGTCCGAGACGGCGACGGTGACGCCGGAACGGGTCGCCCAGTGGAAACCGGCCGCCTTCAGGTTGTCGAGCGTCGCCGCCACGATGACCTTCGGGTAGCGCTCGGCCAGGTCGTTGACGATCGCGGAGAGCTGCTTCTTGCCCACCGAGTAGTCGACGAACGGGTAGTCCTCGGGCAGCAGCTCGTTGAAGAGCGCACGGCCCAGGGTCGTCCGCAGCCGGAAGCTGTCACCCTGCTGCCACTCGGGCTCGCCCTCCTCGGGAACCGGCGGGGTCCAGCCGCGGGGCGGGACGGTGCCGATCGGGAAGCGGATGTCGACCTTCGCCTGCAGCGAGAGCTCACGGGCGTCGAAGGCCATGATGGCCTCGGCGACCGAGCCGAAGGCCCGGCCCTCGCCCTTGACCTCGCGCTCCTCCTCATCCGTGGTGAGGAAGAAGAGGCCGAGCACCATGTCCTGGGTCGGCATGGTGACCGGACGGCCGTCGGCCGGCTTGAGGATGTTGTTCGAGGACAGCATCAGGATGCGGGCCTCGGCCTGGGCCTCCGCGGACAGCGGGAGGTGGACGGCCATCTGGTCACCGTCGAAGTCCGCGTTGAACGCGGTGCAGACGAGCGGGTGAATCTGAATGGCCTTGCCCTCGACCAGCTGCGGCTCGAAGGCCTGGATGCCCAGACGGTGCAGCGTGGGTGCACGGTTCAGCAGCACCGGGTGCTCGGCGATGACCTCTTCGAGCACGTCGTAGACGACCGTGCGGCCGCGCTCGACCATGCGCTTGGCGCTCTTGATGTTCTGCGCGTGGTTCAGGTCCACCAGGCGCTTCATCACGAACGGCTTGAAGAGCTCCAGCGCCATGGCCTTGGGCAGACCACACTGGTGCAGCTTGAGCTGCGGGCCGACGACGATGACGGAACGCGCCGAGTAGTCGACTCGCTTACCGAGCAGGTTCTGACGGAAGCGGCCCTGCTTGCCCTTGAGCATGTCGGACAGCGACTTCAGCGGACGGTTGCCGGGGCCCGTCACCGGGCGGCCACGACGGCCGTTGTCGAAGAGCGCGTCGACGGCCTCCTGGAGCATGCGCTTCTCGTTGTTCACGATGATCTCGGGCGCACCGAGGTCGAGAAGCCGCTTCAGGCGGTTGTTGCGGTTGATGACGCGGCGGTACAGGTCGTTCAGGTCGGAGGTCGCGAAGCGGCCACCGTCCAGCTGCACCATCGGACGCAGGTCCGGCGGGATCACCGGGATGCAGTCCAGCACCATGCCCTTGGGGCTGTTGCGGGTCTGCAGGAAGGCGGAGACGACCTTGAGGCGCTTGAGCGCACGGGTCTTCTTCTGGCCCTTGCCGGTACGGATGATCTCGCGGAGGCGCTCGGCCTCCTCGTCGAGGTCGAAGGTCTCCAGGCGCTTCTGCAGGGCAGCCGCACCCATGGAACCGTCGAAGTAGGTGCCGAAGCGGTCCCGCAGCTCGCGGTAGAGCAGCTCGTCGCCCTCCAGGTCCTGGACCTTGAGGTTCTTGAAGCGGTTCCAGACCTCGTCGAGACGGTCGATCTCGCGCTGCGCACGGTCACGCAGCTGCTTCATCTCACGCTCGGCGCCCTCACGCACCTTGCGGCGGACGTCCGCCTTGGCGCCCTCGGCCTCCAGCTCGGCCAGGTCGGTCTCGAGCTTCTTGGCGCGGGCCTCCAGGTCGGAGTCGCGGCGCTGCTCGATCTGCTGACGCTCGACGGAGACGTGCGCCTCCAGCGAGGGCAGGTCGCGCGTACGGCGCTCCTCGTCCACCCACGTGATCATGTAGGCGGCGAAGTAGATGACCTTCTCGAGGTCCTTGGGGGCGAGGTCCAGCAGGTAGCCCAGCCGGCTCGGCACGCCCTTGAAGTACCAGATGTGGGTCACGGGAGCGGCCAGCTCGATGTGGCCCATCCGCTCACGCCGCACCTTGGCGCGAGTGACCTCGACGCCGCAGCGCTCGCAGATGATGCCCTTGAAGCGGACGCGCTTGTACTTACCGCAGTAGCACTCCCAGTCCCGGGTCGGACCGAAGATCTTCTCGCAGAAGAGTCCGTCCTTTTCGGGCTTGAGCGTGCGGTAGTTGATGGTCTCGGGCTTCTTGACCTCGCCGTGGCTCCACTGACGGATGTCGTCAGCGGTGGCCAGACCGATCCGGAGCTCATCGAAGAAGTTGACGTCGAGCACTATGCGTCAATCCCTCTCAGGGTTGTAAGTCTTGGGGTCTGAAACGGGGGTCCTGGGGCCGGCCGGGGGAGCCATCGCTGACTCCCCGGCCGGACTCCCGTCAGACCTCTTCGACGCTGCTCGGCTCGCGCCGGGACAGGTCGATGCCGAGCTCCTCCGCAGCGCGGAAGACGTCCTCGTCGGTGTCGCGCATCTCGATGGACATGCCGTCCGAGGACAGCACCTCCACGTTGAGGCACAGGGACTGCATTTCCTTGATGAGCACCTTGAAGGACTCGGGAATGCCGGGCTCGGGGATGTTCTCGCCCTTGACGATGGCCTCGTAGACCTTCACGCGGCCGGTCACGTCGTCGGACTTGATCGTCAGCAGCTCCTGGAGGGCGTACGCGGCGCCGTAAGCCTCCAGCGCCCACACCTCCATCTCACCGAACCGCTGGCCACCGAACTGAGCCTTACCACCCAGCGGCTGCTGGGTGATCATCGAGTACGGACCGGTCGAGCGCGCGTGCAGCTTGTCGTCGACCAGGTGGTGCAGCTTGAGGATGTACATGTACCCGACCGAGATCGGGTCCGGGAACGGCTCACCGGAGCGGCCGTCGAAGAGCTGGGCCTTGCCGGAGGACTTGACCATCCGCTCGCCGTCGCGGTTGGGGAGCGTCGAGTCGAAGAGACCCGCCAGCTCGTCCTCGCGCGCACCGTCGAAGACCGGGGTCGCGACATTGGTGCGCGGCGCGACATCGTCGGCGCCGATCGCCTGCAGCCGGCGCTGCCAGTCCTCGCCGCCCTCGACCTTCCAGCCCTGGCTGGCGAGCCAGCCGAGGTGGATCTCCAGGACCTGTCCCGGGTTCATTCGGGACGGGACACCCAGCGGGTTGAGGATGATGTCGACCGGGGTGCCGTCCTCCAGGAACGGCATGTCCTCGACCGGCAGGATCTTCGAGATGACGCCCTTGTTGCCGTGACGGCCGGCGAGCTTGTCACCGTCGGTGATCTTGCGCTTCTGCGCGACGTAGACGCGGACCAGCTGGTTCACGCCCGGGGGCAGCTCGTCGCCCTCTTCGCGGTCGAAGACACGGACGCCGATGACCTTGCCGATCTCACCGTGCGGCACCTTCAGCGAGGTGTCGCGCACCTCGCGCGCCTTCTCGCCGAAGATCGCGCGGAGCAGGCGCTCCTCGGGGGTCAGCTCGGTCTCACCCTTGGGCGTGACCTTGCCGACGAGGATGTCGCCGGCGACGACCTCGGCACCGATCCGGATGATGCCGCGCTCGTCGAGGTCGGAGAGGACCTCCTCGGAGACGTTCGGGATGTCCCGGGTGATCTCCTCGGGGCCCAGCTTGGTGTCACGGGCGTCGACCTCGTGCTCCTCGATGTGGATCGAGGAGAGGACGTCGTCCTGCACGAGGCGCTGCGACAGGATGATCGCGTCCTCGTAGTTGTGGCCCTCCCACGGCATGAACGCCACGAGCAGGTTCTTGCCGAGCGCCATCTCGCCTTCGTCCGTGGACGGACCGTCGGCGAGGACCTGGCCCTCGATGACCCGCGCGCCCTCGTCCACGACGACCTTCTGGTTGAAGGAGGTGCCCTGGTTGGAGCGGGTGAACTTGGCGACGCGGTACGTGGTGTACGTGCCGTCGTCGTTGGCGACGGTGATGTAGTCCGCGGAGACCTCCTGGACCACACCGTCCTTCTCGGCCTTGATGACGTCACCGGCATCGACCGCGCAGCGGTACTCCATGCCGGTGCCGACCAGCGGCGACTCCGCCTTGATCAGCGGAACGGCCTGGCGCATCATGTTCGATCCCATGAGCGCGCGGTTGGCGTCGTCGTGCTCGAGGAACGGGATCATGGCGGTCGCGGCCGACACCATCTGGCGCGGCGAGACGTCCATGAAGTCGACCTCGTCGGCGGGGACCAGGTCGACCTCGCCGCCACGACGGCGGACCAGGACACGCTGCTCGGCGAAGCGCATGTCGTCGGTCAGCTTCGCGTTGGCCTGGGCGATCAGGAAGCGGTCCTCCTCGTCAGCGGTGAGGTAGTCCACCTCCTCCGTGACCTGGCCGTCGACGACCTTGCGGTACGGCGTCTCGATGAAGCCGAAGACGTTGACCCGGCCGTACGACGCGAGCGAACCGATCAGACCGATGTTGGGACCTTCAGGGGTCTCAATCGGGCACATGCGGCCGTAGTGCGAGGGGTGCACGTCACGGACGTCCAGGCCGGCCCGCTCGCGGGAGAGACCACCCGGGCCCAGCGCCGACAGACGACGCTTGTGGGTCAGACCCGACAGCGGGTTGGTCTGGTCCATGAACTGGGACAGCTGGCTGGTGCCGAAGAACTCCTTGATGGAGGCGACGACCGGCCGGATGTTGATCAGGGTCTGCGGCGTGATCGCCTCGACGTCCTGGGTGGTCATGCGCTCGCGGACGACGCGCTCCATACGAGCCAGACCCGTGCGGACCTGGTTCTGGATGAGCTCGCCGACGTTGCGCAGACGACGGTTGCCGAAGTGGTCGATGTCGTCGGTCTCGACAACGATGGAGTTGCCGTTCTCGCCGATCGTCTCGGTCTCACCGGCGTGCAGCTTGACCAGGTACTTGATCGTCGCGATGACGTCATCGGTGGTCAGCACACCGGCGTCGAGCGGCTCGTCGCCACCGAGCTTCTTGTTGACCTTGTAGCGGCCGACCTTCGCGAGGTCGTAGCGCTTGGGGTTGAAGTACAGGTTCTCCAGCAGCGTCTGCGCGGCCTCGCGCGTCGGCGGCTCGCCCGGACGCAGCTTGCGGTAGATGTCGAGCAGCGCGTCGTCCTGGCCCTGGGTGTGGTCCTTCTCCAGGGTGGCGCGCATCGACTCGTACTCGCCGAACTCCTCGAGGATCTGCTCGGTGGTCCACCCGAGCGCCTTGAGCAGGACGGTCACGGACTGCTTGCGCTTGCGGTCGATACGGACACCGACCATGTCGCGCTTGTCGATCTCCATCTCCAGCCACGCACCCCGGGAGGGGATGATCTTGGCGGAGAAGATGTCCTTGTCGGACGTCTTGTCGATGGAGCTGTCGAAGTACACGCCCGGCGAGCGCACCAGCTGCGAGACGACGACACGCTCGGTGCCGTTGATGCAGAAGGTGCCCTTGTTCGTCATGAGCGGGAAGTCGCCCATGAAGACCGTCTGGGACTTGATCTCGCCGGTCTCGTTGTTGGTGAACTCAGCGGTGACGAAGAGCGGAGCCGCGTACGTGAAGTCGCGCTCCTTGCACTCGTCGATGGAGTTCTTCGGGGGCTCGAAGCGGTGGTCGCGGAACGTCAGCGACATCGACCCGGAGAAGTCCTCGATCGGGGAGATCTCTTCGAAGATCTCCTCAAGACCGGACTTGGTGGGGACTTCCTGCCCACTCTCCAGCGCAGCCTCGACGCGACCCTTCCATGCGGCATTGCCGAGCAGCCAGTCGAAGCTTTCGGTCTGCAGCGCAAGGAGGTTCGGAACCCCGAGGGGCTCCTTGATCTTCGCAAAAGAGATGCGCAGCGGGGCGGTGCTGTCGCCGTTGTTCGTATTGGCAGTCGAGGCGTTGCGCGAGGCGGCCAAGAGGGGGTCCTTCCGAGGGCTCGGACTCACTACGCGCGTACCGGTCCCGAATCGAGCAGACTGAGGGAAAGCCCAGATCAGGGCGGATCATTCAGCTTTGCTCGGGCTCGGGTATGCCCCTGGTGACGGGCAGGGAGCAGCTAACAGGCAGCGCAAAGGGTCAGTGTAGCCACTTGGCACACTGATGTCCAGAGCGAGTTTCCGGAGACCGGTTCAGCACCGTGATACCGATCTTCTCCCTCCGGGAAGTCACGTCCTCCGCACCGGAGGAAGACCTCGTCATTTGTTCTGCTCAATGCCATGCGCCTGCCGAAAGCCCTGCGCCAGTGGCGCACACCGATGCTTCCCTCTTCGTCCGCGATCCATGCCTCGAACCCTGGATCGCTTCTGCGTCGCGTCCCGAGAATTGCGCGCCGCGTCCGGTTCGTCAAGGCCCCCCACCTCTGGGAGATCGTCACATGGGGGCACGTCCGGGCAACGAAGATCACCATACTCGCACTCAGGCGCGAGGCAATGCAGCCGTGGCGAGTACGCCGAAGGGCGACCACCCGCATGGGTGATCGCCCTTGGCTGATGTCCGGCGCGCCCGAGGCGCTGTGGACGTGAGTCAGAGACTCAGTGGGGTCACTTGACCTCGACGGAGGCGCCGGCGCCCTTGAGGGACTCGGCGGCCTTCTCGGCGGCGTCCTTGGCGACCTTCTCGAGGACGGGCTTCGGGGTGCCGTCGACGAGGTCCTTGGCCTCCTTCAGGCCCAGGGAGGTCAGCTCACGCACGACCTTGATGACCTGGATCTTCTTGTCGCCCGCACCGGTGAGGATGACGTCGAACTCGTCCTTCTCCTCCTCGGCGGCGGCGGCCGGGGCGCCCGGGGCACCGGCGGCGGCAACGGCGACGGGGGCGGCGGCCTCGACGTCGAACTTGTCCTCGAACGCCTTCACGAACTCGGAGAGCTCGATGAGGGTCATCTCCTCGAACTGCGCGAGCAGGTCTTCCTGGCTGAGCTTCGCCATGGTGGCGGTCCTTCCACTAATTCGGCTGGTGCCGGATGTACATGTCTGGCGGGCGTACTACGGGCCCGCTGGGCGTCCGAGTGATTACTCGGCAGCCTCGGCGGGAGCCGGCGTACCGGCACCGCCCTGCTCGACCTTGCTGCGAAGGGCGTCCGCGGTGCGGGCGAACTTCGTGAGCGGGGCCTGGAAGGTCGCCGCGGCCTTGGCCATGGACGCCTTCATGCCACCCGCCAGCTTGGCGAGCAGAACCTCACGGGACTCGAGGTCCGCAAGCTTCTTGATCTCGTCGGCGGACAGCGCCTTACCCTCAAGGACACCGCCCTTGATGACGAGAGAGGGGTTTTCCTTGGCGAAGTCACGAAGACCCTTCGCCGCCGTGACCGGGTCACCGGTCACGAAGGCAACAGCGGTCGAGCCCTTGAGGTGCTCGTCCAGCTGGATCCCGGCCTCCTTGGCCGCGATCTTGGTCAG
The DNA here is from genome assembly GCF_042746015.1 of Streptomyces sp. NPDC058773. Lineage (NCBI taxonomy): Bacteria > Bacillati > Actinomycetota > Actinomycetes > Kitasatosporales > Streptomycetaceae > Streptomyces > Streptomyces sp. NPDC058773. The sequence goes on from NZ_JBHYPE010000005.1 coordinate 85,917, forward strand.
CGTGTTCTTCACCACACGGTACTGAGCGTTCTCGCCGAGAGAACGACGCAGCTCCTTGAGCTGCGCCACAGTCAGTCCGGTGTAAGAAGTCACAACAGCTGCGTTGGAGTCACGGAGCTTCTCAGTGATCTCCTCAACGGCTGCGATCTTGTCAGACGTCGCCATGAGCCTCGGCCTCCTTCCGGGTGATGAGGACCGCGCAGAAGGGGCTGGGCAAAACAAACGCCCCGGCGCAGGCGCACGGGGCGTACTCGACCAGGACGGAAATCCGCCCGGGAGTTTCTTCCATACACACCTGCGCAGGCCGTCCGCAGCTAGCGGATCCTTCGGCCACTACACGCCCGGGTTCGGACGCGCAGAGACAACCAGCGGTCTTTGGCTTCCGCATACGGTACGGGAGAGCCCCGCGTCAGGCAAATCGGCCGAGAGGGGGCGCCGACCGCGCTCCCGGGCCGTAGGAGCGCGCCCCCGAACCCGCCCGCCCCGGAGGGGACATGGGGCCCGGAGAGGCGCCACAACAGGCGTCAGGCCCCGCCCTCCGTGCGGGAGGGCGGGGCCTGACGGCAGTCACACGCTATGAGGCGTCGATCCGGGAGATCAGACGGCCTCGTCCTCGACGAGGAGGTTGCGGGTGCGGTTGGAGTCAACCGGGATGCCGGGGCCCATCGTGGTGGTGATGGTGGCCTTCTTGATGTAGCGGCCCTTGGCGGCGGACGGCTTGAGGCGGGTGATCTCCTCGAGCGCGGCGGCGTAGTTCTCCACCAGCTTGGCCTCGTCGAAGGAGACCTTGCCGATGATGAAGTGGAGGTTCGCGTGCTTGTCCACGCGGAACTCGATCTTGCCGCCCTTGATGTCGGTGACAGCCTTGGCGACATCCGGGGTGACCGTGCCGGTCTTCGGGTTCGGCATCAGACCACGCGGACCGAGCACGCGGCCGAGGCGGCCGACCTTGCCCATGAGGTCCGGGGTGGCGACGACGGCGTCGAAGTCCAGACGGCCCTTGGAGACCTCGTCGATCAGTTCGTCCGAGCCGACGATGTCGGCGCCGGCGGCTTCCGCGGCCGCAGCACGGTCACCGGTCGCGAAGACCAGGACCCGGGCGGTCTTACCGGTGCCGTGCGGGAGGTTCACGGTGCCACGGACCATCTGGTCGGCCTTGCGCGGGTCGACACCCAGACGCATGGCGACCTCGACGGTCGCGTCGAACTTGACGGACGCGGTGTCCTTGGCGAGACGGACGGCCTCGAGGGGGGCGTACAGACGCTCCCGGTCGATCTTCGCGTCCGCGTTGCGAAGAGTCTTGCTGCGCTTCACTTCTGCTCCTGATGCAGTGGGGTGGAGTCGTGGTGCGGACCAGCGCCTGGTCCTGCCACGTGTGGTGCCTGAAGGGCTGGGATCAGCCCTCGACCGTGATGCCCATGGAACGGGCGGTGCCGGCGATGATCTTCTCGGCGGCGTCCAGGTCGTTGGCGTTCAGGTCGGGCATCTTGGTGGTGGCGATGTCACGGACCTGGTCACGCGTGATCTTCGCGACCTTGGTCTTGTGCGGCTCGCCGGAGCCCTTCTCCACGCCCGCGGCCTTCAGGATGAGCTTCGCGGCCGGCGGGGTCTTGGTGATGAAGGTGAAGGAACGGTCCTCGTAGACCGTGATCTCCACCGGCACGACCATGCCACGCTGCGACTCGGTCGCGGCGTTGTAGGCCTTGCAGAACTCCATGATGTTGACGCCGTGCTGACCCAGCGCGGGGCCGACCGGCGGAGCCGGGTTTGCGGCACCGGCCTGGATCTGGAGCTTGATAAGCCCCGTGACCTTCTTCTTCTTGGGAGGCATGCTCTCTCCGGGTCCTAGTGAGAGGTGTTTCGCCATTCCACCCGGTCATCCGGATGGAGGCATACCGCACAACGATAACGGGTATGGTCGTGCGGCCAAAAACCGAGCAGGTCAGACCGGCAGTGAGCCCGTCTGACCTGTGCGGTGGCTGCTGTTCCGGAAGAACCTAGTTCTTCTGGATCTGGTCGAAGCTCAGCTCGACCGGGGTCTCGCGGCCGAAGATCTCGACGAGGCCCTTGACCTTCTTCGAGTCGGCGTTGATCTCGTTGATGGTGGCCTGCAGCGTCGCGAACGGGCCGTCGGTGACGGTGACGGAGTCGCCCACCTCGAAGTCCAGCACCTGGACCTCGACCTTGCGGGACGGCGCCGGCTTGCCCTCGGCCGCGGCGGCCTCCTTGGCGGCCTTCTCCTCGGCCTCCGGGGCGAGCATCTTGACGATCTCGTCCAGGGTCAGCGGGTAGGGGTCGTAGGCGTTGCCGACGAAGCCCGTGACGCCCGGCGTGTTGCGGACGACGCCCCAGGACTCGTTCGTCAGGTCCATGCGCACCAGCACGTAGCCCGGGAGCTTGTTCTGGCGGATGGTCTTGCGCTCGCCGTTCTTGATCTGGGCGACCTCTTCCTGCGGCACCTCGGCCTGGAAGATGTAGTCCTCGACGTTCAGCGAAACGGCACGCTGCTCGAGGTTGGTCTTCACGCGGTTCTCGTAACCCGCGTAGGTGTGGATGACGTACCACTCACCGGGGAGGCCGCGGAGTTCGTCACGGAGGGCGGCCACCGGATCGACCGGCTCCTGCTCCTCTTCCTCGGCGGCTTCGCCGGCGATCTCGTCCTCGGCGTGCACCGCGGCTTCCTCGGCGGGCTCGCCGGCGGCGGCTTCCTCGGCGTCCGGCTCGTCGACCTCGTCGGCGGCCTGGACGATCTCGAGTTCGGTGTCGTCGCCCTGGACCTCGGCCGAGGCAGCCGCGTCCACGTCGGCCGCTGCCGTCTCGGCGGAGTCGGCGGCGTCGTTCAGGTTCGGGTCAGACACGGTGGCTGCTTCTTCCTGGCTTCAAGGGGTTGAACATGCGAAATGGGCGCCCGCTGAGGCGCCCTCCGCGGGATCAGCCGAAGACGTACCCGACGACTCGGTTGATTCCCAAGTCAATCACGGTTACGAGACCGATGATGATGACAACGAAGACGATCACCACGGTGGTGTACGTCGACAGCTGGCTGCGCGTGGGCCAGACGACCTTGCGGAGCTCCGCCACGATCTGGCGGTAGAAGAGCGCGAGACGCGCGAAAGGGCCCTTCTTGCCGCGCTTGCCGCCACGACGGGGCTTCTTCTGGGATTCCGCGGTCTCGTCCTCGGAACGACCGCGCTCAGGCATGTCGATGGAGCCCAGGGCGTCCGTCACTCGTCCTCACCTGAATCCGGGTCGTGGCCGTGCCGCGCCCGGTTGAGCCGCACGGCGGTGCATTTCATACGTACGCGTGCACGCACTGTGGTGACGAAGTGCGTGTAGCAGGGCCGGAGGGACTTGAACCCCCAACCGCTGGTTTTGGAGACCAGTGCTCTACCAATTGAGCTACGACCCTTTGTGGTTCCCCCAACCTACCGCATGCGGCCGACTGCACTACGTGCGTGACCGCGGCGACCTGTCGGAAGCCAACGATCAGCGAGTGTACGTGCTTCGGAGCCAGGCGTCGAACAGAAACGTCCCGGGTGGTGCCCGCCGAGCAATGTGCCGGGGTCCTCGGGGGTCTGGGACGATGCAGGTATGAGCGCTGCCACTCCTCCCGCTTCGTCCCCCCGTGACCGCCGGGTATCGGCCCGCGTCGGTGCGATCTCCGAGTCCGCGACCCTCGCCGTGGACGCCAAGGCGAAGGCCCTCAAGGCCGCCGGGCGCCCGGTGATCGGCTTCGGCGCCGGTGAGCCCGACTTCCCCACGCCCGACTACATCGTCGAGGCGGCGACCGAGGCCTGCCGCAACCCGAAGTTCCACCGCTACACCCCGGCCGGCGGCCTCCCCGAGCTGAAGACCGCGATCGCCGCGAAGACGCTGCGTGACTCCGGCTACGAGATCGAGGCCGCGAACGTCCTGGTGACGAACGGCGGCAAGCAGGCGATCTACGAGGCGTTCGCAGCGGTCCTCGACCCGGGCGACGAGGTCATCGTCCCGGCGCCGTACTGGACCACCTACCCCGAGTCGATCCGTCTGGCCGGCGGTGTGCCGGTCGATGTGGTCGCGGACGAGACCACCGGCTACCGCGTGACGGTGGAGCAGCTGGAGGCGGCCCGTACGGACCGCACCAAGGTGCTGCTGTTCGTCTCGCCGTCGAACCCGACCGGCGCGGTGTACACCCGCGAGCAGGTCGAGGCGGTCGGCCGCTGGGCCGCCGAGCACGGGCTGTGGGTGCTGACCGACGAGATCTACGAGCACCTGGTCTACGGCGAGGCCGCGTTCTCGTCGCTGCCGGTGGTGGTGCCCGAGCTGCGCGACAAGTGCATCGTGGTCAACGGCGTGGCGAAGACGTACGCGATGACCGGCTGGCGGGTGGGCTGGGCGATCGGCCCCAAGGACGTCATCAAGGCCGCCACGAACCTCCAGTCGCACGCCACGTCCAACGTCTCCAACGTCGCGCAGGCCGCGGCCCTCGCGGCGGTCTCCGGCGATCTGACGGCCGTCGAGGAGATGAAGGTCGCCTTCGACCGGCGCCGCAAGACGATCGTGCGGATGCTCAACGAGATCGACGGGGTGCTGTGCCCGGAGCCGGAGGGCGCGTTCTACGCCTACCCGTCGGTGAAGGAGCTCCTGGGCAAGGAGATCCGCGGCAAGCGCCCGCAGTCCAGCGTCGAGCTGGCCGAGCTGATCCTGGAGGAGGCGGAGGTCGCCGTCGTCCCGGGTGAGGCCTTCGGCACGCCCGGCTATCTGCGGCTGTCGTACGCGCTGGGCGACGAGGACCTGGTCGAGGGCGTGTCGCGGATCCAGAAGCTGCTGGCGGAGGCCAAGTAGGCCCAGGCCCTCAGGTCGCGCCCGTACGGGCCCCGGAAGCGGTTCCGGGGCCCGTACGGGCATTCCCCCGGACGCCCCTTCGGGAAAGGCCCTACCGGCGTCCGCTCCGATACGGCAAGATCTTCGGATGGAGAGCGTTCGTGCCCGCGGCGAAGCCGCTGTTCGAGATCTGCGCCGACTGCCGAAGGCCCATCTGCATCTGCACTTCACCGGGTCGATGCGGTCCGCGACCCTGCTGGACCTGGCCGACAAGTACGGCGTCCATCTGCCGGAGGCGCTGCGGAGCGGTGAGCCGCCCCGGCTGCGGGCCACGGACGAGCGCGGCTGGTTCCGCTTCCAGCGGCTGTACGACATCGCGCGGTCGTGCCTGCGGACGCCGGAGGACATCCAGCGGCTGGTGCGCGAGGCCGCCGAGGAGGACCTCCGCGACGGTTCCCGCTGGCTGGAGATCCAGGTCGACCCGACCTCGTACGCGCCGCGGCTGGGCGGGCTCATCCCGGCCCTGGAGATCATCCTGGACGCGGTGCACAGCGCCTCCCGCGACACCGGTCTCGGCATCCGTGTCCTGGTGGCCGCGAACCGTATGAAGCACCCCCTGGACGCCCGTACGCTGGCGCGTCTCGCGGTGCGCTACGCCGACCACGGCGTGATCGGCTTCGGGCTCTCCAATGACGAACGCCGGGGTTTCGCCCGGGACTTCGACCGTGCCTTCGCCATCGCCCGGGAGGGCGGCCTGCTGGCGGCGCCGCACGGCGGGGAGCTGTCGGGGCCGGCCAGCGTCCGGGACTGCCTGGACGATCTGCACGCCGGCCGGGTGGGGCACGGCGTACGGGCCGCGGAGGACCCCGTGCTGCTGCGCCGGCTGGCCTCGCGCGGGGTGACCTGCGAGGTGTGCCCCGCGTCGAATGTGGCGCTGGGGGTCTACGAGAAGCCGGAGGACGTGCCGCTGCGGGCGCTCTTCGACGCGGGCGTGCCGATGGCGCTGGGCGCGGACGACCCGCTGTTGTTCGGCGCGCGGCTGGCCGCGCAGTACGAGATCGCCCGCACCGCGCACGGCTTCAGCGACGACGAACTGGCCGAACTGGCCCGGCAGTCGGTCCGCGGCTCGCGCGCCCCGCAGGACGAGCAGCGGCGGCTGCTGACGGAGATCGACGCCTGGCTGGCCGGCTGAGGGGCCGGTCGGCGCGCGGTGGGGCGAGGCGTCTCAGAGGCTGACGCCGACCGTGACCGGTTCGTTGACGAGCGTGACGCCGAAGGCCGCGTGCACCCCGTCGCGGACCTCGCGGGCCAGGGCGAGCAGGTCCTCGGTGGTGGCCGCGCCGCGGTTGGTGAGCGCGAGGGTGTGCTTGGTGGAGATGCGGGCGGGGCCGCTGCCGTAGCCCTTGGTGAAGCCGGCCCGGTCGATCAGCCAGGCCGCCGAGGTCTTCACCAGGCCGTCGCCGGCCGGGAAGGCGGGCGGGGCGGTGTCGGTGCCGAGGCGGTCCCGGACGCGGCCGAGGAAGGCGGCGTGCTCGGCCTCGGTGAGGATCGGGTTGGTGAAGAACGAGCCGGCCGACCAGGTGTCGTGGTCCTCGGGGTCCAGCACCATGCCCTTGCCCGCGCGCAGCGCCAGCACGGTCTCCCGGGCGACGGCGGCCGGGACCCGGTCCCCGGCCTCCACGCCGAGGGCCCGGGCGGTCTCGGGGTACTTCAGGGGCGCGGAGAGGCCTCCGGCGTCCTCCAGGGCGAAGCGCACCCGCAGCACCACGAACCGGTCGGGGTGCTCCTTGAAGCGGCTGTGGCGGTACGAGAAGCCGCACTCCGCGTTCGGGATCGTGACGGTCTCGCCGCGGCGGCGGTCGTAGGCGACGACCTCGGTGATCGTGGTGGCGACCTCCTGGCCGTACGCGCCCACGTTCTGGATCGGGGTGGCGCCCGCGGAGCCGGGGATGCCGGCCAGGCACTCGACACCGGCCAGCCCCGCCTCGACCGTGCGGGCGACCGCATCGGACCAGTTCTCGCCCGCGGCGAGGGTGAGGGCCGTGCCGTCGAGCGCGAAGCCGCGGGTGGCGATGCGCAGGGCCGTGCCGTCGAAGCCCTTGTCGCCGATGACGAGGTTGCTGCCGCCGCCGATGATCAGCAGCGGGGTCCCGGAGTCATCGGCCGCGCGGACGGCCGCGATCACCTCGTCGTCGGTCGTGGCCGTGACGAGGCGGGTGGCCGGGCCGCCGAGGCGGAAGGTGGTCAGCGGGGCGAGGGGGGCGTCGTGGAGTTCCTGCACGCGCCCCAGGGTACGGGGGCGGTCCGGCGGCTCTCGGCCGGACGCCCCCGTCGGGCCCGGCTCAGGCCAGGCGGACCACGGCGCGGGACATGCCCAGCACCTTCTGGCCGGCGCTCATCGCGGTGAGGTCGACGCGGACCGTACGGTCGTCGTCGTCCAGCTTGGCGGCGACTTTGGCGCTGACCTCGATCAGGGCGCCGGTGTCGTCGTTGGGGACGACGACGGGCTTGGTGAAGCGCACCCCGTACTCCGCGACCGCGCCCGGGTCGCCGGCCCAGTCGGTGACCACCCGGATCGCCTCGGCCATCGTGAACATGCCGTGCGCGATGACGTCCGGCAGCCCGACCTCCTTGGCGAACTTCTCGTTCCAGTGGATCGGGTTGAAGTCACCGGAGGCACCCGCGTACCGCACGAGCGTGGCGCGGCTCACGGGGAAGGACTGCGCCGGGAGTTCCGTGCCGACCTCGACGTCGTCGTAGGAAATCTTGGCGGTCATCTCAGGCCTCCTTCGCGGCGCGGGACACCAGCTTGGTGAAGGCGGTCACGACGTGCTCGCCCGCCTCGTCGTGCACCTCGCCGCGGATGTCGATGATGTCGTTGCCGGCCATGGTCTTGACGGCCTCGATGGTGGAGGTCACCGACAGCCGGTCGCCGCTGCGGACCGGCCGGGTGTAGGCGAACTTCTGGTCACCGTGCACCACCCGGCTGTAATCCAGGCCGAGTTGGGGGTCCTCGATGACCTGTCCCGCGGCCTTGAAAGTGATGGCGAACACAAAAGTCGGCGGGGCGATCACATCGGAGTACCCGAGTGCCTTGGCCGCTTCGGCGTCCGTATAAGCGGGGTTGGGGTCACCGATCGACTCGGCGAATTCGCGGATCTTTTCCCGGCCGACCTCGTACGGGTCGGTGGGCGGGTACGTGCGTCCGACAAAAGACTGGTCGAGCGCCATGGGCTCGCAACCTCCCTGTACTGATGGTGACAACGCCGTGAGGCCGCCCCCACGAATGGGGACGGCCTCACGGTCGAGCCTGTGTTATCGCGTCTCGCGGTGCGCGGTGTGCGAGTTGCAACGGGGGCAGTGCTTCTTCATCTCAAGACGGTCCGGGTCGTTACGCCGGTTCTTCTTGGTGATGTAGTTCCGCTCCTTGCACTCCACGCAGGCCAGCGTGATCTTCGGGCGGACGTCGGTGGCAGCCACGTGAGTGCTCCTTGACGGACGGATGGTCGGATTAACGCATAGAAGAGTAGCCGATCGGAGGACCGACCCCACAATCGGCTACTGTCAGTAGCGGTGACCGGACTTGAACCGGTGACACAGCGATTATGAGCCGCTTGCTCTACCGACTGAGCTACACCGCTGTGATGCGAGGGGACCCCGCCCGAAGGCGGGAACCTCACACATCAGAGCCCCAATACGGAATCGAACCGTAGACCTTCTCCTTACCATGGAGACGCTCTGCCGACTGAGCTATTGGGGCGAGCGATGAAGACATTACACGGCCCGCCGCCAAACGTGAAATCCGTATCCGGGCCGTGCCCCGGCGGCCTCGCGCACCACACCGGTACGACTATTTCGCGCCTGCGCAACGCTCTCCCGGCAGCGGCCTAGGCTCGGAAGATCGCTGCGTGATCTTGCACGCCGGGTGCCTTCGAGGAGCGCGATGTCCGACAGCAGTTCGCCGCAGCCGCAGCCGGGAAAACCCGGCGGGCCCGGCCGGTTCGCCAGGCCGGAGAGCGGGGCGCTGGTGCTGTGCGGCGCCCGGCTCGCCGACGGGCGGACGGTGGACGTGCGGCTCGGCGGCGGACGCATCGAGGCCGTCGGGACGGCCGGCAGCCTCGCCCCGCAGGGCGCCCGTGTCGACCTCGCCGGCTACCTCCTGCTCCCCGCCCCCGCCGAACCCCACGCGCACTGCGACACCGCCCTGACGGCCGACTCCGACGGGCCCGCCTCCAGTTCGCCCGAAGACGTCCAGCGGCGGACGACCGAGGCCGCGCTGCTCCAGTTGGGGCACGGCGCCACCGCCTCGCGCAGCCACGTACGGATCGGTGACGTCCAGGGACTGCGCTCGCTGGAGGCGGTCCTGCAGGCCCGCCGGTCGCTGCGCGGGCTGGCCGACCTGGCGGCGGTCGCGGTGCCGCGGGTGCTGACCGGGGTGGCCGGGGCGGACGGGCTGGCGATGCTGCGGGACGCGGTGAAGATGGGCGCCTCGGTCATCGGCGGCTGCCCGGACCTCGACCCCGATCCGGCCGGGTACGTCGAGACGGTGCTGGAGCTGGCCGGGGAGCACGGCTGTCCGGTGGATCTGCACACCGACGGCGACGATCCGGCGCGGCTGGCGCGGGTCGCGGCGATGTCCGGCGGGCTGCGGCCGGGCGTCGCGCTCGGGCCGTGCGCCGGGATGGCGCGGATGCCGCGGAGCGTGGCGGCGCGGGTCGCCGAGCAGCTGGCGGCGGCCGGGGTCGCGGTGGTCTGTCTGCCGCAGGGCGACTGCACGGGCCTGGAGCGGTACGGCTCGCGGGTGTCGCGCCCGGCGCCCGTACGGCTGCTGCGGGCGGCCGGGGTCCGGGTGGCGGCGGGCAGCGGGGCGCTGCGGGACGTGGCGAACCCGGTGGGACGCGGCGACCCGTTGGAGGCCGCGTATTTGCTGGCCTCCCTCGGAGAGGCCACGCCGGAGGCGGCCTACGGGACGGTGAGTTCGGCGGCGCGGGCGACGCTGGGGCTGCCGGAGGTACGGGTCGAGGCGGGGTTCCCCGCGGAGCTGCTGGCGGTGCGTGGGGAGCGGATCGCGGGGGTGCTCTCGCTCGCGTACAGCCGGATCGTGATCCACCGCGGGCGGGTGGTCGCCCGGACCAGCGCGGTGCGGGAGTACTGCGACTCGGCGGCGGACGTGGCGCTGGAGCTGCCGCGGCAGTCGCAGCGCTGAGCCGCGGCGGGGAGAAGGGCCGCCCTCCCCGGCCGGTCCCGTGCTCCGCGGCGGTGCTTCGGCGTACGGTCGGGATCATGCGCATTGTCATCGCAGGTGGACATGGTCAGATCGCGCTGCGGCTGGAGCGGTTGCTCGCCAAGCGCGGGGACGAGGTCGCGGGCATCATCCGCCGGCCGGAACAGGCCGGTGACGTGCTGGCCGCGGGGGCCGAACCGGTGGTCTGCGACCTGGAGTCGGCGTCGGTGGAGGATGTCGCCCGGCACATGGACGGCGCCGACGCGGCCGTCTTCGCGGCGGGCGCCGGGCCGGGCAGTGGCATCGAACGCAAGGACACCGTGGACCGCGGCGCGGCGGCGGTCTTCGCCGACGCGGCCGAGGCGGCCGGGGTGCGGCGCTTCCTGGTCATCTCGTCCATGGGCGCGGACCGCGAGCCGCCCGAGGGCACCGACCCGGTCTTCGCCGCGTACCTGCGGGCCAAGGGCGCCGCGGACGCGGACGTACGGGCCCGTGCCGGGCTGGACTGGACGATCCTGCGGCCGGGCCGGCTGACCAACGACCCCGGTACGGACCTGGTGGCGCTGGCCGACGCGACCGGCCGCAGCGAGGTGACCCGGGACGATGTGGCGGCCGTCCTGGCGGAGCTGCTCGACGAGCCGGGCACCATCGGCCGGACGCTGGAGCTGATCGGCGGGGACGTGCCCGTGAAGGAGGCGGTGCGGGCGGTGGCGGGGCGCTGAGGGCGCGGCGCTCCGGGCCTCTCCGGCCGTGGCTGCGCCCCGGGGCGACGGCGTGGGCCGCGGGTTCCGCTCGCGGCCGCGCGGTCGAGGCGAAAGCGCATGACAAAGGGCCCCTGGTCTGCGGAAATCGCAGACCAGGGGCCCTTGTACTCCTGTGGCGGCGCCAGGATTCGAACCTGGGAAGGCTGAGCCGGCAGATTTACAGTCTGCTCCCTTTGGCCGCTCGGGCACACCGCCAAGGTTTGCTGCCGGGAGATCCGCTCTGGGGCGGTGCTCCGTGGCAACGACGTAAACCATACCCGATGGCTGGGGGTGGTTCGCCACTCGATTCGTGAGCGCTGGATCTTGGCCGGGTGGCTAGGCTTGGCAGGCGGTCCGGGGACGGGCCGCACCCCTGATGGATCTACGTACGAGGAGCCAACTCAACATGGCCGACTCCAGTTTCGACATCGTCTCGAAGGTAGAGCGGCAGGAGGTCGACAACGCGCTCAACCAGGCCGCCAAGGAGATCTCGCAGCGCTACGACTTCAAGGGCGTGGGCGCGTCGATCGAGTGGTCGGGCGAGAAGATCGAGATGCGGGCCAACGCCGAGGAGCGGGTGAAGGCGGTACTCGACATCTTCCAGTCCAAGCTGGTCAAGCGCGGGATCTCCCTGAAGGCGCTGGACGCCGGCGAGCCGCAGGCCTCGGGCAAGGAGTACAAGATCTTCGCCTCGATCGAGGAGGGGATCTCGCAGGAGAACGCCAAGAAGGTCGCCAAGATCATCCGCGATGAGGGCCCGAAGGGCGTCAAGGCGCAGGTGCAGGGCGACGAGCTGCGGGTCAGCTCGAAGAGCCGGGACGACCTGCAGGCCGTGCAGCAGCTGCTGAAGGGCAAGGATCTGGACTTCGCGCTGCAGTTCGTGAACTACCGCTAGGAGCCCGGTTTCCGGGTGCCACAGGATGGGGCGGCGCGCTTCGGCGTGCCGCCCCACCTGTGTGCCGGGCGGCGAAGTGGGCGTCCCGGTAGGAGGCTTGACCTCAATCGTGGCTGAGCTTGCCGGGTCGTGGCACGAAGCGGCCCGGGGGCTCGTCGACGGGGCTGAGGCGGGGCCGGGTGCGGCGGGCGGTCAGCGCGTCGCGAAAGGCTCGTCCGTGGGGACGATGTCGCGGCCCAGGGGCATGAGGGAGATCGGGATCATCTTGAAGTTGGCGATGCCGAAGGGGATGCCGATGAGCGTCACGCACAGGGCGATGCCGGTGATGATGTGCCCGAGGGCCAGCCACCAGCCCGCGAAGATGATCCAGATGACATTGCCGATCATCGAACCCGCGCCGGCGTCCTGGCGCACGACGGTGGTCCGGCCGAAGGGCCACAGGGCGTAGCCGGCGATCCGGAAGGACGCGATGCCGAACGGGATGCTTCTCTGACGGGCAGGATCGCGTAACAAAGCCGATCCGGTTCTCCGTCACGGTCTGACCAGGGGATTTGCCAGTGAGGGCGGGTGCACCGGGCACCCACCCTCACCCATTCAGCGGGTCGCGAAGGGCTCGTCCGTCGGGACGATGTCGCGGCCCAGCGGCATCAGGGAGACCGGGATCATCTTGAAGTTGGCGATGCCGAAGGGGATGCCGATGATCGTCACGCACAGGACGAGGCCCGTGACGATGTGCCCGAGAGCCAGCCACCAGCCCGCGAAGATGATCCAGATCACGTTGCCGATCAACGAGCCGGCGCCAGCATCGCGGCGCTCCACGGTCGTCCGACCGAACGGCCACAGCGCGTAGCCCGCGATGCGAAAGCTGGCAATGCCAAATGGAATGGTAATGATCAAGACGCAGCAGATGATGCCCGCGAGGACGTAGCCGAGCGCCAGCCAGAAGCCGCTGAGGACCAGCCAGATGACGTTGAGGACGGTTTTCATGATCGGCAGCCTTCCACGGGCACATCGGAGAAACGATCTGCCCTGCTAGACGCACCCACACCGGTAAACCGTTGCGGGCGGTGACCCCCATCTCGAATGTCTCGCATCCCTGTGGGCGCGGCCACTCGCTGCCCGGTCACGTGACGCCAGCGGTCGCCCTCAGCTCGCGGGGAGCTGGCCGTGCTCAAGGTACTGCGGGTGTGCCTGCGCACGCGCTGCGATCGCTGCCTTCACTCGGCGGGCGAGACGAGGGATCAAGAGGTCGTCGAGCTCTTCGGCCGGGTGGAACTCAGCGGCCAGCAGTTCGTCAGGTGCAAGGGTGATCGCGGCCGCCTCGTCTGCGAGGAGCTGGCCGCCGTTGAAGACGTACAGAACCTTGTCACCCTCGGCATCGCTCGGCGCCCAGTCGACTACCAGCAACGGGCCGATGCCGGGACTGATGCCCAGCTCTTCCTTGACCTCACGACGGCAGGCGGCCAGCGGGGACTCGCCGTGCTCGATGTACCCGCCTGGAATCTCCCACTTCGGCTTGTACGACGGCTTGACCAACAGGACCTGGTCCTGGCCGTCGAAGAACAGCGCGCCCGCTGCCATCCGAGGGGTTGCCATGCGCTGTTCCTGCTCGTTCTCGGCCATGTCGCCGACCCTATCGGCCGTCGTCTGGCGGTCGAGAGATGCCTTGACCTCTGTCATTCGTTGTGCACAACGTGTGACACTCGGTTGGGCAGAGTGAGGGGAGCGCAGCCATGCGCGGCATGACTGACCATCTTGAGTTCGGCAAACGCGTGAAGTTCTACCGCAAGCGTCGGGGGCAGAGTCAGCTGCAACTCGGCGAACTGGTGAGGCGATCCGAAGACTGGGTGTACCGGGTCGAGTCCGGCCGGATTCCCGTGAACAACGTAAAGATGCTGGCTGATCTGGCCGATGCACTGCGCGTTCCCATCGAAGATCTGCAAGGTGTGCCAGTGCTGCTGGAGGACCACGACGGGTTCGCCGGCAGCGTGCCCGCCATACGAGCCGCGCTGATGCAGTCCCGGCGATTGGCCGGGTCGCTGGTCGCCGACCGGGAACCGATGCGGCTGGAACGGCTGGCGGTGGAGGTCGCAGACGCATGGGAGCGGTATCAGGCCGGGGAATTCGCCGCGCTGGCCGAGCGGCTGCCCGGATTGCTGGCTGATGCGCGGCTCGCGATGAATGAGCGGGGGTCTGGGAACGAACGCGTTCAAGCGCTTCGACTGTTCGCGCTGACGTGCCATGTGGCGACGGCGGTACTGAGGAAGCTGGGCGAGACCAACTTGGCGTGGACGGCTGCGGATCAAGGTGAAATCGCGGCGCTTGAGTCGGGCGATCCCGCAGTCCTCTTGTCTCTGAGGAGGGCAATCGCCCACGTCCAGCTCGGGGCGAGCATGGCGGCGGAAGCGGTGAACAGCACTCTGGACAGTACTGACGACCTGGAGCAGCACTGGTGGAAGTCCTCGCCGACGGCGTTGTCGTTGTACGGCTCACTATTCCTCAACGGCTCCATTGCTGCCGCCCGGATGGGGAATCGGTCGATGACCGACTACATGATCGGCAAGGCTCAGGAGGCGGCCGACCGGCTGGGCACTGACGCGAATGAGATGTGGACTGCCTTCGGCCCTGCGAACGTGGGGATTCATCGGCTGGCGACCGCTCTTGAGTTCCAGGACGTACAACTGGCCGTGGACATAGCGCCCACAGTGCGGGCGGTCGGTCTTCCCAAGGAGCGGCGGGCTCGGCTACGACTGGACGTCGCTCGTGCCTACGGGGAAGCTGGCCAGACCGATGACGCGGTGGACAATCTGAAGCGCGCATACGCCACTGCTCCGGAGCAGATGAGGGCCCATGAGTTCGCGCGGGACCTGGCGCGTAGGCTGCGCAAGCGCACCCGGCGACGGGATGCGCAGCAACTCGCCGTCGCCCTCGGGGCGATCGCGTAGCGCGACACCGAAGAAGAATCACGGACCCGGAATTTCCTTCCGGGTCCGCTCCTGTTTGAGGGCTTACCGTCACGCCATTCGATGTCCCGTTGGCGTCTGGAAGGCGGTGAGCGACGGTGAATCGCGGGGTGACGGTCGCCCGAAGCAGCACAACTTGCGCCGGGAGCCGGCCGGTGGTGAGCCGCTGGGCTCGGCATCCGCGCTGCGTCGCACTGGCACGGGCTGAGTTGCGCAAACTGCTGGCTCGTTGGGGCCTGGCCATCGTTACCGACGATGCCCTCTTGGTGCTGTCCGAGCTGCTGACCAATGCCGTGCGCCATGCATGTGTCTCCCGCGGTCGGGAGATCGAGACGCGGTTTTCCCGGGAGCCACAAGGCGTTCGTATCGAGGTGCATGACGCTGCCGAGAACTGGCCGCAACCGCGTATGCCCGACGACTGCGGCGGCCGGGGCCTGACGATCGTCGCCGAGCTGGCTGCTTGCTGGGGCACGGAAGTGCGGGATGGCGGCATCGGGAAAGCAGTATGGGCCGTTGTCGCGGCCCGCGGCGGAGGTGAGGCGTGATGGCGCGGTTGTCGGTGCTGAGGGTGCGGGATGGCGACATGGTGCGCGTCGGCGGTCGGTGGCGAGAGGTCAGGGGCGTCCGTTCCGGCCTTCGTGCGTCGGGGCGTCCTGCGGTGGTGCTGAGTTTCAAGGACGGGCCGTCGCTCCGTTTCGATGCCAGGGAAGAACTGGCCGTGTGTCGTGACGGACGGAGGCGGCGGTAATGGCGCTCACCAAGATCTGGCGCTTCGCGGACTGGGTGCTGAAGCTGGAGACGTCCCACAGCGTGCCCATGTACGAGATGGAGTGCGTGTCGTGTGACGAAACCTCGGAGGTGGCGGAGGAGCCGGGCGACCCGCAGGACTGGGCGCTTAAGCACGCCGGGCGCACCCACCACAAACTGTTCCGCGCCGTGCACACCTGCTTCTTCCACGCCGTTCCGAAGGCATTGCGGGAGTGAGCACGCGCGCTCTGTCCGGCGCGTCGCGGCCGGGCTCGTAGATCTGTGACCGGACCACCCCTCGAACCTTGGCCGGCGGGGGTGGTCCGGCGTGGAGTCCCTGTTCAGGACCCCGGTGCCGATGCTACCGGGGCCGTCGCCATGCGTTCACCCCACGGGCGTTGGTGGTCGGTCTTCTGCCAGCGAACAGCGAAGGGACTTAAAGCGAATGGACAACCCGGGGGATGCGGAGTTCGAGGGTGCGCAGTTCGACCCTGACGCGGTGCTGTGGGTGCGTGGGGTGGACTACGTGACCGGCTGGCGTGAAGCGTCGCAGGCGGCGGGGGAGTTGGGCGACGCGCTGACTGAGGCTGGTGTGGATGTGGCGCGAGCGAAGCTTCGGGCCAGCACGACCACAGACGGTTCCGGGGTGGTACGGCTGGAGCTGTCACCCGCGACTGCGCGCGAGGTGGCCAAGTTGGTGCACGTGGCGGCGACTCGGTGGCGTGAGGCGGGGTGACGGGGTAGGGCTGCCACGGGGCGAGAGAACCGGGGGCCTTGCGCTGGCCGCGACTCGGGCTGGCTCCTCTGATGGAGACACTGCTGCCGCACTGCACCCTTCTACCCACGCCCCTCAGCCGAACGCGTCACCACGACGACGCCGCGCTGAGCGGAGCGCCCACGACGGGCTCAACCACAGCGCGGCAGCTGCCCGCTCCCCCGCAGCCACAGCCGGGCCGTTCGGTCTCCTCGCGCGCCTGCATCGGTGACGGCGGGAGTACGGTGCCCAGCTTTCACGGCCGGGGCAGTGCGATCTCCGGACCCGCGCCCCCCACCTCTCCCCTCGTAGCCGGCCTCTTTGATGCGCGCAACGATGAAAGCGGCACTCGGCAGAGCACCCGCCATGTGAGCCGCTCGATGGTTCCGCCGTGCCTGAGGCGAGAAGGCGCTTCAGACGTTAAGGGCCGTGCCGGCGCGGGCGGTGGGGCGTCCGCCGGGACCGGCCGGCAGGCCGCAGCCCGGCGGGGCGGCCGGACCGCCCGGCGCGCCAGGGGCGCGCCCTTGAGTAAGTGAAGACAGGTTTCGACAGTTGCCGGGCGGCGGGCTCAGACGGCGTGGAGGGCGCGGGGGCTGTCGGCGGTGAGGTGGTAGGCGAGTTGGGCGCGGTCGGCGCCGGTGCGCAGCTCTTCGAGGATCAGGGGGCGGCGGTCGGTTCCGAGGGTGACGCGTGAGGCTTGGAGGATCGGAGTGGCGTCGGGGACCCGCAGCGTGTTGCGCTCGTCGGGCAGGGGCATGCGGGCGCTCACGGTCTCGTCCCAGGTGAGCTTGTGCCCGGCCGCGGTGAGAAGGGCGTAGATCTGCTCCGGTTCGGTGTCCGGTGCTTCGCCTAGCTGGTCGGCCTCGTCGGCGGCCGTAGCGAACGGGATGAGCACGCGGTGCAGGGCGCGCGTGTCGGTGTGCGGGTCGGACAGCAATCGATCGACGGCGAACAGTGCTTCCCCTTCGGCGAGTTTGAGCAGCGGGCCCGTGGTCGCCGTGGTCGTGGTGCGGTAGACGGTGGGGTCCTCGATCTGCTGCCAGCTGTGGTGGCCGGTGCGGAAGTTCTTGCCGCTGCGGGTGATGGTCCGCTCGATGTTCACCGCCGGAGCGGGGAGCGCGCGGACGTAGCTGCCCTTGCCGTGGATCACCTCGATCAGTCCTTCAGCGCGAAGTGCGGAGATGGCCTTGCGCACGGTCGGGCGGCTGACCCCGTACCGCTCGATGAGCTGGGCTTCGGAGGGGAGAGGGGCACCGGCCTTGTACTCGCCTTCGACGATGCCGTTACGGATCTCGGCGGCAACCTGCTGGTACAGCGCGCCGGGTCGCTGGATCTCTCCCATGGCGGGTCTCCTCATCAACTGTTGTCGTCTTCCATGACGTTATCTGACGTCACTCGTAAGCATAAGTTCTTGCCCTGGCGGGTCAAGAGATGCATAGTGGAGGCAACTCGTAAGCACGAGTGACGTCACGTGACGTCTAATCTCTGAGTGCCCAAGGAGGCCCAGACTCATGCAGTCCATCCCTGTGGACACCTCTCGACTCGGCGTACTGCGGTGCGCCGTCGGGCCTGAACCGAAGATCGGGAACTTCGAGACCAAGGAGGTCAAGAAGGACCGGGACGGAAACACCATCTACACCGTCGGTGTGACGGTTCGTCAGGACCGGCGGCGGGTCTCGGTGATCGAGATCGCCGTTCCCGGCGAACCCAAGGGCATCGTGGAAGGCACCGAAGTGCGCGTGACCGGCATGGAAGCCTTCGCGTGGGCCATGGGCGACCGGCACGGAATCAGCTTCCGAGCATCCGCCATCACCCCCGTACCTGCTGCGTCTGCTGCGACTGCCGGTTCCGCCGGCAAGGGCGGTGGCGCCTGATGGAGTCGATCCTGTTCACCTGTGCCCTCGCGCTGCTGATCTGGGTGCTGGTTTTCGGCAACGAGCTGCAACGGCGGCGGCCGCAGTGGCACTGGTACCTCGTCGGCTACCCCCTCACCGCGCTGCGCCTGGTGATCACCTGGCACCGGGTCGCCTATCTCAACGGCCTGACCGTCTCCCACAAACCGAACAGGCGCGTCCTGGGTGACCTGGAGGTCAAGGGCGAGCCGCTGCGCACGCGCACCCCGCGCCTGTCGTTCCCGCGTGCCACACCGTATGGGCTGGAAGTGCGCGTCCGGCTGCATGCTGGGCAGACTCCGGCACCCTTCCTCGCGTCGTCCGACGCCTTCGCGCACGCTTGGCGGGTCCATTCGGTGCGCGTCGTCTCCCCGGAACGCGGCGTCGTGTTGATCACGGCAACGGCTCGCGACCCGCTGGAGAGCACGGACAGCCCTGCGGCGGGGTCGGCGGAGCTGTTGTCGGCGATCGTCGGCACGCTGGAGAGCGGCCGTGCCTGGGGGATGGACTTCAGGCGGGTGCCGCACTGGTTGATCGTCGGCGCGACGCAATCGGGGAAGTCCACGTTGGTGGCGCGGCTGGTCACCGAACTTGCTCCGCAACCGGTCGCCCTGGTCGGTGTCGACTGCAAGGGCGGTATGGAACTGGGGCTGCTGGAAATGCGGCTCTCGGCTCTGGCCACCTGCCGCAGCGAGGCGGTCACCGTGCTGGCTGCGCTGGTCGCCGAAATGCAGGACCGCATGAGGAAGTGCCGCTTCGCTGGAGCCCGCTCGATCTGGGAACTGCCCGAGAAGGCGCGACCCGTCCCGGTCGTCGTGATCGTCGATGAACTGGCGGAGCTGTACCTGACCAACGGCAGCAAGGAACAGCGCGCCGAAGCCGAGGAGTGCACGACCTACCTCCTGCGGCTTGCGCAGCTTGGTGCAGCCCTGGGCATGCACCTGGTGGTGGCCGGCCAACGCGTGGGCTCGGACCTCGGGCCCGGCGTCACCGCACTACGGGCACAACTGAGCGGCCGGATCTGCCACCGGGTCAACGACCCCGGTACCGCCGAGATGGCGCTGGGCGACTTGAACAAGGACGCGGTAGTGGTCGCGCAGTCCATCGGTGAGGCGGAACGCGGAGTCGCTGTCACCACTGGCGACATGGGCGGCTGGATGCGTGGCCGGTCCCATCTGACCACGCCGGCTGAAGCACGAGCGGCGGCGGCAGAGTTCGCCAGGATGACGCCTCGCCCGCCGTTCCTGGCACACACACCTGGAGGGGGGACGCTCGTATGAGTGAGCAGTCAGCCGTACTGCTGGCCCTGGTCTTCGGGATCATCACCGTGCTCCTCGTCCGCTCCCGCGACGTCAAGTGGTGGGAGGCGGCCCTGATCGCCCTGTTCGGCATGTACGTGGGCCAGACCCCCTTGGTCTTCGCCGCAGACGGCCTCGTGCACTGGTTCATCTCCGTCGTCACCCGCACCTGACAACCAGAAAGACGCCAAGCCATGCCCATGCGCCGCGTCCGCTGCCCCGTCTGCAAGGGGCAGCGCTCCTGCAAAACCCGCTCTGGCCGCCGACAGCGCTGCCGCTGCTGCCGGGGCACCGGAACCATCCGCTAACCACCCGTCCAACCGAGCCCAAGGAGTGACCGCCGTGGACCCATCCCACCCAACCGCCAGCATCCGTGCCGCTTCGGCGGCCCACCCCGGGAGGTCCCCACCATCACCGCCGAGATCACCTCGGCTGACCGGCGCGCCGCACTCAACCGCGCGGCGCGCCTCCGTCAGCTCTCAGAAGTCGACCAAGACCTGATCCGCCTCGTCCAAAACCCTGACTTCGGCCGCTGGATGGCACAGATCACCGCTACCGGCGGCTGTGCCCACCCGATCCACCTCAAGGGCGCCACCACCACCCGCGACGGCGTGACCAGCGAGATCCTGCACCACTACGACACCGCCCATGAACCCGGCGAACGGCTGCTCGTCCGGTGCCGAAACCGCCGAGCAACCGTCTGCGCCCCCTGCTCTCGGCTACACGCGGGCGACACCTTCCACCTGGTCCGCGCGGGACTGGTCGGCGGCAAGGCAGTACCGGTGGATGTACGGGAGCGTCCCCGGCTGTTCGTGACCCTCACCGCCCCCTCATTCGGGCCCGTGCACCGCGTCACCACAGACAACGAGCGGTGCCACCCCCGCCGTAAAACCGGCCGCTGCGAACACGGTCGGCCGCTCGGCTGCCCGGCCACCCACGACCCCGCCGATCCGCTCGCCGGACAACCCCTGTGCCCGGGCTGCTACGACTACCCGGCACACGTCCTGTGGCACGCGCACGCTGGACGGCTATGGAAGGCATTCACGGACAACCTCTACAACCACCTCGCCGCCCGCACTGGACGCACCCGCACTGGCCTGCGCCGCACGCTCCGCATCTCCTACGCCAAAGTCGCCGAGTACCAAAAGCGCGCCGCCCTCCACGTACACGCGGTCGTACGTCTCGACGGCGCGGAGGGGCCTGGTGATCCGCCGCCGGCGTGGGCGACGGCTGATGTCCTCGGCACCGCTGTACGAACTTCCGCCGCAGCGGTCAACCTGCGCACTCCGTACAGCCGGGCTCTGGGAGAACACGAACTGCGCTGGGGCTCCCAACTCGATGTCCGGCCGCTCCGCGCTTTCGGCGGACATGAGGGCCTGGCCGACGACGCCGTAGCCGCTTACGTCGCCAAGTACGTCACCAAGGGAGCAGCCGACACCGCCATCGGCCTCGACCACCCGATCACCAGCCCGGATGACATCCCCACCGGCCGGTTTTCAGCTCACGTCCGGACCCTCATCCACACCTGCTGGCGGCTCGGCGGCCTCCCCGAGTCGGCGCCGTTGCGCTTGCGCGCTTGGGCTCACACCCTCGGCTACCGGGGACACATCCTCACCAAATCCCGTGTCTACTCCACGACTTATGCAGCTCTGCGCGCCGAGCGTGCCGAGTACCAGGGTGCCACCGCCAGGGAGGGCGCCGCCGGAATTCCCGATGCCATAACTGATGCGCACTGGCGCTATGCCGGCTCCGGCCACTCCCCCGGTGCGGCCCTCATCGCCGCCGGTGTCGCCGAAGACCTCGCCCGCAGTCGCGAGATAGCGCGAGAGGAACGCCTTCCAGACCGGCATGGACGGTGCGGAGCGGTTGACGGGGGTCGGCATGCAACGAGTTGAGGTAGTGGTCAAGAAGGGACAGAAGCTCACTCCAGCTGAGTGGCAGCGACTTTTGCGGTTGCTCTTCGGCTCCAGCACACGCAGCGCGGGCAATGTCCGATAGTCCCAACTCAGCGTCAGTTCTTGGCGATACGCTGTCGTACAACAACGCGCCCCGGCGACGGCTGCAACCGTCCCGGGGCTGGCCGACTGGTAGGAGTCGACATGGCCAATAGAACCACATTGAAGCGCGGAGCAACCGATGTAGCCTCCCGCGCGATCGCCGGGCGTACTCTCAGGGCGGTTGACTACCTCCGGGTGTCGACCGAAGAACAGCGGAAGGGTTACGGCGTCGCGAGCCAAGGCCGCAAGACCGCCAAGTACATTGCGAGCAAGCAATGGGAGCACATCGACACATACGTCGATGACGGCGTCAGCGGAAGCCTGGCGGCGGAAGACCGCCCGCAACTCAACCAGCTAATGGCAGAGGCCCGAGAAGACGCTTTTGACGTAGTGGTCGTTAAAGAAGGGCGCGCGATCGGACGTAACGGGCGCGCCTTCTGGCGGTGGGTCTGGGCGCTCGAAGATATCGGCATCTTCGTCGCCATCGCGGAAGACGACATCGACAACACCACTGCCGGTGGCCGCAAGGAAATGCGGCGGCAAGCGGACTACGCCGAAACCGAGTGGGAAACGATCCGCGCGCGCACGCAGGGCGGCCTTCAGGAAAAGGCGGAAGATCCGAACTCCCCGCACATCGGGGGGCGGCCTCCTTACGGCTACCGAATCGAAGATCAAGGAAAGGTCGGGCTCTCACGCCTCGTCATCGACTCGGCGGAGGCAGCGGTAATCGGCCGTGTTCATGATCTGGTGGTGAACGACGGACTGAACTTGCGGCAGGTCGCGATCCGGCTGAACGCCGAGGGTGTCACTACTCGCTCCGGGCGACCGTGGTCCCACGCAAATCTCCGCGATCGGATCATGTCGCGCCCGGTGCTCGACGGGGTGGTGCTATTCCGCGGCAATCACGCGGCGACCGACGCCGAGGGCGACACCGTGTGGGGCGACCGTGTCGTCATCCCCCTCCCCCGCATCCTCTCCGAGGAGGAAGCGGCGGCGCTGCGTCGAGGGGTGGCTTCGACAGCCAAGAAGAGTTCCGGGAACCGTGCCTTCTACCCCGTGTCCGGCCGGGTCATCGGCCTGTGCGGGTCTCCTTATACCGGGCACAGCCGCGAATCGATGGAGCCGAGAGGTCGCTTCTACCGGTGCAGCGGGAAGAAGGACAAGGACCTCACGGCTGAGGTGTGCGACTGCTCGTACATCGACGCCCCGGCCCTGGAATCCGCAGTGTGGGCCGCGATCGTGAAAGCACTCGGTGACTCCAACCAGCTGGAAGAGCTGGCTGCTGAATGGGTGGGGATGGCCGACGGCGACGTCTCGGCACACGGACAGCGCATCGCTGACCTGGATCAGCAGATCGCGCGTCTTGACTCCTCCATCACGGCGGTGATCGTCGCCACCGCCAAGAGCACGGCCGGGCAGGACGACGCTCCCCAGGCCATCCAGGCTGCTACCGCTGCCCTGCAAACCGAGCGTGCGCAGTTGCAGGCCATGCGCGACGATGCGGCCGACTGGCTGGCGGAGAAGGAGGCCGCGGGAAACAGGGCTCGTGAGCTGGCAGAGATCGCCAAGATGGCTCGCGAAGAACTCGCCGCAGTGGACGCATACCGGCAAGCGGACTACATGTCGCTGCTCAAAGTGCAGGTGTTCATCAAGGGGCCGGTACCCGTGCGCAAGGGCGGCGTGCCCTGCCCCGTCCAGCGGTGGTACCGATCGGCCGGCTTCACCACGGTTCCGGACGCCGACCTCTCCGACGCCGACTGGGAACGGATCGCGCTTCTGCTGCCGAAGGGACGCCGGGACACCGTCCGCCGTTCGGTGAACGCGATCTTCTGGAAGGCCCGTACCGGGAAGTCGTGGAACGCACTTCCCTCCGAGATCGCCCGCCCGCACTCGGCCGCCAGTCACTTCCTGGCCTGGTCCAAGAACGGCATCTGGGCCCGAGTCTCAGCAGCGCTCAGCGGGACCACCCAATGCCCGCTACCCGCCGATGAGTTGCTGCCTCCTATGCGGGTAAAGGTGGAGCTCGACCCGCGTCTGATGCTGCTACCCGAGGAACTATCCCGAACGGGATCGTGATGATGAGGATGCAGCAGATGATGCCCGCGGCGACATAGCCGAGCGCCAGCCAGAAGCCGCTGAGGACCAGCCAGAGGATGTTGAGGATGAACTTCATGATCAGCAGCCTTCCACGGGCGCAGCGGAGAACGTAACTGCCGGGCAAGACGCCCTGGACCGGGTGAAGCGTTGCGTTCATGATGCGGCGGACGGGCAGCGGCGGCCACCGCTCCCCGCGGCGGACGGCCCTTCAGGGCCGGTGGTGGCCCGCCATCCGCTCCAGACGGGCGATGCGCTCGCGCATCGGGGGGTGGGTGGAGAACAGCCGGGACATGCCGTCGCCCGTCCGGAAGGGGTTGGCGATCATCATGTGGCCGGCGGTCTCCAGCCGCGGCTCCGGCGGGAGCGGCAGCTGCTGGGTGCCCGCCTCCAGCTTGCGCAGGGCGGAGGCCAGGGCCAGCGGGTCGCCCGTGAGCTGGGCGCCCGAGGCGTCCGCCTGGTACTCGCGCGAGCGGCTGACGGCGAGCTGGATAAGCCCGGCCGCCACCGGCCCGAGGATCATGATCAGCAGCATGCCCAGCAGGCCGGGGCCCTCGTCGTCGTCGGAGCGGCCTATGGGGATCAGCCAGGCGAAGTTGACGAGGAACAGCACGACGGAGGCCAGGGCGCCCGCGACGGAGGAGATCAGGATGTCGCGGTTGTAGACATGGCTGAGCTCATGGCCGAGGACGCCGCGCAGCTCGCGTTCGTCGAGCAGCTGGAGGATGCCGTCGGTGCAGCAGACCGCGGCGTTGCGGGGGTTGCGGCCGGTGGCGAAGGCGTTGGGCGCCTGGGTCGGGGAGAGGTACAGGCGCGGCATGGGCCGGCGGGCCGTGGTGGAGAGTTCGCGGACCATGCGGTAGAGCTGCGGGGCCTCGAACTCGCTGACCGGGCGGGCGCGCATGGCCCGCAGGGCGAGCTTGTCGCTGTTCCAGTACGCATAGGCGTTGGTGCCCAGGGCGACGACGACGGCGATGATCAGGCCCGTACGGCCGAAGAAGCTGCCGATGACGATGATGAGGGCGGACAGTCCCCCGAGGAGTACGGCGGTCCTGAGCCCGTTGTGCCGGCGGTGCACGGTACGCCCTCCAAGCGGTGCGGCAGGGGAACCCTGTGCTGCGTGTCTCCACTGTCCAGTGGACCCTTACTCACTGGTCAACGCGGGATGAACGAGCCTGGTTCCCCGGTGCACGCGCGGCGGGGCCGGGCGCGGCAGGAACCGCGCCCGGTGGGGTCCGCCGCCGTAGGGGCGGGCCGGGAGCCGCTGTCGGCGGCCGGGGCGTGCGGGGACCGTCCCCGGCCTGTTTCGACCGGCCCGTCAGAGCAGCGCCCCGGAGGCGAAGCGCAGGACGAGCTGCGGGGCGCCGGAGAGGGCGATGCCGAGGACGGCGGCGAGGCCGATGGCGGTGGCGAGGGGGGCCGGGATCGCGGCGCGGGACGGCCGCTGTTCCGCTTCGGCGGCGTCGGTCCCCTCAGGCGCCGCTTCGGCGGCCTCGGCTCCCCGGAAGAGGACCGCGGTCCACTGCAGGTAGTAGTAGAGCGCGATCACGACGTTCACGGCCATGATCACCGCAAGCCAGGCCAGGCCCGCGTCGACGGCCACGGAGAAGACCGTGACCTTGGCGAACAGGCCGATGACGCCCGGCGGCAGCCCGGCCAGGCACAGCAGGAAGAAGCCCAGGGCGAGCGCGGCCAGGGGGCGGCGGGCGTACAGCCCCCGGTAGTCGGTGAGGCGGTTGGCGGGGCGCGTACGGGCCACCAGGGCGGCGACGGCGAAGGCGCCGAGGTTCACGGCCGCGTACATCAGCGCGTAGGCGACGGTGGAGCCGATGGCGTGCGCCGGGTCCCGGGTGTAGCCGGCCGCCGCGAGCGGCACCAGGAGGTAGCCGGCCTGGCCGACCGACGACCAGGCGAGCAGGCGTACGGCGCTGTGCGCGCGGCGTGGGTCCTGGCGGAGGGCCGCGACGTTGCCGACGGTCATGGTGAGCCCGGCGAGGACGGCCAGCGCCGGGCCCCAAACGTCCGCGTACGACGGGAAGCCCTGGACGGTGACGAGGATCAGGCCGGAGAAGCCGACCGCCTTGCCGACCACGGAGAGGTAGCCGGCAATGGGGAGCGGCGCGCCGACGTAGGTGTCCGGCACCCAGAAGTGGAACGGGGCGGCGGCCGTCTTGAAGGCGAAGCCGACGAGGGTGAGCGCGACGCCGGCGCTCGCCAGAGTGGCCAGCCGCGGATCGGGGAGCGCGGTGAGGGCGTGCGCCACCCGGGAGAGGTACAGGCTGCCGGTGGTCGCGTACAGGAAGCTCACGCCGAGCAGCATCACGGCGGTGGCGGCCACCGAGGACAGGAAGAATTTCAGCGCCGCCTCGGAGGAGAGCCGGTCGCCGCGCCGCAGCCCGACGAGCGCGAAGGCGGGCAGCGAGGCCACTTCGAGGGCGATGACCAGGGTGGCGAGGTCCCGGGAGGCGGGCAGCAGGGCGGCGCCGGCCGCCGAGGACAGCAGCAGGAACCAGTACTCGCCCGTGGGCAGGTCCTGGTCCCTGATGGTGTCGATGGACAGCAGGGCGGTCAGCAGCGCCCCGCCGAGCACCAGGAACTGGATGACCAGGGTGAACGGGTCGGCCACATAGCTGCACACGTCCGGGTGGGCGGGCAGGCAGAAGGTTTTCCTGCCGCCCCCCAGGAGGGGCAGCAGGAGAAGCGCGGAGGCCGCGAGTCCCGCCGTGGCGATCCAGCCCAGCAGCGGCTTGCGGGCCGCCGGGAGGAAGAGGTCGGCGACGAGCACCACCAGGGCGACGGCCGCGGTGAGGGTGGGCGGCGCGAGGGCGAGCCAGTCGACGGACTGGACCAGAGGGGTGATCGAGCTCATCACTTACCGCCTCCGAGGAGCTGCTGGACGGCCGGGTCGGAGAGGCCGAGGAGGGCCGCGGGCCACAGTCCGGCGAGGACGGTGAGGAAGGCCAGGGGGGTCCAGGCCGCGTATTCGTAGCGGGCGATGTCGGGGATCGCGGGGACCGGTGCGGGCTGTCCGGACGGGTCCTCACCGTCCGGGTCGGCGGCGCCGAGGGGTGCGGTCGGGGCGAGGTGCGGGGTGCCGCCCATACAGACGCGGCGGACGACGAGCAGCAGATAGGCCGCCGTCAGCAGGGTGCCGAGACCGGCCAGCACCATGAACGTCAGGAAGGCGGGGCGGCTGAGGCCGTCGGCCGGCCGGAAGGCGCCGAACATCGCCAGCATCTCGCCCCAGAACCCGGCGAGTCCGGGGATGCCCAGTGAGGCGACGGCGCCGAAGGCGAGCAGCCCGCCGAAGCGCGGCGCCCGGCCGTAGAGGGCGGCGCCGGTGCTGCCCGCGAGGGCGTCGAGGTCGGTGCTGCCGTAGCGGTCCTTGAGCGCGCCGACCATGAAGAAGAGCAGGCCGGTGATCAGGCCGTGGGCGATGTTGGCGAACAGCGCGCCGTTGACGCCGGTGGGGGTCATGCTGGCGATGCCGAGCAGGACGAAGCCCATGTGGCCGACGGAGCTGTACGCGATCAGGCGCTTGAGGTCGCCCTTGGCGCCCTTGCGGACGAGGGCGAGGCAGGCGAGCGATCCGTAGACGATGCCGACGGCGGCCAGCGCGGCGAGGTACGGCGCGATGGTCTGCATGCCCTCGGGCGTGATGGGCAGCGCGATCCGCACAAAGCCGTAGGTGCCCATCTTCAGCAGCACGCCGGCCAGCAGCACCGAGCCGACGGTGGGGGCGGCGGTGTGCGCGTCGGGCAGCCAGCTGTGCAGCGGCCACAGCGGCGACTTGACGGCCAGTCCGATGCCGACGGCGAGCACCGCCAGCACCTGAACCGTGTGGCTGAGCTGGGCATTCGGGCCGTTGTCAGTGGCGAGTGCCACCATGTCGAAGGTGCCGGATTTCACGCCGATGAGGAGGAGGCCGAGCAGCATCACGACGGAGCCGAGCAGCGTGTAGAGGATGAACTTCCAGGCCGCCGCCTGCTTCCCCGCCCCGCCCCAGCGGGCGATGAGGAAGTACATCGGGATGAGGACCGTCTCGAAGGCGAGGAAGAAGAGCATCAGGTCGAGGACGGCGAAGGTGGCGAGGGTGCCGGCCTCAAGGGTGAGCAACAGGGCCACAAATGCCTTGGGGGACGGGCCCGTTGGCATGTGGAAGTAGGAGTAGAGCGCGCAGAGGAAGGTCAGGAGCGCGGTCAGGACGACGAGGGGGAGCGAGATGCCGTCGATGCCGAGGTGGACGCGGATGTCGAGCGCCGGGATCCAGCTGAGGTCGGTGGTGGCCTGCATACGGGCCGGGTGGGCGCGGTCGAAGCCCACGGCCAGCGCGATCGCCGCGGCGAGCACGACGCCGGTGACGGTCACTCCGTGGCGCAGCACGGCCTGGTCGGGGTTCTTGCCGCGCAGGCCGGGCGGGGCCGGGAGCAGTGCGGCGAGCGCGCCGACCAGGGGGAGGACGACGACGGCCGCGAGGAGAAGCTGCATGGCGGTGTGATTCACGGGTCAGGCCCTCCTGCGGGGTTCGGCTCCGGCGAGGCAGGCCACGAGGGCTGTCGGCTGGGGGTACGGGGGGCGGCCCCCGGGGGATGGCAGCACGGTCAGGCTCCCGTGCCCGTGGCGACCAGGACGGCGGCGACGGCCAGGACGAGCGAGCCCGCGAGCAGCGCGCCCAGGTAGGTCTGCACGTTCCCGGTCTGGGCCCGGCGGACGGCGGCGCCCAGCCAGCCCGGCGCGGCGCCGGCGCCGCGGACGTAGGTGTCGACGACCTCGCGGTCCAGGAAGCGGACGAGCGTGGCGGCGGCGCGTACGGGCCGGACGAACAGCGCGGAGTAGACGGCGTCGAGGTGGAAGCCAACGGCGGCGTGCGGCTGCAGCGGGCCGAGGAGGAGGCGGCCGGGGTCGGCCGGGTCCGGGGCGCCGGCGACGCTTCCGTAGACCGGGGCGTGGGTGGCGATGGCCGTCTCCTCGGCGAGGCCGGGCGGGGCGTCCGGGTCGGTGACGACCGCGCCGAGGGGGGTGCGGGCGGCCAGGGCCGTGGTGTGGCGCCAGGTCGCGTAGGTGACCAGGCCGCCGACGAGGGCGATGCCGGTGCCCAGGACGGAGGTGGTAAGGGTCGGCGCGAGCGAACGCCCGTCGAACCAGTCGGGCAGCAGGGGGGCGGCGAGGCCGAGCGCGACGGTCGGGGCGAAGAGCACCCACAGGACGGCGTTCATGACGACCGGCTGCGGGCCGTGGTCGGGAACCTCGACGCCCTTGCCCCGGAAGGCCAGCAGCCACAGCCGGGTGGCGTAGGCCGCGGTGAGGAGGGCGGTGAGCAGTCCGGAGACCAGGACGGTCCAGCCGGCCGCGCCGGGGATGCCGTGCGCCGCACCGGTCGCGGCGTGCTCGGCGGCGCCCAGGACGGCTTCCTTGGAGAAGAAGCCGGCGAACGGCGGGATCGCGGCGAGCGCGAGCAGCGCGACGGTCACGGTCCAGTAGGCATCCGGGATGCGCCGGGGCAGGCCGCTCATCCGGGACATCGCGGCCAGCGAGTTGGTGCCCGCGGCGTGGATGATCACGCCCGCGCCGAGGAAGAGGAGGGCCTTGAAGGCACCGTGCGAGATGAGGTGGAAGACGGCGGCGCCGCGGTCGCCGACGGCCAGCGCGCCGAGCATGTAGCCGAGCTGGCCGACCGTCGAATAGGCCAGGACGCGCTTGATGTCGTCCTGGGCCAGCGCGGCGAGACCGGAGCCGACCATGGTGATCGCGGCCATGACGGCCATCACCACCAGCGCTGTCGCGGAGGCGGCGAAGACGGGGAGGAGACGCGCCACGACATAGATACCGGCCGCCACCATCGTCGCGGCGTGGATCAGCGCCGAGACGGGCGTCGGGCCGGCCATCGCGTCCGGGAGCCAGGTGTGCAGCGGGAACTGCGCCGACTTGCCCGCGACACCGGCCAGCAGCAGCAGCGCGATCAGTGTCGGGTGGTCCAGGCCGCCGCTGGTGACGGTGCCGAGGATTCCGGTGATGCGGAAGGTTCCGGCGTCGGCGGCCAGCGCGAAGATGCCGAAGAGGAAGGGGACGTCACCGAGCTTGGTGACGAGGAAGGCCTTGAGGGAGGCGGCGCGGGCGGCCTCGGTCTCCCAGTAGTGGCCGACGAGGAAGTAGGAGCACAGGCCCATGACTTCCCAGCCGACCAGCAGCAGCATCAGGTCGCCGGTGTAGACGACCAGCAGCATCGCGGAGGTGAAGAGCGAGACCAGCGCGGCATAGGAGGGGTAGCGCGGATCGTCGCGCAGATAGGCCGTGGAGTAGAGCTGCACACAGGACGCCACGACCCCGACCAGGACGGCCAGCAGCGCGGCGAAGCCGTCGATGTGCAGGGCCAGGTCGATGGGGATCGAGCCGGTCGGGGTGAGCTGAGTGGCGATGTCGGTGGCCGGGCCGGTGCCCTGTCCGATCGCGACGGTCACCGCCAGCGCGGCCGTGGCCAGCGTCGGCAGCACGGCCAGCGGCCGGACGAAGCCGGGCGCCCGGCGGCCCAGGAGGAGACCGGCGACGGCCCCGAGGAAGGGCAGGAGGGGAACGAGAACGGCAGTGGTCGTGAGGGTCACGCGGCGGCCTCCGCCGTGGTGTCCGGCCGCGGCTCCCCGTCCCCGGCGTCCGCCTTCTCGGCGAGGTCGCGGAGCCGGTCGATGTCGGAGCTGCCGCGGTTGCGGTAGACGAGCAGCACGATCGCCAGCCCGATGCCGATCTCCGCGGCGGCGATGGCGATGGTGAAGAGGGTGAGCGCCTGTCCGCTGTGCAGGGTGTCGCGCAGCCAGACGTCGAAGGCGACGAGGTTGAGGTTGACGGCGTTGAGCATCAGCTCGACGGACATCAGCACCAGGATCGCGTTGCGGCGGGCGAGCACGCCGTACAGGCCGGTGCAGAAGAGGAGGACGGCGAGGACGGCCGGATAGGCGAGATGCATCAGCGCTGGTCCTCTCGTGGGGCGGGGGCGGACGGAGCGCGGGAGGCGGTGTGCGGGAGGTCCGCCGCCGCGGCCCTGCCCTCCCCCGTCCTGCGGGACAGCACGATCGCCCCGACGAGCGCGGCGAGCAGCAGTACGGACAGCGCCTCGAAGGGCAGCACCCAGTACTGGAAGAGGCTGCGCCCGGAGGCTTCCGTGGAGCCCTGTGCGGCGCCGCCGAAGCTGATCCAGGTGGCGCGGAAGGCGTCCACGACGACCCAGACCAGTGCGGCGGCCGAGGCGAGGGCCACCGCGAGCGCGGCCCAGCGGTTGCCCGAATCGGCGTCCGGGGAACGGCCGATGGGCGCCTTGGTGAGCATCAGCCCGAAGAGCAGCAGCACGACGACCGAGCCGACGTAGATCAGCACCTGTACCCAGGCGATGAACTCGGCCGTGAGGAGGAGGTATTCGACGGCGATCCCGCCGAGCGCGACGACCAGCCAGAGGGCGGCGTGCACCAGCTGCCGGGTGGTGACGGTGATGACGGCCGCGCCGAGGGTGGCGATGCCGACGAGGACGAAGGCGATCTCGACACCGGTGGGCGACAGGAAGCCCTGGCCGGCTGCGGTGGCGGCGAGCGTCACGTGCCCTCCCCTGGGGTGTCCGGTCGGTCCTGGTCCCCGGCCGCGGCCTCGGCCCGTGCCTCGGCCTCCGCGGCCTGCTGGGCGGCGAGCTTGTCGGCGGCCTTACGGGCGGCACCGAGCTCCTTGGGCTCCTCGGCCGCCGGGTCGAGCGCCGGCGGTTCGGGCACCGTCCACATCCACTCGCGGAGCTTGTCCCGCTCGTGGGTCAGCTCGCGGATGTCCGTCTCGGCGTACTCGAACTCCGGTGACCAGAAGAGCGCGTCGAAGGGGCAGACCTCGATGCAGATGCCGCAGTACATGCACAGCGCGAAGTCGATCGCGAAGCGGTCCAGGACGTTGCGGCTGCGCTCGCGGCCTCCGGGGGCGGCCGGCGGCACCGTCTCCTTGTGGGAGTCGATGTAGATGCACCAGTCCGGGCACTCGCGGGCGCACAGCATGCAGACCGTGCAGTTCTCCTCGAACAGCCCGATGACGCCACGGGTCCGCGGCGGGAGGTCGGGCTGGACGTCCGGGTACTGCGCGGTGACCGATCGTTTCGTCATCGTCCGGAGGGTGACGGCCAGCCCCTTGGCGAGGCCGGAACCGGGGAAGCTCATGACGAGATCACCACCTTGACGACGCCGGTGAGGGCGATCTGGGCGAGGGCGAGCGGGATGAGGACCGTCCAGGCGAGCTTCTGCAGCTGGTCCTCGCGCAGCCGCGGATAGGTCACCCGCAGCCAGATGACGCCGAAGGCGAGGATCACGGTCTTCAGCAGCGTCCACAGCCAGCCCAGGCCGTCGGCGCCGAACGGGCCGTGCCAGCCGCCCAGGAAGAGGACCGAGGTCAGGGCGCAGAGGACGACGATGCCCGCGTACTCGGCGAGGAGGAAGAGCGCGAAGCGCAGTCCGGTGTACTCGGTGTACGCGCCGAAGATGATCTCCGAGTCGGCGACCGGCATGTCGAACGGCGGCCGCTGGAGCTCGGCGAGCCCCGCGGTGAAGAAGACCACGCCGCCGACGATCTGCCACGGCACCCACCACCAGTGGAAGGCCTCGATGATGCCGGGCAGCGAGAGCGTGCCCGCCGCCATCGCGACGGAGGCCGCGGCGAGCAGCATCGGCAGCTCGTACGCCAGCAGCTGTGCGGCCGTCCGCAGACCGCCGAGCAGCGAGAACTTGTTCGCCGAGGCCCAGCCCGCCATCAGCGAGCCGAGCACCCCGACGCCCATGACGGCGAGCACGAAGAAGATCCCGGCATCCAGGGCCTGGCCCACGGCGTTGTGCGGGCCTATCGGGATGGCCACCAGGACCAGGAGGTACGGCAGCAGCGCGACGGCGGGCGCGAGCTGGAAGATCCGCCGGTCGGCACCGGCCGGCACGATGTCTTCCTTCTGCGCGAACTTCACACCGTCGGCGACGAGCTGGGCCCAGCCGTGGAACCCGCCCGCGTACATCGGCCCGAGCCGGCCCTGCATATGGGCCATGACCTTGTGCTCGGTCTGCCCGATGACCAGGGGGAAGACCAGGAACACGACGAAGACGGCGAGCAGGCGCAGCGCGATGTCGAGTGCGTCGCTCATGGGGTGTCGCCTCCTGCCGGGTCCTGGGGGGTGGGGTCGGGCTCAGGGGTGGCGGCCGGTTCGGACTCCGGCTCCGTGGTGGGCGCCGGTTTCGGCTCCGGCTTCCGCTCGGGCGCCGCCTTCGGCTCGGAATCCGGCTTCGGCTCCGGCTTTGCCTCCGGCTCCGTCTTTGCCTCCGGCTCCGGCTTTGCCTCCGGCTCCGGCTCCGGCTTCCGTTCCGGCTCGTCGAAGGCCGGGCGGGCGTGATGCCAGGGCGCGTCGGAGGAGCGCGGGGGCGCCGCCTTCGCGGGGGTCTCCGTGGGGGACGTCTCGGGGGTCGCCGCGGCCGCTTCCGGCGCCGCTTCGGCGGTCGTTTCCGCGGCCTGCTGCTGACTGGCCGACCCCTGGCTCGCCGAACGGGTACGCCGTGCCGGACGCTCCGGGCGCTCGGCACGGGCCGGGGCCGCCGGGGCCGCCGGAGTTCCGGCTGCCTCCCCCGCCGCCTGCTGACTGGCCGAGCCCGCGCCCGCCGTGCGGGTACGCCGTGCCGGGCGCTCGCCCGCCGCGCCGCCGGCCGCCCGCGCACCCCGTGCCGGACGTGCGGGTGCGGGCGGCAGCTGGCCCTTCAGCGGGCCCCACTCGTTCGGGTCCGGGACGCCCGGGGGCAGCATCTGCCGCCGCTTGGGCCCGCCGTGCTCAGGCTCCCCCGGCTCCTTGGCTCCGGGCCATGCCTTGGCAACGCGCGCCGCCAGCACGAAGTCCTTGCGCAGCGGGTGGCCTTCGAAGTTCTCCGGGAGCAGCAGCGGAGCGAGGTGCGGATGGCCGGTGAAGTCGACCCCGAACATCTCGTGGGTCTCCCGCTCGTGCCAGCCCGCGCCCGCGTACACACCGACGGCGGTGGGCAGCGCGGCCGCATCATGCGGCACGGTCGTCCGTACGATCAGCCGCCGCACGGTGCCGGGGCGCGCCACGTCGGCGAGGTGGGCGCAGATCCGGAAGCCGGTGCCGGGCTCGTCGACGGCGCTCAGCCAGTCGAAGTAGCGGCAGGCCAGGGCGTCCCGGGCGGCGGTCAGCGCGGTGAGCCAGCTGTTCACGGGGACGTCGACGGTCAGCAGGTCGTACGCCAGCTCCGCGGTGGCTCCGGGGCCGAAGATCTCACTCGCCGGGCCCGGCAGCCAGCCGACGACCGGCTCGGCGGGGGTCTGCTCGGCGGGGGCCTGCTCGGCCGCCGTCGGCTCGGGCTGCACGCTCGCCGCGTCCCGCTGCTCAGGGGTGTGCGGCGGCTGCTCGGGCTGCTGCTCGCTCATCGGGGTTCCTCCCCCGCGGGCTTCGGTGCGTCCGCGGACGGCGACGCGTCCGCCGGCTTCGGCGCGGGCGGCGTGACCAGCCCGCTGCGCAGCGCGGCGGCCGAGGGCCGGGCGGCGCCGCCCTTCGCGTACCGCTCGCCCAGCGACTCGCGCGCGATCTTCTCCTGGAGCTTGAGGATGCCCTGCAGCAGCGCCTCCGGCCGCGGCGGGCAGCCCGGGACGTACACGTCCACCGGGATGATCTGGTCGACACCCTTGGTGACGGAGTACGAGTCCCAGTAGGGGCCGCCGCAGTTGGAGCAGGCCCCGAAGGAGATCACGTACTTCGGCTCCGGCATCTGCTCGTAGAGCCGCTTGACCGCGGGCGCCATCTTGTCGGTGACGGTGCCGGACACGACCATCAGGTCGGCCTGGCGGGGGCCGGGCGCGAACGGGATCACGCCGAGCCGGATGAAGTCGTGGCGCGCCATGGAGGCGGCGATGAACTCGATGGCACAACAGGCCAGGCCGAAGTTGAAGACCCACAGGCTGTAGCGGCGGCCCCAGTTGAGGACCACCTTCATCGGTTCCGGCGCGAGCCGGGCGAGGGTGCCCAGGCGCCGGGGCTCCGGCAGGAACTCGGGGGCGGCGCCTGCGGCCGCGGCCGCGGAGCTGTTGGCGGCGGGGGTCACGTCCATTCCAGGACGCCCTTCTTCCATGCGTAGAGCAGGCCGACGGCGAGGAAGCCGAGGAAGATGAACATCTCCACCAGCGTCACGCCGCCGAAGCCGGGGGCGGCGAAGACCGTTGCCCAGGGGAACAGGAAGATCGAGTCAACGGCGAAGATGACGTAGAGGAACGCGTAGACGTAATAGCGGACCTGGGTGTGCGCCCAGCCTTCGCCGACCGGGTCCACACCGCACTCGTACGTCAGCAGCTTCTCCGGCGTCGGTACCACGGGCCGCAGCAGCCGCCCCGCCCCGAAAGCCACGGCGACAAAGAGCACACCGATCACGGCGATGAGCCCGACGACCGAGTAGCCCTGGAAGTAGTCCGCGGCGACGGTGGTGCGTACGGTCGCGTCCGGCACGTCCGCCCCTCGCTCCCTGACTGTGATTGTTCAACGACTTCGACGATCTGTACGGACCGGAGTCTAGGCCCTGCCCCGGCCCCGGTGAGCAGCCGCATCGTTGCGGACGACGGGGTTGTCCCCACTTCGCCCCACCTGGGTGGCCGGCAGCGTAAAGGGAGCGCCCGGTTGTCTCAGAACCTGTCTCACGGACCGGACGGGACGCGGGGCGGGAGACGGGCCGGGAGACCGGCGGGAGCGCCCTGGATCAGCCGACCGGGCCACCGTCGAACGGGCTCCGGTTGTCGGGAGGGGTGGGTGCGGTGGGAGTGGTTGGTGTGGTGGGGGCGCCGGGGCCTCCTGGGGGGCCGGCGGCTTCCGGGGGCGCCGCCGGGGTCGTCGGCATCGGCATCGGCTGCGGCGCCGGGGCCTGAGGCTGCGCGGACGCCGGGGCCTGAGGCTGCGCGGACGCCGGGGCCTGGGGCTGCGCGGGAGCCGACGACCGCGGCGGAGCGGGGGGCTTCGCGAGAGAAAGCGGCTGCGCGGGCGCCTGGGCCTGGGGGTGCGGCGGGTACTGGTGCGGTGCGGGGGCGGTGTGTGCGGGGTGCGCTGCCTGCGGCGGGTAGTTCTGGGGCTGCGGGCCGGCCGGCGGTTGCGGTGCGGTCGGTGCATGACCGGCCGGCGGCGCCGGCCTGGCCTGCGCCTGAGAGCCGGTCGGCGACACCGGGCCCCCCTGAGCCGGCGGACCGGCCTGGGCCTGCGGGCCGGGCGAGGGCTGTGGCGGCTGCGGCTCCTGGTAGGGCGCGGGGACGGTTGCCTGCCCCGGGACGTACACCGGCGGCTGCCCCGGCGGATGCACCGTCGTCTGCCGCGGCTGCTGCCGCCGGCCCGGTTCCCGGGAGAGCGCGCGGTCCATCACCTCGGCCGCGATCCGCGCCGCCGCCTCCCTCGTCCGTTCGCCGAGCAGCTCCGTACGGATGGCGCCGCCGGCCGCCAGATGCCGGTCGTAGGGCAGCGGGAGCACCGCCGCACCGCCGGCACCGAGGTGTTCGGCGGCCCGGCGGACATCGACGCCGCTGTCGGGTGAGGTGTGGGTGAGCACGACGACCGTGGTGGGCAGCAGGCCGGAGTGCAGCCCACCGACCCAGTCCAGTACGGAGCGGGTGGCCGCCACGCCCTCCGGGGTCGCGGGGGTGACAAGGACGCGCGCCTGTGTGGTCACCAGCGCGGTGCGCGCCACTTCGGCGGGCAGCGTCTCGCAGTCCACGACGGTGGCCGCGAAGTGGCGGCGGAGCGAGGTCATCACGACGCGGTAGGTGTCGAGGTCCAGCCGGGTGCCGATGGCGCCCTGACTGCCGGGCAGCAGCCAGCCGCCGCCCGCGAACGGGAGCAGGTAGCCGGTCAGATCCGTGATCAGCATCGACGGGTCGACGATCTGCGCCAGATCGCTGCCCGACCACCGCACCTCGCGGGCGCCGAGCCGGTGCGGCAGCGTGCCGAGCGCCGGATCGGCCTCGACGGCGAGGACCGGGTCGGGGCGGTAGTGCGCGAAGGTGAGCGCGAGCAGGGCGGCGACGGTGGACTTGCCGGCGCCGCCGCGGATGCTGGACACGGCGATCTGCCGGCCGGTGGTCACGGGCTGCTGGATGGCGTGCGCGGCCTGGGTGAGCGCGGCCGTTTCGGCGGCCGGGGACGAGGCGAAGACCCGGCGCAGCGCACGGCCCGCCCGCCGGGCCAGGGGGTCCCCGCGGCGCGGCCGTGGTTGGCCGTCGGCCAGTTCCGGCGGCAGCAGGGGCACGGAGAGCGGCGTCCGGGCCGGCAGCCCGGGCCGCCCGTAACGGCCGGGCGCCGGGGCGGAGGGGGCGGGCATGGAGGGGGCCGGCATGGGAGACCCGGACACGGGAGGCCCGGACTCGGAGGAGGGCGCGGAGGCCGACGGGGCGGGCGGCGCGGGAGCGGCAAACGTGGGGGCAGCGGGCCCGGGGGCGGGGGCGGGGCCTGGGCCGGCCGGCTGGACCGGCCCGGAGGGCTGAAGAGGCGCGGCCGACTGGACCGGCGCCGAGGTCTGCACTGGTGCCGAGGGCTGAGGAGGCGCGGCCGACTGGACCGGCGCCGAGGCCTGCACTGGTGCCGACGGCTGAGGAGGCGCGGACGACTGGGTCGGCGCGGACGACTGCCCCGCTGCCGAGGACGGAACCGCTGGAGACGGCTGAACCACTACGGACGGCTGAACCGCCGCCGAAGGCCGGCCATGCACCGACGACTGGACCGGCGCATCCGCCGCCATGGGCAGCGCACCGGCCGCCATAGGCCTCGCATCAGCCGCCACAGGCATCGCACCGGCCTCAGGCAGCACCCCGGGCAAGGCCCCCGGCAGATCCCCGGGCACGCCCGGACGCGCCGGAAATCCCGGCGCCCCCGGCGCAGTTCCCTGCCCGGCGGCCGGACCGCCGCCCGCCTCGTTCATCGCCGCTGCCTCGCCCGTCATTTCACACTCGCCGCTCTCGCCCGTACTTCCCACCGCACCCAACTCCCCCGCCGTATACGTTCCAGGAGCCACATTCGCCGCACGCACCGCATCCACACCCCCGCTCCGTCCCGCCCCCGCTCCCGCTTCGTCCGGATCCGGAGTGCGCTCCGCCGATGACATGGCCCCTCCACCGCCTCTCCGGGTCAGGATGCGCCGAACAGCGAGCCGTAGAGCCCGAAAGCCCCGAGCGTGACCGGGATCAGCGCCACCACTCCCGCCGACTCGGCGAGGTCCAGCCACCGTCGCAGCCGGGCGCGCGTCGCCTCCGGCACCCGCACCGCGAGCACCGCGACCGGCAGCACCGCCAGCAGCCCCAGTACGGACAGCGCGGCCGCCGGCGCCCCGCCGTCGGTGGCCCAGAGCACCACCAGCCGTACACAGACCGCCACTCCGGCGGCCAACAGCGCGACGACCTCCACCGCCAGCGGATACGCGCGCGCCCGTGAGCACAGCAGCCCGCACAGCAGCAGCGCGGCGAGCACGGTCCAGAGGCCGGGGCTCTGCACCGCGACCACCCCCGCCGCACCGGCCGAGACCGCCGCGACCGTGGTGGCCGGGACCAGCTCCCGGTGGCCGGCGCCCAAAGCACCCGCCACCCGGTGCCGGCTGACCGGTGTGCCGCCGGAACGCAGATCGTCGAGCCGGGTCAGGCCGGCGGTCCGCAGCGCGAGCCGCGGCAGCTGTCCCAGGACGAGGACGGAGACGAAGCCGACCACAACTCCCGTACGCGCGGGGGCGGTCAGCGCCAGGCCCAGCTCCCAGACGCCCACCGCGAGCGCGAGCGAGGCGGCGCCGGTCAGGCCGCCGCGCACCGGCCCCGTGCGGAGCCCAAGGAGGGCGAGCACGGCGGCCACGGTCAGTCCGACGGCGGCCAGTCGGGCGGCGCCGCCCGGGACCGCCTGCCAGGCCGCGGCCACCCCGAGCACCCCGCCGAGCAGCAACAGCGCGGCTCCCGGGGCGTGCTGCCCGTGCCGCGCGGTGAGCGTGCCGACGGCCGCGCCGGCGGCGGTGACGAGGACGGCGGCGGCACCGAGCCAGAGGGCGACGCCCCCGTCCGGGTACCAACTGGCCGCGCAGACCCCGGTGATCGCCGCGAGCAGCACACTCGCCGTCACCGCCGCCCAGCCCCTGGTCCGCTCGCCCCAGCCCCAGCCGCGGATGTCGAGGGGGGCGGCCACCGCGTCGGGGAGGTCCCGTGTGCCGGTGCGGTCCGGTGTGGCGGTGAGATCCCGTACGCCGTCGCGGTCCGGTGTGGCAGTGACATCCCGTGTGGCGGAATCCGGCCGGCCCGCGGCGTCATCCGGCTTCAGCAACCGGCCGTCGTAACCCCGCGCCATCGCCCCTCGCCCCTCCCGTTGTGCATCGCCACACCTTACGGTCCCGTCGGCGCGCCGTGTCCACCACACCGGCAACGGGAACGGCGCTGCGCCGCGCCCCCGGCCCGCCCCGGCGCAGGCGCTTTGACCTGCAACGGGACGTTCGGTGCCGGAAGCAGAAGGGGGCAAACCCCACCCCGGTCCCGCCGGTTACCCCATGGCACCGGGGGCGGTGGCCCGGCAGGCTGGGGCGCATGACCGCGAGTTCCCCTTCCAGCGCCGCCGAAGACGCCCTTGACGGCGCCTCACCACCGCCGCCACGCGCGCCGCTCAGCGGCACGACCTGGCGGGAGATCGCCTATCTGCTGGCCAACTTCCCTGTGGGCGTCGTGGCGTTCGCGGTGCTCATGGTGTGGGTCGGGGTGGGGACCGGACTGTCCTTCATCGTGATCACTCTGCCGCTGCTGGCGTCCGGGCTGACGGCGTGCCGCTGGTACGGGAGGCTGGAGCGGGCCCGTGCACGGGCGTTGCTGGGGGTGCGGGTCGAGGAACCGAGCCGGCTGAGGGCGGTGTCCCCGGGGGTCCTGCCGTGGTTGTGGACGGCGCTGAAGGACCCGGTCGCCTGGCGGCATGCATTGTTCACGTTCATCCGGCTGCCGTGGGCCTTCCTCACCTTCACGGTGGTCTTCCTGCTGTTCTTCCTGGGGTGGCCGGCCCTGCCGTGGGTGGCGCGGTGGCTGTCCGACGTGGACCGGGCGATGGTGCGCGGGCTGCTCTCCCCGTCCGACGAACTGGAGCGGCGGATCGCCGAGCTGGAGTCGGACCGGGTGACGGTCACCGATACCGCGACCGCCGACCTGCGGCGCATCGAACGGGATCTGCACGACGGCGCCCAGGCGCGGCTCGTGGCGCTCGCCATGGGGCTCGGCCTGGCGAAGGAGAAGCTGCTGGAGGGGCAGGCCGACGCCGATGTGGCGGCGATGGTGGACGAGGCGCACGGTGAGGTGAAACTGGCGCTCCAGGAGCTGCGGG
This sequence comes from Streptomyces sp. NPDC058773, assembly GCF_042746015.1. Lineage (NCBI taxonomy): Bacteria > Bacillati > Actinomycetota > Actinomycetes > Kitasatosporales > Streptomycetaceae > Streptomyces > Streptomyces sp. NPDC058773. Next base: position 125,684 of record NZ_JBHYPE010000005.1, read on the forward strand.
ATCTGGCCCGGGGCATCCATCCGGCGATCCTCACCGACCGTGGGCTGGGGCCCGCGCTGGCCTCCCTGGCCGGACGCTGCACGGTGCCGGTCACCACAGCCGTCGACCTGACCGAGCGGCCCGCGCCCGCCATCGAGGGCATCGCCTACTTCACCGTCTCCGAACTGCTCCAGAACGTCTCCAAGCACAGTGCGGCGCGGCAGGCATCCGTCGAGGTGTGGCGGGTCGAGGGGGACGGGCGACGGGCGGGCGACCGGCTGCTGATCCAGGTGTCGGACGACGGGAAGGGCGGGGCGCGGCTGGACGGCGGCAGCGGGATGGCCGGGCTCGCCGAGCGGCTGGGGTCGGTGGACGGGCTGTTCGTGCTGCATTCGCCGGAGGGCGGGCCCACGCGGGTGACGGCGGAACTGCCGTGGCGGGCGCGGACGGAGAACGGGGACGGGGGCGGCGCGGACGGAAGCCGGGGCCGGGCCGGCGCGGACGGAAGCCGGGGCCGGGCCGGCGGGGCGACGGGGGCGATGACCTGAGGGTTGGCGCGGGCCGGCCGGGCGGCGGCCGGCCGCGGGGCCTCGGGCGGCGGCCGCCCGCACAGCCGCCGTGGCAGCCAACTGCCGCTCGGGGGGTGGGGATAACCCCCGGGAAGGACGGTGAGTAACTCCATGGTGCGGGGGTCGCCGTTCACGGACGCTGGTCATGGCGGAAAAGCCGCGCGGAGCGGCTGAACAGACAGCGGCGCAGGCAGGGCAGGTGGCCGCACCGGCAGAACGGACGACCGACGATGGACACCGCATACGCACCCCCTTCCCGACCCCACTCCCCTCCCCGCGGCTCGCGCTCCCGGGTACCCGTGGGGCTGCGCGCCCCGTTTTCCGGGCGCACCTGGCGGGAGTTCCTCTACCTCTTCCTCAGCTTCCCGATGTCGGCCCTGATGTTCACGTACGCGATCACGGTGCTCTCGCTGGGCGCCGGTCTGCTGGTGACGTTCCTGGGCATCCCGGTGCTGGCGGGCGGACTGGCGGGCAGCCGTGCGCTGGGCGTTCTGGAGCGGGCGCGGGCCCGCGCGCTGCTGGGGCTGGACGTCGCCGATCCGGAGCCGCCGCGGGCCGCCAAGCCGGGCCTGATGGGGTGGGTCGGTGCCGTGCTGAAGAGCGGGGTGTCCTGGCGGCATGTCGTCTACTCCGTACTCCATCTGCCGTGGGCGGTCTTCGCCTTCACCTTCTCGGTGACGTTCTGGTCCATCGGCTGGGCGCTGCTGGCCTATCCGCTGTGGCGCTGGACGTTCCCCGCGTATCTCGACCAGCCGGGCGCCCTGCTGTGGGGCGACGGCCACGGCAACGGCTTCTACCTCGAAACCCCGGCGGAGATCGGGTTCACCAGCGGGTTCGGGCTGCTGCTGGTCCTGGCCGGGCCGTGGGTGATCCACGGGCTGACACAGGTGGACCGGGTGCTGGTCCACGGCCTGCTCGGGCCCTCCCCGCTCGCCACCCGGGTGTCGCAGCTGGAGTCGGACCGCGGGGTGGTCGTGGACACCGCGGCGGCCGACCTGCGGCGCATCGAGCGCGATCTGCACGACGGGGCTCAGGCCCGGCTGGTGACGCTCGCCATGGACCTGGGCCTGGCCAAGGAGAAGCTGACGGACGATCCGGCGGCCGCGGCCAGGATGGTGGACGAGGCACACGGCGAGGTGAAGGTCGCGCTCCAGGAGCTGCGCGACCTGGCCCGCGGGATACACCCGGCGATCCTCACCGACCGGGGGCTCGGCCCGGCCCTGTCGGCGCTGTCCGCGCGGTGCGCGGTTCCGGTGACGGTGACCGTGGACCTGGACCGCCGGCCGGCCGCGGCGATCGAGGGCATCGCCTACTTCACCGCCTCCGAACTGCTGCAGAACGTCTCCAAGCACGCCCGCGCCACCGGCGCCACGCTGGACGTCTGGTGCACCGCGGACCGGCTGATGGTGCTGGTCGCGGACAACGGCCGGGGCGGCGCGCACACGGACAGCGGCACCGGCCTGGCCGGCCTCGCCGAACGGCTGGCTGCCGTCGACGGCCTGCTGATAGTCGACTCCCCCGTCGGCGGCCCGACCCGCGTCACCGCCGAACTCCCGTGGCGCGGCTGACCACCGTGCGGCACTGAACGGCGCCCGCCCGGCCCGCCCCGGGCCCCGCGCCCCAGCAGCCCCCCACGCCGTGGGCCGCCACCCCTCCGCTCGCCCCCGCCGGGCATCCGACCCCGTTTTCCACAGCCTCCCCTCCCCCGCCTCGCTTCCGTCCGGATGCTGGGATGCTGGGGTCCCGCAGGGACGCTACGGGGTGACATATGGGGGGATCGGAACCGTGGAGGACAAGGTACGGGTGGTCATCGCCGAGGACTCGGTGCTGCTCCGGGAGGGCCTGACCAGGCTGCTCACCGACCGGGGGCACGAGGTCGTGGCGGGTGTCGGGGACGCCGAGGCGCTGATCAAGGCGACCGGCGAGCTGGCGGACGCGGGGGCGCTGCCGGACGTGGTGGTGGCGGACGTACGGATGCCGCCGACACACACCGACGAGGGGGTGCGGGCCGCCATCCGGCTGCGCCGGGACCACCCCGGCCTGGGCGTCCTGGTCCTCTCACAGTACGTCGAGGAGCAGTACGCGACGGAACTGCTGGCCGGTTCGACCCGGGGCGTCGGCTATCTGCTCAAGGACCGGGTGGCCGAGGTGCGGGAGTTCGTCGACGCGGTGGTCCGGGTCGCTGGCGGCGGCACCGCGCTGGACCCCGAGGTGGTGGCGCAGCTGCTGGGGCGCAGCCGTAAGCAGGACGTGCTGGACCGTCTGACACCCCGGGAGCGGGAGGTGCTGGGGCTGATGGCCGAGGGCCGGACGAACTCCGCCATCGCCCGGCAGCTGGTGGTCAGCGACGGAGCGGTCGAGAAGCACGTCAGCAATATCTTCCTGAAGCTGGGCCTGGCGCAGAGTGACGGGGATCACCGCAGAGTGCTTGCGGTACTCACCTACCTCAACTCCTGAGGATCTGACACTCTGCCAGATGGGCTGCTCGCGACGTTTTCCACCCAGGTCGAGGACTTTGGGCGTAGAACCAATGGAGGAGTCCGGAGCGTCATGAATAAAGGGGCCACGGGGGCGGTGATTTCATGACAAAACGCACCAGACTGCCGTCTCATGCCGACGTCCACCATGCGATCGCCCCAGGGAAGGCCACCCTTACCCACGTACGATGGTTATGGGACAACCGGTCGGTACGACACGTCCCGAGCCCTGCCTCCGGCGGGGACGCCGCACCCCTCGAGGGAGGTCCGAAGCAGTGACCAGCCAGGTCAGTAGCCCAGCCGAGCAGACCGACGCAGCGCTTGTCGGGGAACAACGCGCGTCCGGTAACGGGGGTGAAGGCAAAGAAGTCCGACGTCTGGACCGGGTGATCATCCGGTTCGCCGGTGACTCCGGTGACGGTATGCAGCTCACCGGCGACCGGTTCACCTCCGAGACGGCGTCGTTCGGCAACGACCTGTCGACGCTGCCCAACTTCCCCGCCGAGATCCGGGCCCCCGCCGGGACCCTGCCGGGCGTCTCCAGCTTCCAGCTGCACTTCGCCGACCACGACATCCTCACGCCCGGTGACGCGCCGAACGTGCTGGTCGCGATGAACCCGGCCGCGCTGAAGGCGAACCTCGCCGATGTGCCGCGGGGCGCGGACATCATCGTCAACACCGATGAGTTCACCAAGCGCCCGATGGCGAAGGTCGGCTACGCCACCAGCCCGCTGGAGGACGGCTCGCTGGAGGCCTACAACGTCCACCCGGTGCCGCTGACCACGCTGACGATCGAGGCGCTCAAGGAGTTCGGGCTCTCCCGCAAGGAGGCCGAGCGCAGCAAGAACATGTTCGCGCTGGGCCTGCTGTCGTGGATGTACCACCGGCCGACCGAGGGCACCGAGAAGTTCCTGCGGGCGAAGTTCGCCAAGAAGCCGGACATCGCGGAGGCGAACGTCACCGCGTTCCGGGCGGGCTGGAACTTCGGTGAGACGACGGAGGACTTCGCCGTCTCCTACGAGGTCGCACCGGCCACGAAGGACTTCCCGACCGGCACCTACCGCAACATCTCCGGCAACCTCGCGCTGTCCTACGGGCTGATCGCGGCGGGCCGGCAGGCGGATCTGCCGCTGTATCTGGGCTCGTACCCGATCACCCCGGCCTCCGACATCCTGCACGAGCTCTCCAAGCACAAGAACTTCGGTGTGCGGACGTTCCAGGCGGAGGACGAGATCGCCGGTATCGGCGCGGCGCTGGGCGCGGCCTTCGGCGGCGCGCTGGCGGTGACCACCACCTCCGGCCCCGGTGTGGCACTGAAGTCGGAGACCATCGGCCTGGCGGTCAGTCTCGAACTCCCGCTGCTGATCGTGGACATCCAGCGCGGCGGGCCCTCGACGGGTCTGCCGACGAAGACCGAGCAGGCCGATCTGCTCCAGGCGATGTACGGCCGCAACGGCGAGGCGCCGGTGCCGATCGTGGCGCCCCGCACGCCCGCCGACTGCTTCGACGCGGCGCTGGACGCGGCCCGTATCGCGCTCACCTACCGCACCCCGGTCTTCCTGCTCTCCGACGGCTATCTGGCCAACGGCTCCGAGCCGTGGCGGATCCCCGACATCGAGCAACTCCCCGATCTGCGGGTCCAGTTCGCCTCCGGCACCAACCACCAGCTGGCGGACGGCACCGAGGTGTTCTGGCCGTACAAGCGCGACGAGCAGACGCTGGCCCGCCCGTGGGCCGTGCCGGGCACGCCGGGCCTGGAGCACCGCATCGGCGGCATCGAGAAGCAGGACGGCACCGGCAACATCTCCTACGACCCCGCCAACCACGACTTCATGGTGCGCACCCGCCAGGCGAAGGTGGACGGCATCGAGGTCCCCGACCTCGACGTCGACGACCCCGCCGACGAGAGCGGCCAGGGGGCCAGGACCCTTGCCCTGGGCTGGGGCTCGACGTACGGGCCGATCACCGCGGCGGTCCGGCGCGTCCGGGGCGCGGGCGGCCGCATCGCGCAGGCCCATCTGCGCCACCTCAACCCCTTCCCGCGGAATCTCGGCGAGGTCCTGGCGCGTTACGACAAGGTGATCGTGCCGGAGATGAACCTCGGACAGCTCGCCACTCTGCTGCGCGCCGAGTACCTCGTCGACGCGCACTCGCACACCCAGGTCAGCGGCATGCCGTTCAAGGCCGAGCAGCTCGCGGAGGTCTTTAAGGAGGCCATCAATGACTGAGGCGATCTCGGAGAGGCCCTCGCAGATCGAGGCGCTCTCCCTGGTGCCCAAGGCCGACGCCAAGCAGTCCATGAAGGACTTCAAGTCCGATCAGGAAGTGCGCTGGTGCCCCGGCTGCGGTGACTACGCCGTCCTCGCCGCCGTGCAGGGCTTCATGCCCGAGCTCGGTCTGGCGAAGGAGAACATCGTCTTCGTCTCCGGCATCGGCTGCTCGTCCCGCTTCCCGTACTACATGAACACCTACGGGATGCACTCCATCCACGGCCGCGCCCCGGCCATCGCCACCGGCCTGGCCTCCTCGCGGCGCGATCTGTCCGTGTGGGTGGTCACGGGTGACGGCGATGCGCTGTCCATCGGCGGCAACCACCTCATCCACGCCCTGCGGCGCAACGTCAACCTCAAGATCCTGCTGTTCAACAACCGGATCTACGGGCTGACCAAGGGCCAGTACAGCCCCACCTCCGAGGTCGGCAAGATCACCAAGTCGACACCGATGGGCTCGCTGGACGCGCCGTTCAACCCGGTCTCGCTGGCACTCGGCGCCGAGGCGTCCTTCGTGGCGCGCACCGTCGACTCCGACCGCAAGCACCTGACATCGGTGCTGCGCGAGGCCGCCGCTCACCCGGGCACGGCGCTGGTGGAGATCTACCAGAACTGCAACATCTTCAACGACGGCGCCTTCGAGGCCCTCAAGGACAAGGAGCAGGCCGAGGAGGCGGTGATCCGGCTGGAGCACGGGCAGCCGATCCGCTTCGGCGCGCTGGCCCCCGACGGCTTCGGCTCCAAGGGCGTGGTCCGCGACCCGGCCACCGGCGACCTCAAGGTCATCGACGTCCGGGAGGAGGGCACCGGCGGCGTGCTGGTCCACGACGCCCACAACCCCTCGCCCACCACGGCGTTCGCGCTCTCCCGGCTCGCCGACGCCGACACCCTGCACCACACCCCCATCGGTGTGCTGCGCAGTGTCGACCGGCCGGTCTACGACACCCTGATGTCCGACCAGCTGGACGCCGCCATCGAGCAGAAGGGCAAGGGCGACCTCGCCGCGCTGCTGGCGGGCAATGACACCTGGACGGTCGTCGGCTGACCGACCTGCTTCACGGGTGCCTCCGGAAGCGTCGTACGGCGCCTCCGGAGGCACCCGTCTGTCGTTCGCCGTGCTCACGGCGGCCCGACGGCGGCTCCGGAGCCGTGCCGGTGACGCGTCGGCGGGCGATGCTGAAGGGTGATCCCGCAGCAGCAATCCGTACACCCGTCATAGACGATCGTCTAGCGCAGGCGTACGGTCGGGTCCTCAGCCAGCGTCGCCCACTGGGGGTACCTTCATGAGCTTCGTCGTCACCGGCGCCACCGGGGCACTCGGCCGGCTCGTCATTGAGGAACTGCTCCGGCGCACCGCACCGGGCGAGATCGTCGCCCTCGCCCGCGACCGGACCAAGGCCGCCGGTCTCGCGGCCCGCGGGGTGGAGATCAGGACCGCGGACTACAGCCGGCCCGAGTCCCTCGAGGGCGCCTTCGCGGCCGGTGACCGGGTGCTGTTCATCTCCGGGAACGAGGCGGGACAGCGCCTCACCCAGCACCGCGGCGTCATCGACGCCGCACGGGAGGCGGGCGTCGGACTGCTGGCGTACACCAGCGTGCTGGGCGGACCGACGGCCACGTTCTCCATCGCCGAGGAGCACCTCGCCACCGAACAGGCGCTGCTCGCGTCCGGAGTGCCGTACTCCCTGCTGCGCAACGGCTGGTACCACGAGAACTACACGGGCGCGCTGGCCACCACCCTCAGGACCGGCGCCGTCGTCGGCAGTGCGGGCGAGGGCCGGGTGGCCACCGCCGCGCGCCGCGACTACGCCGAGGCGGCCGCCGTGGTCCTCACCGGAAGCGGCCAGGAGAACACGGTCCACGAGCTGAGCGGCGACACCGCCTGGACGATGGCCGAGTACGCGGCCGAGGTCTCCCGGCAGACCGGCCGGCGCATCCCGTACCGCGATCTGCCGCCGGAGGAGTACATCGCGCTGCTGGTGGAGGCGGGCGTACCGGCGCTGGGCGCACGGCTGGTCGCCGACGCGGACGCCGGGATCGCCCGCGGCGAGCTGGCCGCGACGCCCGGGGACCTGTCCCGGCTCATCGGCCGTCCGACCACTCCGATCGCCGAGGCGATCGCGGAGGCGCTGAAGGGGCTGGAAGGGCCGTAGGGGCGCCCGCGCCTGCCTGTCATGACCGTATGCCAAGACAGGCATGACAGCCGGTCCGGGCGGCGCTACGTTCGCAGAGCCGCCGCAGCACCACCGGGAGGGTCCCTTGCAGCCTCGAAGCGATCAGCACGCCGGACTCGCCTACGGCATCGCCGCCTACACCATGTGGGGTCTGCTGCCGCTCTACTGGCATCTGCTGGACGGCGCCGCGCCGTCCGAGATCCTGGCCCATCGCATGCTGTGGTCGCTGCCGGTCGCCGTCGTGCTGCTGGCCGTGCTCCGCCGCTGGTCCTGGACCGGGCCGCTGCTGCGGCAGCCCCGGCGGCTCGGGCTGATCGTGGTCAGCACCCTGGTCATCTCGGCGAACTGGTTCCTCTACATCTGGGCCGTCAACTCCGGGCACGTGCTGGAGGCGTCGCTCGGCTACTTCATCAATCCGCTGGTCAGCATCGCCTTCGGCGTCCTGGTGCTGCGTGAGCGGCTGCGTCCGCTCCAGTGGACGGCGGTGGCGGTCGGCGCCCTCGCCGTCGTCGTGATGACCGTCGCCTACGGCCGGATACCGTGGATCGCGCTCGCGCTGGCCTTCTCGTTCGCGACGTACGGGCTGGTCAAGAAGGGCATCAAGCTCGACGGGATCGAGGGCTTCAGCGCCGAGACGGCTCTGCAATTGCTGCCCGCGCTGGGCTTTCTGGTCTTCCTCGGCCTGCGCGGTGAGTCCGCCTTCGTGAGCGGCGGGGTGGGGCAGGCGCTGCTGCTGTCGGGCTGCGGTGTGGCGACGGCGGTGCCGCTGATCTGCTTCGGCGCCGCGGCCGTACGGCTGCCGCTGACCATGATCGGGATGCTGCAGTATCTGGCCCCGACCTTTCAGTTCGTACTGGGGCTCACGGTCTTCGACGAGGCGATGCCGCCGGAGCGCTGGGCCGGGTTCGCGCTGGTGTGGCTGGCCCTGGCGGTGCTGACCTGGGACGCGCTGCGCACCACGAGGCGGGCGCGAACGGCGCTGGCCGAGGCCGCGGCCAGGGCCGGGGAGACGGCCGCGGCCGGGGAGACGGCCGCGGCCGGGGTGGCGCAGGCAGCGGGGACGGCACCCGCCACCGAGGCGGCCGACGCGTCGGCACCAGCCCCGCAGGCCGCGGAAGAGCCCGCGGCGCCGCCGGCTCCCGGCCTCACGCAGTGATGTCCCGGGTGGTGAAGCGCGCCCAGGCCGCCGAGCCGAAGACCAGGGCGTACAGCGCCTGGAGGCCGAAATTCTTCTGCAGCTGGTCCCAGTAGACGGGGTCGCGGAGCAGATCCGCGAAGGACAGCCAGTAGTGCGGGAAGAGATACGGCTGGACGGCGTGCAGCTGCGGGAGGGTGTCCAGTATCTGCACGGTGATCAGCAGGCCGACCGTGGTCGCCATGGCCGCTATGCCGCTGGTGGTGAGCGTCGAGACGAACAGGCCGACGGCGGCCAGCCCGGTCAGGGACAGCGCCACCGCGACCGCGATGGCCAGCGCCCGTAGCAGTCCCTCGCCGAAGGACACGGTGGTGCCCGACAGCAGGGGGACCTCGCCCACGGGGAAGAGCAGCGCGCCGGTCACCACGGCGGAGAGCGCCACGACCAGGGTGCCCACCAGGCAGAACGTCAGCGTGGTGGCGTATTTGACCAGCAGCAGACGGGTGCGGCCCGCGGGGGCGACCAGCAGATAGCGCAGCGTCCCGCCGTGCGCCTCACCGGCGAGGGAGTCGCCCGCGATCACGCCGACGGTCATCGGCAGGAAGAACGGCAGGGTCACCGCGAGCGAGGTGAAGACCAGGAAGAGACCGTTGTGGGTGACCTGGGAGAGGAACGCCGGACCGCCCTCGCCGCCGGCGCCGCCACCGCCCTCGCCGCCACCGGTCTCGACCCGGACGGCGATGCCCACCAGCACCGGTACGCCCGCGAGCACCGCCAGCAGTGCGAGGGTGCGCCAGCGGCGGAACGTCATGGCGATCTCGCTGCGCAGCAGCCCCAGCGACCACAGCGGCCGAAGCGCGGGCCGCACCGCCTCAGCCTGCGACATCGAAGCCCTCCCCGGTCAGCTGCACGAAGATGTCCTCCAGCGAGGCGCGCGCCGTGCCGAAGCCGCGCACCCGCACCCCGGCGTGCACCAGCGCCGCGTTGATGTCCGCGATCTCCCGGGGCGCGGCACCGTCGGGAGCCGCGTCACCCCTGCGCGCACCGTCCGGCCCGCCCATGAGGCCGCCCGGGGCCGGGAGTTCGCCCGTCACCCGGTCGTCGGTGACCGCCACACCGGTCACCCCGAGTTCCGTCAGCACCCGGGCCGCGTCCGCGGTGTCGGGTGTGGTGACCGTGAGCCGGGCGTGGCCGGGCGGGCCGAGGACGGTGGCGGAGAGGTCGGCGACCGTGCCCTGGGTGAGCAGCCGGCCGCGGGCCATCACCGCGGCATGGGTGCAGACCTGCTCGATCTCGTCGAGGAGATGGGAGGAGAGGAAGACGGTGGTGCCGTCCGCGGCCAGCTCACGGACCAGGGCCCGGATCTCCCGCATGCCCTGCGGGTCCAGGCCGTTGGTGGGCTCGTCGAGCACCAGCAGCTCACGGGGCCGGAGCAGCGCCGCGGCCAGACCGAGGCGCTGCTTCATGCCGAGGGAGTAGGCGCGCGCCTTCTTGCCGGCCGCCGCGGCCAGGCCCACCCGCTCCAGCGCCCGGTCCACCCGGGCGGGGCGGGTCCGGGGGTCGGCGGCCGGGTCGGCGGCGTCGAACCGGCGGAGGTTGTCCCGCCCGCTGAGGAAGCCGTAGAGCGCCGGGCCCTCGATGAGCGCGCCGACCCGGGGCAGCACCCGGCGGCCCGCGGCGGGCATCGGCTGCCCGAGCACCCGGGCGTGGCCGGCGGTCGCCTCGATCAGGCCCAGCAGCATCCGGATGGTGGTGGTCTTGCCGCAGCCGTTGGGGCCGAGGAAGCCGAAGACACTGCCGCGCGGGACGGCGAGATCCAGGCCGTCGACGGCGAGCCGCCCGCCGCGGTACGCCTTGGTCAGCCCCTGTGTCTCGATCGCCAGGTCCCCGACGGGCGGGCGGGGGGCCGCGGGCCGGTCAGCGGGCGGGCGCACACCGTCGGGCCCCGGGGCGTGCGGTGCCGGCATCGGTGTCCCCCCTCCATGTCGTGCGGATCGCCCACGGGAGGCGCCGCGCCCCCCGTGACGGGGTGGCGCGGCGGTCCCGCGAGGCGCTGGTGGCCCCTTACTTGGCGGCGTTGGCCGCGTTGATCAGGGTCTGCTTGTCGACGGCGCCGACGTAGACGGTGCCGTTGTCCGTGATCAGGGCGTTGACCAGACGGGTGCTGAAGACCCGGCCGGAGCCGAACTTTCCGTCGACCTTGTCGCCGATGCTGTCCATGAACTTGCCGACGTCGCCGCCCGCGCCCTTGTCCTTGTCGCTGCCCTTGCCGGCCGGCAGACCGCCGCCCTCGCCCTCGATGGTGGCGATGGACGTCCAGCCCTTGCCGATGACGTCCAGCCCGTCCATGCCCGTGGCCAGGTCCTTGGCGGCCGGGGCGTCCTTGCCGTGCTTGCGCTCCGCCGCCGCGTGCTCCTTGTCGCCGTCGACGACCTTGGCGCCCTTGGGCGGGGTGAAGGAGAACGTGCTCGCGGCGGGCTTGGCGAAGTCGACATTGGTGTAGCCGACGTCGACCGCGGCCGCGCCACCGCTCTTGGGGGTCAGGGTGAACTTCAGCGGCACGCCGTTCTCGGCGTCCACCGCGACCCGGATCGAGCCGACCGTGGAACCGGCCTGCTTGGGCTTGATCAGCAGCTGGTAGGCGTCCCGTCCGGCGACCTTGGCAGTGCCGTCGACGGTGACCGAGGTCGTGTCCCCGGCCGCCTCCAGGGCCTGCTTCGCGAGGTCCTGCGGCGTCGCGCTCTTCAGGTCCTTGGGCAGGCCCTCGGGGGCGCGGTGCGCCTTGCCGGAGCGGCCTTCCGACGCGGTGCTGTGCAGAGCGGTGTTGCTGCCGCTGTCGTACGCCCAGACGTCCTTGCCGTTGTGGACGAGGCTGTACTCGGCGGCCTTGTCGACGATGGACACCCGCTGCTTCTCGGGGCCGTCGACCGCGACGCGCAGCGTGTGCGCACCGGACGCCAGCTCCATCAGCTTGCTCTGGGGTGCGGCGGATGCGCCGTCCCCGCCCTGCTCGCCCCCGCCCTGGGGGCCGCCGAAGCCGGCCGCTCCGCCGCCGGCGCCCGGCAGCGACGGCAGGCCGAGGTCGGTGGTGACCCGGACCGTGCCGGACAGCTGCTCGACATCCGACTTGGCGACCTTGGCTATCAGCTCCTGTGCCGAGATCTTCGGCAGGTCCGGAGCGGAGCCGGCGAACGCCGGGACCAGCCCGATCGTGGCCGCCGCCACTCCCGCCACCGCGACCGGCACGCCGTACCGCACCGCCTTACGGCGCCTCGGGGAGCGCTCCCCGCCCCATCCGTCGGTGACCTCGGTCGGTTCGTTCCGCGGCATCTGCCCTACCTCCGTCGTGTGCGGCGGCTGCTGTGCTGTCCACGCGTTCCCCCCTGGGGCCCATGGTGACCTGCCCGCCGTGCTCAGGTGGTTCCATCTCACCAAATCGCCTGGCGCAAAACGTCAGCCCGCGGGAGCAACTCGTCGTACTGCTGAGGTATGACGCACGATCACCTCAGGTCGGAGGCCGTACAACAGGAGGCTGACCGGTCCCTAGGGGATACCGGAAGCAGGCATGGGGGATGCGGGCACAAGCACAGGGAATGCCGCGGCCGGCCGCGGGGGCCGGCGCCGCGGGAGGGCCTCAGCCCGCCCGGTGCACCACCGCGTCGCAGAGCCCCTCCAGGGCCGACTTGGCCATGCACGAGGGCAGCGGCGCCAGCATCGCGCGGGCCTCCTCCGCATAGCGCACGGTGTCGCGGCGGGCCTCTTCGAGCGCCGGGTGGGCTCGCAGCCCGGCCAGCGCCTCGGCGTGCCGGGCGTCGTCGGTGAGGTCGCCGGCCAGCAGCTCGCACAGCGCCCGGTCCTCGGGGGTGCCGGCCGCGCTCTCGGCCCGCGCCCGCAGCCGCAGCACCGGCAGCGTGGGGATGCCCTCGCGCAGGTCCGTGCCGGGCGTCTTGCCCGACTCGTGCGAGTCGCTGGCGATGTCCAGGACGTCGTCGGCCAGCTGGAAGGCCGTGCCGAGCCGCTCGCCGTACTGGGTGAGGATGTTGACGGTCGCCTCCTCGGCGCCCGACATCATCGCGCCGAAGCGGCAGGCGACGGCGACCAGCGAGCCGGTCTTGCCCGCGAGCACGTCCAGGTAGTGGTCGATCGGGTCGCGGCCGTCGCGCGGGCCCGCGGTCTCCAGGATCTGGCCGGTCACCAGGCGCTCGAACGCCTCGGCCTGGATGCGGACCGCCTCGGGTCCGAGGTCGGCGAGGATGTGCGAGGCGCGGGCGAACAGGAAGTCGCCGGTGAGCACCGCGACGGAGTTGCCCCAGCGGGTGTTGGCGCTGGCCACCCCGCGGCGCACCTCGGCCTCGTCCATCACGTCGTCGTGGTAGAGCGTCGCCAGATGCGTGAGCTCCACGACGACGGCGGAGGGCACCACACCCGGGCTGTAGGGGTCACCGAATTGGGCGGCCAGCATCACCAGCAGCGGCCGGAACCGCTTGCCGCCCGCGCGCACGAGATGCTGCGCGCTCTCGGTGATGAACGGCACGTCGCTTTTGGTGGCCTCCAGCAGGCCCTCCTCGACAGCCGCCAACCCGGCCTGGACATCGGCCTCAAGAGCCTGGTCCCGCACGCTCAGCCCGAAGGGCCCGACGACGGTCACGAGGGGTACTCCTGTCTGCTGACGATCAAACTGAATGTCGATCTGTCGCTGTCTCCACCATTGGCCAGCGTATCCGGTCGCAGTTCGATCACCGTGAGCGCCCGCCCCCCGAACCGCCCGGGAAGCACGGCGACCCCCGGCCGGGGAGTTCCGGCCCCATTGTTGACGCGGGTACGACGTGGACCAGCAGGACCGGCGAACGCGGCGGCGCGACCGGCGACGGCAAGCATCCCCGGTCCGCTTCCGCTCCGGCAAGGCCCCGCGAACCGGGCATGGCCGGAAACCCGCCACCCCGTCACCACCCGTCACCAGCGGGGACCCGCCGGGACACCGCCCTCGCCGAAATCACCACGCGCCAGGACGACTTCCGCGGTCACCGCGGCGCCGGCCGTCTTGGCCGGACGGGGCAGCCCCCGGCATACGGGGCACCGGCGGCCGCTCCGTACGCGGGCGCTACGTCGCCCCCGTACGCGGGCCGCTCACGCGGCCGGCCGCCCCGCCTCACCCGTACGCCCGCACCACCGCCCGCGCCAGCCGCGGCGAGGCGAACTCCGTACCGCACACGAAGCGCAGCACCGGCCCGAAAGAGGCGGCCGCCGGCAGCCCCGTGAAATACAGCCCCGGCACCGACGAGCCGAAACCGGCGTCCAGCAGCGGACCGCCGGCCCGCGTCACGATCCCGGTGCGCAGCCCCTGGCCCAGGAAGTCCAGCGCCGCCAGATCCATCCGGTAGCCGGTCGCGGCCAGCACATGGTCGGCGACGACCTCCCCGCCCTGCCCGTCGGCGCCGCGCAGCGCCAGTACGGGCCGGCCGTCGCGGACCGTGGCCCGTACGATCCGCCGCCCCTGCACCACCCGCACCCGGTCGGTGAAGCGCTCCCGCAGCCACCACGCCCCCCGCGGGCGGGGCACCCGGCGCCCCAGATACCGCCGGGCGAACACCGGCAGCCGGCGGAAGGCACCGGCATGGTGCGTCAGCACAGGCAGCGACCGGGCAGGGCCGAGCGGCGACGGCGGGCGCCGCCGCGGGCGGCCGTCCGGGGGCGCGCCGAAGCCCACCGCGGCGGGGCCGCGCGCCACCACCCGGACGGCCGCCGCGCCCGCCTCGGTGAGCAGCACCGCGCTCTCCAGCGCCGACTGCCCGGCGCCGAGCACGACCACGTCCCGGCCGGCCAGCGCGGACAGATCGTGGTGCTGGGAGCTGTGCGAGACCGGCCCGGTGGCGGAGGGGCCGTCCGGGAGCGCGGCGCCCAGCTCCGGCGGCAGCTGGGCCAGCCCGGTCAGGCCGGTGGCGACGACCACTGCCCGCGCGCCGGCCTGCTCGCCGCTGTCCAGCTTCAGCTCGAAGCCGTCCCCGCGCCGGTCGACCGAGACCACCCGGACCTGCTCCAGTCCGGGGACCAGCCGCCGCTGCACCCACTGCCCGTACCGGACATAGGTCTCCACGGGGATCAGGTCCCGGTCCGAGGCGTAGGGCCCCTCCCCCGCCGCCGCGCAGAAGTCGCCGAGGGTGTGGCCGGGCTCCGGGACGGCGATGCCCGACGCCGCGGGCGCCGAGGCGAGCAGCATGCCCGCGGGCATCCCGGTGCGCCAGCTCACCATCGGCTCCCCGAAGACCCGCACCGGCAGACCGCGCGCCCGGAGGTGCGCCGCCGCGGAGAGGCCGTACGGACCGGCCCCGATGACCGCTACCGGAGTGCTCACGTCGGTCCTCCCTCGCGCGCGGAACGGCGGCCGCCCCCGGCCAGGGAAGGAAGTTAGGCCTGAATTGCGCAGCGCGGCAAGGCTTTTCCGGACATGACGGATGCGTGGGGCGCAGCGCACCGCGCGGCCACCCACCGTCTGCGTACGTATCCGCGCCCCCGCGCCCCGGGACCGCCCCGCCGGTCCCCGCCCGGCCGTAATCTGATCGTCGGCCCCACGGCCCGCGGGCCGACCAGGCCCCGGCCGCCCACCGGCGACGACGCACGCGAGGAGCTGTCCATGCCCGAGCAGAGCCCGTTCGACCTGGCGGAAGGCGATCCCTTCGGCCCGCACAACCTCCCCTACGGCGTCTTCAGCACCACCGACGCACCCGGACGGCGCCGCCTCGGCGTCCGCTACGGCGGCCACGTCCTCGATCTGAGCGCCCTGCCGAGCGCGCTGCCCGCCGCCATCCACCCGCACGCCGAACTGCTCGCGGCACCGACCCTCAACCCGCTGCTGGCCGCCGGCCGTCCCGTATGGCGGCAGATCCGCGCGGCCGTCCACAGCGCCGTGACCGACCCCGCGCACCGCGACGAGGTGGCGCCGCTGTTCCATCCGCTGGACGAGGTCGCGCTGCACCTCCCCTTCGAGGTCGCCGACTACGTCGACTTCTACGCCAGCGAGCACCACGCCACCAACGTCGGCCGGATCTTCCGGCCGAACGACGCGGCGCTGACCCCCAACTGGAAGCATCTGCCGATCGGTTACCACGGCCGGGCGGGCACCGTGGTCGTCACCGGCACCCCGGTCGTCCGGCCGCACGGCCAGCGCAAGGCCCCGGCGGACGAGGCGCCCGCGTTCGGCCCGTCCGTCCGCCTCGACATCGAGGCCGAGGTCGGCTTCGTCGTCGGCGCACCCTCCACGCTCCACGAACCGGTCGCCCTGGAGTCCTTCCGCGACCATGTCTTCGGCGTCTGCCTGCTCAACGACTGGTCCGCGCGCGACATCCAGGCCTGGGAGTACGTGCCGCTCGGCCCGTTCCTCGGCAAGTCCTTCGCCACCTCGGTCTCCGCCTGGATCACCCCGCTCGACGCCCTCGACGAGGCCCGTACGCCGCCGCCCGCGCGGGACGTCCCGCTGCTGCCCTACCTCGACGACGCGGGGGCGGAGCCGGGCGGTATCGACATCCGGATCGAGGTGCGGATCAACGGCGAGACGGTCTCCCGGCCGCCGTTCTCCACCATGTACTGGACGGCCGCCCAGCAGCTCGCCCATATGACCGTCAACGGCGCCTCGCTGCGCACCGGCGATCTCTTCGCCTCCGGCACCGTCTCCGGGCCCGACCCCGACCAGCTCGGCTGCCTGCTGGAACTCACCCAGGGCAAGGGCCCCTACCTCCAGGACGGCGACGAGGTCACCCTCAGCGCCTGGGCGCCCGGCCCCGACGGCGCCCGGATCGGCCTGGGCGAGGTCACCGGCCGCGTCCTGCCCGCGGGCTGATCCCGAACGCGCCCGCGGCGGGCCGCCGCGGGCGCCGCTTCGTCACAGCCGCACACCAACTCCGTACCGGCGCCGCCGCAATCCGGGCGACCGCTCGGAGGCGGTCCGAGCCCGCTGCTAGCCTCACCTGTCCTGTCCCATAACGGAGGAGACGTACGTGCGCAAGGCAGCGCAGATCGCCGGGGCGGCAGCCATCGCCGCGATGCTGCTCAGCGGTTGCGGAAGCAGCGGCGGCAGCGACAAGGGCAACGACGGCAAGCCGAGCAAGTCGCCGGAGCACGCGCCGTCGGCTCCGGACAAGCCCGCGGACTCCGCCGCATTCGAGGGCGCCTGGAAGGCGGGCACCGAGAAGAGCCCGCTGATCCTCGTGATCCAGAAGGGCACCGTCGCGTTCAGCAACGGTCACAAGGCCGCCTGCCTGGGCAAGGTCCAGGAGATGGGCGGGATGACCATGGCCGCGGTCAAGTGCACCGACGGGGACACCACCCGCACCATGGGGACCCTCAAGCCCGGCGCGGACGGCAAGACCCTGTCCGTCGACTGGAAGAACGGCCCCACCGAGAAGTACACCAAGACCAGCGACGGCAGCGTGAAGATCCCCGACATGCCGGAGATGCCGAGCGGGATGCCCAAGAGCTGACCGCAGCGCCCCGCACACGGCCGCCGCCCGGAACCCCCCGAGGGCTCCGGGCGGCGGCCGTTGCCGTACCGCGCCGCGCGGGTGCTCAGCGCACGAAGACGCCCGCCTGGCCGGCCAGGTCGAGGAAGTACTGCGGCGCCAGGCCGAGCACCAGGGTGACCACGACGCCGAGGGCGATGGCGGTGGTGGTCAGCGGGCTGGGCACCGCCACGGTCGGGCCGTCCGCCTTGGGCTCGTTGAAGAACATCAGCACGATGACCCGGATGTAGAAGAACGCGGCGATCGCCGACGAAAGCACACCGACCACCACCAGCCAGCCCGCGCCGCTCTGCGCCGCCGCCTTGAAGACCGCGAACTTCCCGGCGAACCCGGAGGTCAGCGGGATGCCCGCGAAGGCCAGCAGGAAGACCGCGAAGACCGCGGCCACCAGCGGCGAACGCCGCCCGAGCCCGGCCCACTTGGACAGCTGGGTGGCCTCACCACCGGCGTCCCGCACCAGGGTGACGACGGCGAAGGCGCCGAGCGTCACGAAGGAGTAGGCGCCGAGGTAGAAGAGCACCGAGGAGATGCCCTCCTCGCTGGTGGCGATGACACCGGCGAGGATGAAGCCGGCGTGCGCGATGGAGGAGTAGGCCAGCATCCGCTTGATGTCGGTCTGGGTGATGGCGACGATCGCCCCGCCGAGCATCGTGACGATCGCGACGCCCCACATCACCGGCTGCCAGTCCCAGCGCATCCCCGGCAGGACGACGTACAGCAGACGCAGCAGCGCGCCGAAGGCCGCGACTTTGGTGGCGGCCGCCATGAAGCCGGTGACCGGGGTCGGGGCGCCCTGGTAGACGTCCGGGGTCCACATGTGGAACGGGACCGCGCCGACCTTGAACAGCAGCCCCATCAGCACCAGCGCCGCACCGATCAGCAGCAGCGCGTCATTGCCCATCGTGCCGGCCAGCGCCGGATCGATCTGCTTGGCGCCGTCCGCAATCACCTCGGCGATCCCGCCGTAGGTGACCGTGCCCGCGTAGCCGTACAGCAGGGCCACGCCGAACAGCAGGAAGGCGGACGAGAAGGCGCCGAGGAGGAAGTACTTCACCGCGGCCTCCTGCGACAGCAGCCGCTGGCGGCGGGCCAGCGCACACAGGATGTACAGCGGGAGGGAGAAGACCTCCAGCGCGATGAAGAGGGTCAGCAGGTCATTGGCCGCCGGGAAGACCAGCATGCCGCCGATGGCGAAGAGCGCGATCGGGAAGACCTCGGTGGTGGTGAACCCGGCCTTGACCGCGGCCTGTTCGGCGGCACCGCCCGGGACGGCCGCGGGCTGCGCGGCGAACGAGTCCACACGGTTGCCGTGCGCCGCCGGATCGAGCCGGCGCTCGGCGAAGGTGAAGACCGCGACCAGGGACACCAGCAGGATGGTGCCCTGCAGGAACAGCGCGGGCCCGTCCACCGCGAGGGCGCCCATGGCGGCGATGTGCGCCTTGGCCGAGCCGAAGCCGCCGGCCGCCAGACCGATCACCGCGGCGAACGCGGCGGCCAGCGCGACCAGCGTCAGCAGCAGCTGGGAGTGGTAGCGGTGCCGGCGCGGGACGAACCCCTCGACGAGGACGCCGAGCACCGCCGCGCCCAGGACGATCAGCGTCGGCGCCAGCTGGGCGTACTCGATGTGCGGCGCCGGGATCTTGCCCGGTGCGCCCGCCGCTGTCCACAGGCTGTGGACACTTGCCACGGAACTCACTTCGCGGCCTCCCGGTCTTGATCATGCACGGCCTGGCCGGCCCGGCCTCCGCCGGGCTCGGCGTCCACCTGCACAGTGGGCTTGGGGTCCTTCTTGTCCACCACGGACAGGGTGTGGCCGACCGCCGGATTGACGAGGTCGGTGAGCGGCTTCGGATACACCCCGAGGAAGAGCAGCAGCGCGATCAGCGGCGCCACCACCACCAGCTCCCGCACCCGCAGGTCGGGCATCCGCTGCACCTCGGTCTTCACCGGCCCGGTCATCGTCCGCTGGTAGAGCACGAGGACGTACAGCGCGGCGAGGACGATGCCCAGCGTGGCCACGATGCCGATCACCGGAGAGCGGCTGAACGTGCCGACGAGGACCAGGAATTCGCTGACGAACGGTGCCAGACCGGGCAGCGACAGAGTGGCGAGGCCGCCGATCAGGAACGTCCCGGCGAGGACCGGGGCGACCTTCTGGACACCGCCGAAGTCCGCGATCATGCGCGAACCGCGGCGGCTGATCAGGAAGCCGGCCACCAGCATCAGCGCGGCGGTCGAGATGCCGTGGTTGACCATGTAGAGCGTCGCGCCGCTCTGGCCCTGGGTCGTCATCGCGAAGATGCCCAGGATGATGAAGCCGAAGTGGGAGATCGACGCATAGGCGATCAGCCGCTTGATGTCCCGCTGGGCGACCGCCAGCAGCGCCCCGTAAAGCACGCTGATCAGCGCCAGCACCAGGATGGCGGGCGTCGCCCAGCTGCTGGCCTCCGGGAAGAGCTGGAGGCAGAAGCGGAGCATCGCGAACGTGCCGACCTTGTCGACCACGGCCGTGATCAGCACGGCGACCGGCGCGGTGGACTCCCCCATGGCGCCCGGCAGCCAGGTGTGCAGCGGCCACAGCGGCGCCTTCACCGCGAACGCGAAGAAGAAGCCGAGGAACAGCAGCCGCTCGGTGCCGGTGCCGAGGTCCAGCTTGCCGGCCGCCCGCGCCTCGACGATCTGCTGGAGCGAGAAGGTGCCGGTGCCGAGCTGGTCGGCGGTGACGGCGTACAGCCCGATCACCGCGGCCAGCATGATCAGTCCGCCGGCGAGGTTGTAGAGCAGGAACTTCACCGCGGCGTACGACCGCCGGCCCGCGGCCTGCTCCTCGCCGTCCCCGCCCGCCCGGTCCCCGAAGCCGCCGATGAGGAAGTACATCGGGATCAGCATGGCTTCGAAGAAGATGTAGAAGAGGAAGACATCGGTGGCCTCGAAGGAGAGCACCACCATCGCCTCGACCGCCAGGATCAGCGCGAAGAAGCCCTGGGTGGGCCGCCAGCGCCGGTTGGGCGTGGCCTCTTCCAGGGGGTCGGCGTCATGCCAGCCCGCCAGGATGATGAACGGGATCAGCAGCGTGGTCAGCGCGATCAGCGCGACCGCGATCCCGTCCACGCCGAGTTCGTAGCGGACGCCGAAGTCGCTGATCCAGGCGTGCGATTCGGTGAGCTGGAAGGGGCCCTTCGCAGCGGGGTCGAAGCGGAACGCGACCACCAGCGCCAGCGCGAAGGTGACCAGCGAGAACAGCAGCGCGAGCCATTTGGCCGCGGTGCGCTTGGCGGCGGGCAGCGCGGCGGTGGCGACCGCTCCGATCGCCGGTACCACGGCCACCGCCGTCAGCAGGGGAAACGACATGGCTCAGACACCCCTCATCAGCAGGGTCGCGGCGACGAGAACGGCGGCCCCGCCCAGCATCTGGACCGCGTACGAACGGACGAATCCGGTCTGCAACCGGCGCAGCAGGCCGGAGAGTCCGCCCATCGACGCCGCCGTGCCGTTGACCGCGCCGTCCACGAGGGAGCGGTCGAGGCTGACGAGGGTGCCGGTGAGCTCCCCGCCGCCGCGCACGAACACGAGGTCGTTGAAGTCGTCCTGGAGCAGATCCCGGCGGGCCGCGCGGGTCAGCAGCGAGCCGCGCGGGGCCAGGGCCGGTACGGCCTTGCGGCCGTACATCGCCCAGGCGATGCCGACCCCGATGAGCAGCACCACCATCGTCGCGGCGGTGACCGTGGTGGCGCCGACCGGGGAGTGGCCGTGCGCGAACGAGGTGACCGGCTCCAGCCATGTCACGAAGGACTCGTTGATGCTGAACAGCCCGCCGGCGAAGACCGACCCGATGGCGAGCACGATCATCGGGAGCGTCATGACCTTGGGCGACTCGTGCGGATGCACCTCGGCGGGGTCCCAGCGCTTCTCGCCGAAGAAGGTCATCAGCATCACCCGCGTCATGTAGAACGCGGTGATCGCGGCGCCCAGCAGGGCCGCACCGCCGAGAATCCAGCCCTCGGTGCCGCCCTTGGCGAACGCCGCCTCGATGATCTTGTCCTTGGAGAAGAAGCCGGACAGCCCCGGGAAACCGATGATCGCCAGATAGCCGAGGCCGAAGGTGACGAAGGTGACCGGCATGTACTTCCGCAGACCGCCGTAACGGCGCATGTCCACTTCGTCGTTCATCCCGTGCATCACGGAACCGGCGCCGAGGAAGAGGCCCGCCTTGAAGAAGCCGTGGGTGACCAGATGCATGATCGCGAAGGCGTAGCCGACCGGGCCGAGGCCGGCGGCGAGGATCATGTAGCCGATCTGCGACATCGTCGAACCGGCCAGCGCCTTCTTGATGTCGTCCTTGGCGCAACCGACGATCGCACCGAAGAGGAGGGTGACCGCGCCGACCACGACCACCGCCAGCTGGGCGGTCGGGGCGGCATTGAAGATCGCCCCGGAGCGGGTGATCAGATACACCCCGGCGGTGACCATGGTGGCCGCGTGGATCAGGGCCGAGACCGGGGTCGGGCCCTCCATCGCGTCACCGAGCCAGGACTGCAGCGGCACCTGCGCCGACTTGCCGCAGGCGGCCAGCAGCAGCAACAGCCCCAGGGCGGTCAGCCTGCCCTCGGAGGCGTCGCCCGTGGAGGCGAGCACCGGGCCGAAGGCGAAGGTCCCGAACGTGGTGAACATCAGCATGATCGCGATGGACAGGCCCATGTCGCCGACGCGGTTGACGACGAACGCCTTCTTGGCGGCGGTGGCCGCGCTCGGTTTGTGCTGCCAGAAGCCGATGAGCAGGTACGAGGCGAGGCCGACGCCCTCCCAGCCGACGTACAGCAGAAGGTAGTTGTCGGCGAGGACGAGCAGCAGCATCGCCGCGAGGAAGAGGTTGAGGTAGCCGAAGAAGCGGCGGCGCCGCTCGTCGTGCTCCATGTAGCCGATCGAATAGATGTGGATCAGCGAGCCGACACCGGTGATCAGCAGGACGAACGTCATGGACAGCTGGTCGAGCTGGAAGGCGACGTCGGCCTGGAAACCGCCGACCGGAATCCAGCTGAACAGGTGCTGATGCAGGGCACGGTCCTCGGCGCCCTTGCCGAGCATGTCGGCGAAGAGCACCACCCCGATGGCGAACGACGCCACCGAGAAGAGCGTGCCGATCAGCTGGCCGGTGCGGTCGAGCCGTTTTCCGCCGCACAACAGCAGGGCCGCACCGACCAGCGGTGCCGCGATGAGCAGCGCGATCAAGTTCTCCACTTTGTGCGACCCCTTACAGCTTCATCAGGCTGGCGTCGTCGACCGAGGCCGTATGACGGGTGCGGAAGATCGACACGATGATGGCCAGACCGACCACGACCTCGGCCGCGGCGACGACCATCGTGAAGAAGGCGATGATCTGGCCGTCCAGATTCCCGTGCATCCGCGAGAAGGTGACGAAGGCGAGATTGCAGGCGTTCAGCATCAGTTCGATGCACATGAACAGCACGATGGCGTTCCGCCTGATCAGCACCCCCGCCGCGCCGATGGTGAACAACAGGGCGGCGAGATAGAGGTAGTTGACCGGGTTCATTTCTTGGCCCCCTCCTTGCGCTCGTTCGGCGCCGCGCCACCGGACGACGGCGGGCCGGGCTCGTCCTCGGAGCCGCGGCCCAGCCAGTCCTCGGAGCGCCGCTCCAGCGCCTTCAGGTCGGCGAGCGACGCGGCGGAGACATCGCGGATCTGGCCGCGCTCCCGCAGCGTCGGGTTGACGCTGAGCTCGGCCGTGGTGCCGTCGGGCAGCAGGCCCGGGATGTCGACGGCGTTGTGCCGGGCGTAGACACCCGGGGCGGGTAGCGGGGGTACCTGCTTGCCCTCGCGGACGCGCGCCTCGGACTGCTCCCGCTGCGTCTTCGCCCGCTCCGTGCGCTCCCGGTGGGTGAGCACCATGGCGCCGACGGCCGCCGTGATGAGCAGCGCGCCGGTGACTTCGAAGGCGAAGACGTACTTGGTGAAGATCAGCGCCGCCAGGCCCTGCACATTGCCGCCGGCATTGGCCTCGCCCAGGCCGTTGAACTCCTTGAGCGAGGCGTTGCCGATACCGGCGATCAGCAGGATGCCGAAGCCGAGGCCGGCGCCGGCCGCCAGCCAGCGCTGGCCCTTGAGCGTCTCCTTGAGGGAGTCCGCCGCGGTGACCCCGACCAGCATGACGACGAACAGGAACAGCATCATGATCGCGCCCGTGTAGACGACGATCTGGACGACGCCGAGGAAATAGGCGCCGTTGGCGAGGTAGAAGACCGCCAGGACGATCATGGTCCCGGCGAGCGACAGGGCGCTGTGCACCGCGCGCTTCATCAGGATCGTGAAGAGCGCGCCGAGGACGGCGACGGTGCCCAGGATCCAGAACTGCACGGCCTCGCCCGTGGATGTCATCGAGGCCGCGGCGGCGAGGGCGGTCATGCCTTCGCCTCCTTCGTCGAGGCGTCCCCGTCGGCCTTCTCGCCCTTGGAGGCCGCGGTCTGCCGGACGGTCCCCGGCGCGGCCTCGGTCACCAGGCCCTTGTAGTAGTCCCGCTCCGTCATGCCGGGGTAGATCGCATGCGGACTGTCGACCATGCCCTCCTCCAGGCCCGCGAGCAGCTCCTCCTTGGTGTAGATGAGCGATTCACGGGACCTGTCGGCGAGTTCGTACTCGTTCGTCATGGTCAGCGCGCGGGTCGGGCAGGCCTCCACGCACAGGCCGCACAGGATGCAGCGGAGATAGTTGATCTGGTAGACGCGCCCGTAGCGCTCGCCCGGGGAGTAGCGCTCCTCGGGGGTGTTGTCCGCGCCCTCCACATAGATCGCGTCCGCGGGGCAGGCCCAGGCGCACAGCTCGCAGCCGATGCACTTCTCCAACCCGTCCGGATGGCGGTTGAGCTGGTGCCGGCCGTGGAAACGCGGCGCCGTCGGCTTCTTCTCCTCCGGATACTGCTCGGTCAGCCGCTTCTTGAACATGGCCTTGAAGGTCACGCCGAAGCCGGCCACGGGGTTCTGGAACTCAGGCACCGTCGCCCCCCTTTCCGTCGTTTCCGATTCCGTCACGGACAGTGTCCGCCCCGCCACTGACAATCAGCTCCCGGTCCCGGCGCGGCCTGCGGCGCGGCACCGGCGGCAGGCTCTGTCCGGGCAGCGGCGGCACCGGGAAGCCGCCCGCCATCGGGTCGAAGGCCCCGTCGCCGTCCGGCTCCTCCTCCTTCTCGCCCCGCCGGAAGAAGTCGACGACGAGGGAGATCAGCAGCAAGGCGACGGCGCTGCCGGCGACGTACAGCACGATCTGGGAGAAGTTGTAGCCCTCGTTCTTCAGGGCCCGCACGGAGGCGACCAGCATCAGCCAGACCAGCGAGACCGGGATGAGGACCTTCCAGCCCAGCTTCATGAACTGGTCGTAGCGCACCCGGGGAAGGGTGCCGCGCAGCCAGATGAAGAAGAACAGCAGCAGCTGCACCTTGAGGGTGAACCAGAGCAGCGGCCACCAGCCGTGGTTGGCGCCCTCCCAGAACGTGGAGACGGGCCAGGGCGCCCGCCAGCCGCCCAGGAAGAGGGTGATCGCGACGGCCGAGACGGTCACCATGTTGATGTACTCGGCGAGCATGAACATCGCGAACTTGATGGACGAGTACTCGGTGTTGAAGCCGCCGACGAGGTCGCCCTCGGACTCCGGCATGTCGAACGGCGCGCGGTTGGTCTCGCCCACCATCGCGACGATGTAGATGATGAAGGACACCGGCAGCAGCAGGATGTACCAGCGGTTCTGCTGCGACTCCACGATGGTCGACGTCGACATCGACCCGGAGTAGAGGAACACCGCCGCGAACGACATCCCCATCGCGATCTCGTACGAGATCATCTGCGCGCACGAACGCAGCCCGCCCAGCAGCGGATAGGTCGAGCCGGAGGACCAGCCCGCCAGCACGATGCCGTAGATGCCGACCGAGGCCGTGGCCAGGATGTAGAGGACGCCGATCGGCAGGTCCGTCAGCTGCATCGGGGTACGGACCCCGAAGACGGAGATCTCGTTGCCCGCGGGCCCGAAGGGGATCACCGCGATCGCCATGAAGGCCGGGATGGCCGCGACGACCGGCGCGAGGAGGTAGACCACCTTGTCGGCCCGTTTGACGACCAGGTCCTCCTTCAGCATCAGCTTGATGCCGTCGGCGAGGGACTGCAGCATCCCCCAGGGCCCGTGCCGGTTGGGGCCGATGCGCAGCTGCATCCAGGCGACGACCTTGCGTTCCCAGACGATCGAGAACAGCACCGTCAGCATCAGGAACACGAAGCAGAAGACCGCCTTGATGACGACGAGCCACCACGGGTCGCGGCCGAACATCGACAGGTCTTCCTGGGCCAGCGCGGTGCCCCCGGCGGCCAGTTGGCCGAACTGCTGGATCATGCGTCCACCTCCTCGGCTGGCTCGGGCGTGCCCGGGGCGGCGGAGATCTTCACCAGGTCACCGGGGCGGGCCCCGGTATCGGCGGCGACGCCACCGCCCGTGGAGTTGAGCGGCAGCCACACCACCCGGTCGGGCATCGGCGTGACCTGCAGCGGCAGCCGGACCGCACCGGCCGGGCCGGTGACCGCCAGCAGATCGCCGTCCTTGACGCCGGTCTCCCGCGCGGTGATCTCCGACAGCCGGGCGACCGCGGCGTGCCGGGTCCCGGCCAGCGCCTCGTCGCCTTCCTGGAGCCGCCCCTGGTCCAGCAGGAGCCGGTGGCCGGCCAGGACGGCCTCACCGCTGTCGGGGCGGGGCAGCGGACGCCCGGTCGCGGTGGGCTCGCCCGCGAACGGGCCGTCCCAGCCACCGAGCCGGTCCAGTTCGCGGCGTACGGAACGGAGGTCCGGCAGCGCCAGATGGACGTCGAGGGCGTCAGCGAGCATGTGCAGCACCCGGGCGTCCGGCAGCAGATGCCGCCGGGTCATCTGGTCCGGTTTGAGCGCGGCCTCGAACAGCCGCGCCCGGCCCTCCCAGTTGAGGAAGGTCCCGGCCTTCTCCACCACGGCCGCCACCGGCAGGACCACATCCGCCCGCTCGGTGACCTGCGACGGCCGCAGCTCCAGGCTGACCAGGAAGCCGACCCGGTCCAGCGCGGCCAGCGCCCCGGCCGGGTCCGGCAGGTCGGCCACCTCGACGCCGCCCACCAGGAGCGCACCGAGTTCGCCGGTCGCCGCGGCCTCGATGATCCGGCCGGTGTCCCGGCCGGGCCGGTCCGGGAGCGCGGCCACGCCCCAGGCCGCGGCGACCTCGTCGCGGGCCCGGGGATCGGTGGCCGGCCGCCCGCCCGGCAGCAGACCGGGCAGCGCGCCCGCCTCGACGGCGCCGCGCTCCCCCGCCCGCCGCGGAATCCACACCAGGGCGGCGCCGGTGGCCGACGCCAGCCGGAGCGCGGCGGTCAGCGCACCGGGCGCCGCCGCCAGCCGCTCACCGACCACGATCACCGCGCCGTCGGTGCGCAGCGCCTCGGCCGCGGTCCGGCCCTCGCCGTCCAGGCCGACCCCGCCCGCGAGCGCGTCCAGCCATTCGGTCTCGGTACCGGGCGCGGCCGGCAGCAGCGTGCCGCCCGCCTTGATCAGCCCGCGCGAGGCATAGGCGGCCAGCCCGTAGGTGCGCTGTCCGCTCTTGCGGTGCGCCTTGCGCAGCCGCAGGAAGACGCCCGGCGCCTCCTCCTCGGCCTCGATTCCGGCCAGCAGGACGGCCGGTGCCTTCTCCAGCGCGGTGTACGTGACGCCCCGCCCGTCCAGGTCACGGCCGCGGCCGGCGACCCGGGCCGCCAGGAAGTCGGCCTCCTCGGTGCTGTGCACCCGGGCCCGGAAATCGATGTCGTTGGTGCCCAGCGCGATCCGGGCGAACTTGGCGTAGGCGTAGGCGTCCTCGACGGTCAGCCGGCCGCCGGTCAGTACGCCGGTGCGCCCCTTGGCCGCGGCCAGCCCGCGGGCCGCCGCCGCCAGGGCCGCAGGCCAGCTCGCCGGCTCCAGCTCACCGGACTCCGGGTCGCGTACGAGCGGGTGCTCCAGCCGGTCGCGCTGCTGCGCGTACCGGAAGGCGAACCGCCCCTTGTCGCAGATCCACTCCTCGTTGACCTCGGGGTCGTCGGCCGCCAGCCGCCGCATCACCTTGCCGCGCCGGTGGTCCGTACGGGTCGCGCAGCCGCCCGCGCAGTGCTCGCACACCGACGGCGAGGAGACCAGGTCGAAGGGGCGGGAGCGGAAGCGGTACGCGGCGGAGGTGAGCGCGCCGACCGGGCAGATCTGAATGGTGTTGCCGGAGAAGTACGACTGGAAGGGGTCGCCCTCCCCGGTGCCGACCTGCTGGAGGGCGCCGCGCTCGACGAGTTCGATCATCGGGTCGCCGGCGATCTGGTTGCTGAAGCGGGTGCAGCGCGCGCACAGCACACAGCGCTCGCGGTCCAGCAGCACCTGGGTGGAGATCGGCACCGGCTTGGCGAACGTGCGCTTCCGGCCCTCGAAGCGCGACTCCGGGTCGCCGACCTGCATCGCCTGGTTCTGCAGCGGGCACTCGCCGCCCTTGTCGCAGACCGGGCAGTCCAGCGGGTGGTTGATCAGCAGCAGCTCCATCACCCCGCGCTGGGCCTTCTCGGCCACCGGCGAGGTCAGCTGCGACTTGACGACCATGCCGTCGGTGCAGGTGATGGTGCAGGAGGCCATCGGCTTGCGCTGGCCCTCGACCTCCACGATGCACTGCCGGCAGGCGCCCGCCGGGTCCAGCAGCGGGTGGTCGCAGAAGCGCGGGATCTCGATGCCGAGCATCTCGGCGGCGCGGATCACCAGCGTCCCCTTGGGGACGGAGATCTCGATGCCGTCGATCGTCAGGGTGACGAGGTCCTCCGGCGGGATCGCCGCACCGCCGCCTCCCGAGGGACGCGCGGCGGAGCCGCTGTCCGACCCCGTGGTCGTCACGGTCATGCCTTCACCCCCAGGTGAGCGTCGTTGTCGGCCCAGAGGGTCGACCTGGCCGGGTCGAAGGGGCAGCCCCTGCCGTCGAGGTGCTGCTCGTACTCCTCGCGGAAGTACTTGAGCGAGGAGAAGATCGGCGAGGCGGCGCCGTCGCCGAGGGCGCAGAAGGACTTGCCGTTGATGTTGTCCGCGATGTCGTCGATCTTGTCGAGGTCGCCCGGCTGCCCCTTGCCGGCCTCGATGTCCCGCAGCAACTGCACCAGCCAGTACGTCCCTTCACGGCAGGGCGTGCACTTGCCGCAGGACTCGTGTGCGTAGAACTCGGTCCAGCGGGTGACCGCCCGGACCACACAGGTGGTCTCGTCGAAGCACTGGAGCGCCTTGGTGCCGAGCATCGAACCGGCCGCGCCGACGCCCTCGTAGTCGAGGGGGACGTCGAGGTGCTCGTCGGTGAACATCGGCGTCGAGGAGCCGCCCGGCGTCCAGAACTTCAGCCGGTGGCCGCGCCGCATCCCGCCGCTCATGTCCAGCAGCTGGCGCAGGGTGATGCCCAACGGGGCCTCGTACTGGCCGGGGCCCGCGACATGCCCGCTGAGCGAGTAGAGCGTGAAGCCCGGGGACTTCTCGCTGCCCATCGAACGGAACCAGTCCTTGCCGCGGTTCATGATCGCGGGAACCGAGGCGATGGACTCGACGTTGTTCACGACAGTGGGGCAGGCGTACAGGCCCGCCACCGCCGGGAAGGGAGGACGCAGCCGGGGCTGTCCGCGACGGCCCTCCAGGGAGTCCAGCAGCGCGGTCTCCTCACCGCAGATGTACGCGCCCGCGCCCGCGTGCACGATCACGTCCAGGTCGAGCCCCGAGCCCAGGATGTTCTTCCCGAGGAAGCCCGCCGCATAGGCCTCGCGCACGGCCTCGTGCAGCCGCCGCAGGACGGGCACGACCTCACCGCGCAGATAGATGAAGGCATGCCGGGAGCGGATCGCATGGCAGGCGATCACGATGCCCTCGATCAGCGAGTGCGGGTTCGCGAAGAGCAGCGGGATGTCCTTGCACGTCCCGGGCTCCGACTCATCGGCGTTGACGACGAGGTAGTGCGGTTTGCCGTCGCCCTGCGGGATGAACTGCCACTTCATCCCGGTCGGGAAGCCGGCGCCGCCGCGGCCGCGCAGTCCGGAGTCCTTGATGTAGGCGATGACGTCGTCCGGGGGCATCGCCAGCGCCTTGCGCAGCCCCTCGTAGCCCTCGTGCCGGCGGTAGGTCTCCAGCGTCCAGGACGCGGGCTGGTCCCAGAAGGCGGACAGGACGGGCGTCAGAAGCTTCTCGGGGTGGTCCCCGCCGGTCTCGCGCCGGGAGGCACCGCCGTGTTCGGCTGCCACCGTCATCACTCCCCCTCCTCTGCTGTGGGACCGGCCGTCTCGTTACCGCGAGGCGAAGCCTCTCCATCCGGGGTGGCGGGAGAGGGGCTGGCCTCGTCGGAGGCCGACGTCTGCTGCGGTGCGTCATGGGAGCTGGGGTGGCCGGAGGGCGCCTCCTCGGCGGGGTGCCCGGACGGGGGTTCGTCGGTGGGCGCGCCGTCGGCCGTGCTCCGCGGGGAGACGACGTGGTCGGCGCCGCGGCCGGGAGCGGCCTCGCCCCTGGCCAGCCGCAGCCCGGTCAGCGAGGCGGGTCCGGCGCCGCCGGTGGCCTCCACGGCGCCCGGCCGCTCGTCCGGGAAGCCGGCCAGCATCCGGGCCGTCTCCTTGAAGGTGCACAGCGGCGCACCGCGGGTGGGCTCGACGGTCCGCCCGGCCCGCAGGTCGTCGACCAGCCGCCGGGCGGTCTCCGGCGTCTGGTTGTCGAAGAACTCCCAGTTGACCATCACGACCGGGGCGAAGTCGCAGGCCGCGTTGCACTCGATGTGTTCGAGGGTGACCCTGCCGTCCTCGGTGGTCTCGCCGTTGTCGACGCCGAGGTGCTCCTTGAGATCGGCGAAGATGGCGTCGCCGCCCATCACCGCGCACAGCGTGTTGGTGCAGACCCCGACCTGGTAGTCCCCGCTGCTCCTGCGGCGGTACATGGAGTAGAAGGTCGAGACGGCGGTGACTTCCGCGGTGGTGAGGTCGAGCATCTCGGCGCAGAAGCGGATGCCGGTGCGGGTGACGTGCCCTTCCTCGGCCTGTACGAGGTGCAGCAGGGGCAGCAGCGCCGAGCGCGCGCCGGGGTAGCGGGCGATCACCTCCCGGGCGTCCGCCTCGAGCCGGGCCCGTACGTCCGCCGGGTAGTCGGGGGCGGGGAGCGCGGGCATGCCCAGCTGCACGTCCTGGTTTGCCGGAGTGGCGTTCACCGGTCGACGCCTCCCATCACGGGGTCGATGGACGCGACGGCGACGATGACGTCGGCGACCTGGCCGCCCTCGCACATCGCCGCCATGGCCTGGAGGTTGGTGAAGGACGGGTCGCGGAAGTGCACCCGGTAGGGGCGGGTGCCGCCGTCGCTGACCGCATGCACGCCCAGCTCGCCCTTGGGCGACTCGACGGCCGCGTAGGCCTGTCCGGGCGGGACCCGGAACCCCTCGGTCACCAGCTTGAAGTGGTGGATCAGGGCCTCCATCGAGGTGCCCATGATCTTCTTGATGTGGTCGAGGGAGTTGCCCAGACCGTCCGGGCCGAGGGCCAGTTGCGCGGGCCAGGCGATCTTCTTGTCCGCGACCATCACCGGGCCCGGCTCCAGCCGGTCCAGGCACTGCTCGACGATCCGCAGCGACTGCCGCATCTCCTCCAGCCGGATCAGGAACCGCCCGTAGGAGTCGCAGGTGTCGGCGGTCGGCACCTCGAAGTCGTAGTCCTCGTAGCCGCAGTACGGCTGGGACTTGCGCAGGTCGTGCGGCAGTCCGGCGGCCCGCACGATCGGCCCGGTGGCGCCGGTGGCCATGCAGCCGGCCAGGTCCAGATAGCCGATGCCCTCCATCCGGCCCTTGAAGACCGGGTTGCCGGTGGCGAGCTTGTCGTACTCGCCGATGTTCTTGCGCATCTTCTTGACGAACTCACGCACCTGGTCGACCGCGCCCGGCGGCAGGTCCTGGGCGAGGCCGCCGGGCCGGATGTAGGCGTGGTTCATCCGCAGGCCGGTGATCAGCTCGTAGAGGTCGAGGATGAGTTCCCGGTCGCGGAAGCCGTAGATCATGATCGTGGTGGCGCCCAGCTCCATCCCGCCGGTGGCGATGCACACCAGGTGGGAGGAGAGCCGGTTGAGCTCCATCAGCAGGACGCGGATCACCGAGGCGCGGTCGGGGATGTCGCCGGTGATGCCGAGCAGCTTCTCCACGGCCAGGCAGTAGGCCGTCTCGTTGAAGAAGGGCGTCAGGTAGTCCATCCGCGTCACGAAGGTGGTGCCCTGCGTCCAGGTCCGGAATTCGAGGTTCTTCTCGATCCCGGTGTGCAGGTAGCCGATCCCGCAGCGGGCCTCGGTGACGGTCTCGCCGTCGATCTCCAGGATCAGCCGGAGCACCCCGTGGGTGGACGGGTGCTGCGGCCCCATGTTGACGATGATCCGCTCGTCGTCGGCCTTCACGGCGGCCGCGGCGATCTCGTCCCAGTCGCCGCCGGAGACGTTGTAGACGGTGCCCTCGGTGGTCTCGCGGGCCAGGGACTCCTGGGTGTCGAAGTCGCTCGAGGTGCGGTGGCCGGACGAGGAGTGCGAGTGCGGTGCAGTAGTCATCAGCTGTACGACCTCCGCTGGTCGGGAGCCGGGATCTGGGCGCCCTTGTACTCGACGGGGATGCCGCCGAGCGGGTAGTCCTTGCGCTGCGGGAAGCCCTGCCAGTCGTCCGGCATCATGATCCGGGTCAGCGCCGGGTGGCCGTCGAAGACGATCCCGAAGAAGTCGTAGGCCTCCCGCTCGTGCCAGTCGTTGGTCGGATAGACCTGTACGAGCGAGGGCACGTGCGGATCGCTGTCCGGGGCGGAGACCTCCAGCCGGATCAGCCTGTTGTGGGTGATCGAGCGCAGGTGGTAGACGGCATGCAGCTCACGGCCCTTGTCGCCGGGGAAGTGCACTCCGCTCACGCCCGTGCACAGCTCGAAGCGCAGCGCCGGGTCGTCGCGCAGGATGCGGGCGACCGCCGGCAGGTGACCGCGCTCGATGTGGAAGGTCAGCTCGTCGCGGTCCACGACGGTCTTCTCGATGACGTTCTCGGGGACCAGCCCCTGTTCGTCGAGGGCACCCTCCAGCTCGTCGGCGATCTCGTCGAACTCCCCGTAGCCTCCCCCACTCTCGGCTCCGCTCGAGCGGGAGGTGCCCCCACCGCCGCCGCGCGGTCCGCCGTACGGCCGCTGGGCGGCGCCGGGCAGCCGGACGGTGCGGACCAGGCCTCCGTAGCCGCTGGTGTCGCCGCCGTTGTCAGCGCCGAACATGCCGCGGCGGGTGGCGATCGCCTCGCCGGTGTCCTCGCGCTGCGCGGGCACCGCCTCGTCCGGGCCGTCCGCCCCGGAACCCTCGGGGTTCTTCTGCTCACTCACCGCAGCAGCCCCTTCATCTCGATGAGCGGCAGCGACTTGAGTGCCGCTTCCTCCGCCTCGCGGGCGGCCTGCTCCTGATTGACCCCGAGCTTGGTGTTCTGGATCTTCTGATGGAGCTTGAGAATGGCGTCCATCAGCATCTCGGGACGCGGCGGGCAACCCGGCAAATAGATGTCGACGGGAACAATGTGATCGACGCCCTGCACAATCGCATAGTTATTGAACATTCCGCCCGACGAGGCGCAAACCCCCATGGAAATCACCCACTTCGGGTTCGGCATCTGGTCATAGACCTGCCGCAGCACGGGCGCCATCTTCTGGCTCACCCGGCCGGCCACGATCATCAGATCCGCCTGTCGCGGCGAACCGCGGAAGACCTCCATGCCGAAGCGGGCGAGGTCGTAGCGCCCGGCGCCGGTGGTCATCATCTCGATGGCGCAGCAGGCCAGCCCGAAGGTCGCGGGGAAGACCGAGGATTTGCGCACCCAGCCCGCGGCCTGTTCGACAGTGGTCAGCAAAAAGCCGCTCGGCAGCTTCTCTTCAAGTCCCATGTGTGACCCCTAGTCCCATTCCAGGCCGCCACGACGCCAGACATAGGCGTAGGCGACGAAGACGGTGAGCGCGAAGAGCAGCATCTCGACGAGCCCGAAGAGCCCCAGGGCGTCGAAGGTGACGGCCCAGGGATAGAGGAAGACGATCTCGATGTCGAAGACGATGAAGAGCATCGCCGTCAGGTAGTACTTGATCGGGAAGCGGCCACCCCCGGAAGGTTGTGGCGTCGGCTCGATTCCGCACTCGTACGCCTCGAGCTTGGCCCGGTTGTAGCGCCTGGGCCCGACGAGGGTGGCCATCACGACGGAGAAGATCGCAAAGCCTGCCCCGAGGGCTCCCAGTACGAGGATGGGCGCGTAAGCGTTCACCGTCCTCGCTCCCTTCAGTCGACGATGACTGGATGGCGGTCCGCACGGGCCCTCCGGCTGCCCCATGGAGATCGTGCTCATGTGAGGCAGTTCACAAGCCCGAGCCGCCTGCATCTTATGCCCGCTGGTCTGTGATCTGCGACACGGGGGTGAACAACGCCTTTGTGATCTCCACCACCCGGCGAAGGATCATGAAGTCGGATGAGCGGTGATCTTCATACGCGAAGCGCGCGAGTGATCACGAGAGGTGACATTCACTGGTGTTACCGCTGGTCAGCGCGGGGTTGCCAATATCAAGTGGTTGCCGCCGCAAGCAAATTGGCGCTGGACGCGGCCAACTGCTATAAGCCGCGGGCCCGGAGAGAGGACCCTCTCGTGAACCGATCGTGATCGTCGGTACGTGCTTCCGTTCACGAGCGACCGGCACGCGCCAGGTCACGGGAACATAACGGACACTCAAGAGTGACCTATCCCACGCTATTTCCAGCACTAAGCGCTTGACGTCCGGGAAGCCTTGGCGTGGCGGACGCGGAAGTGGTAGGCGCCCGCCGGACCCGCATGAAGCAGCAAATGCCATGCGTAGGAACATGATCGAGAAATGCGGACATCCCGTCGCCGGCGCGAGGGGCGAGGCAAAAGTCCGGTTTGTTCGCCGCGTACACGTCAAGTGTGGCGCACTGCACCTTTCTTGGCAGCAACCAGTGGCTCCTGATAGCCGTTATTGCCATGTCCCCGAACGCACTCATACCCAGCCACCGGAAGCCCCGCCGTCCTTCCGCGTCCTCGCGGGCGCTGCGGGCGGGCGTGACCGGTGGCTTCCTCACCCTCGCGGTGACCGGTGCCACCGTGCCGGCCAGCGCCGCGGAAAAGCCCGTCTCCGAAACCCAGGAGATGCCGACGATCACGACGGCGCTGGCCACCAGCGCCGCCAAGAGCGCCGACACGGCCGAGCAGGTCGCGTTCAACTACGAGCGTCAGGCGCTCCAGGACAGTGCCTTCTCGCAGGCCGCCAAGGCCGCGGAGAAGCACAAGGCCGAGGCCGTGAAGAAGGCCAAGGCCGAGGCGAAGAAGAAGGCCGAGGAGGCCCGTAAGGCCAAGGAGGCCGCCGAGGCCCGTGCCTCGCGCTCCTCCGAGCGTTCGACCCTGTCCGCTCCCACGTCCAACGCCACCGGCAGCACGGCCACGCTCGTCTCCTTCCTCAAGGCGCAGCTCGGCAAGGCCTACGTGCTGGGCTCCAGCGGCCCCTCGTCGTACGACTGCTCCGGTCTGACGCAGGCCGCGTTCAACCAGATCGGCATCGACCTGCCGCGGGTCTCGCAGGACCAGTCCACCACCGGCACCCAGGTCGGGCTGGACAACCTCCAGGTCGGCGACATCCTCTACTGGGGCAGCGCGGGCAGCGCCTACCACGTCGGCGTCTACGTCGGCGGCGGCAAGTTCATCGGGGCCCAGAACCCGAGCACCGGCATCGTCGAGCGCCCGCTCGACTACGACATGCCGACCGGTGCGGTGCGCGTCCTCTAGGACCGCCGCGCCCACGGATCCCAAAAGGACCGCCCCTCTCGCCGCTCGGGAGGGACGGTCCTTTTCGTGTGCGGTGAACCGGGCCGTCGCCGGGCCGGCTGACTGACGGACCGCTCACCGGGGGCCGGCCGTCCGGGCCGGCCCCTCCGGTGTCACGCCTTCGGGGTCACGCCTTCGGGGCGACCTTGCTCAGCCCGTTGATGATGCGGTCCATCGCGTCGCCGCCCGTGGGGTCGGTGAGGTTGGCGAGCATCTTGAGGGTGAAGCGCATCAGCAGCGGGTGGGTCAGACCGCGCTGGGTGGCGACCTTCATGACCTTCGGGTTGCCGATCAGCTTCACGAAGGCGCGGCCCAGCGAGTAGTAGCCGCCGTAGGTGTCCTTGAGGATCTTCGGGTAGCGCTGGAGCGCCAGCTCGCGCTGGGCGTACGTGGCGCGGGCGTGCGCCTGCACGATGACCTCGGCGGCGATCGCCCCGGACTCCATGGCGTACGCGATGCCCTCCCCGTTGAACGGGTTGACCAGCCCGCCCGCGTCACCGACCAGCAGCAGGCCCTTGGTGTAGTGCGGCTGGCGGTTGAAGGCCATCGGGAGCGCGGCGCCGCGGATCGGGCCGGTCATGTTCTCCGGCGTGTAGCCCCAGTCGGCGGGCATCGAGGCGCACCACGCCTTGAGGATCTCCCGCCAGTCCAGCTCCTTGAAGGCCGAGCTGGAGTTGAGGATGCCGAGGCCGACGTTGCTCGTCCCGTCGCCCATGCCGAAGATCCAGCCGTAGCCGGGCAGCAGCCGGTCCTGGGCGCCGCGGCGGTCCCACAGCTCCAGCCAGGACTCCAGGTAGTCGTCGTCATGGCGGGGCGAGGTGAAGTACGTACGGACGGCCACGCCCATGGGGCGGTCCTCGCGCCGGTGCAGCCCCATGGCCAGCGAGAGCCGGGTGGAGTTGCCGTCGGCGGCGACCACCAGCGGGGCGTGGAAGGTGACCGGGGTCTTCTCCTCGCCCAACTTGGCGTGCACACCGGTGATGTGGCCGGTCAGCTCGTTGACGATCGGCGCGCCCACGTTGCAGCGCTCGTACAGCCGCGCCCCGGCCTTCTGCGCCTGCCGGGCCAGCTGCTCGTCGAAGTCGTCGCGCTTGCGGACGAGTCCGTAGTCCGGGTACGAGGCCAGCTCCGGCCAGTCGAGCTGGAGCCGGGAGCCGCCGCCGATGATCCGCAGGCCCTTGTTGCGCAGCCAGCCGGCTTCCTCGGAGATGTCGATGCCCATCGCGACCAGCTGCTTGGTGGCGCGCGGGGTCAGCCCGTCACCGCAGACCTTCTCGCGCGGGAAGGCAGTCTTCTCCAGAAGGAGGACGTCCAGACCGGACTTGGCGAGGTGATAGGCGGTGGCGGAGCCGGCCGGGCCGGCACCGACGACGATCACATCCGCGCTGTGCTCCGATCGGGCGGGGGTCACGGAATCGGTCACGGACGCGGACTCGGTCACGGCGCTGTCTCCCGGAAGTCGATGGGGAATTCGGGTGCCGACCGGCACCGGGCAGGTGCAGTCTATGGGGGCTGTGGTGATCAGAACCTGAAGGGTTGTGCCGTGAAATCTGTGAACACCCCGCCCGCACACCGGCCGCTTCCCGCCATCGAACTGCGCGTGCCCACCGAGGAGGACGCGCTGAACTGGCACCGGGTCTTCGACGATCCGGACGTCATGGAGTTCCACGGCGGCGCACCGGCCGAGCTCTCCGTCTACGAGGAGCTCACCTCGCGCCAGCGCAGACACCACGCGGAGCTCGGATTCTGCCTGTACACGCTGGTGGACCCGGCGGACGGCGCGGTCCTCGGCTTCACCGGCGCCCAGCCGTGGCCGTGGGACTGGGGCCCGGCGGGCGAGATCGAGATCGGCTGGCGGCTCGGCCGTGCCTCGTGGGGCAAGGGCTACGCCACCGCCGCGGCGCAGGCGGCGCTGGCCTCCGTCCGCGCGGCCGGCGTCCGCCATGTGGTCTCCCTGGTGGATGCCCGTAACGAGCGGTCGATCGCGGTGACCCGGCGGCTGGGGATGCGGCGGGCGGAGAAGGTGATCACGCCCGAAGGGAAGCGGACGGCGTACTGCCACCGGCTGGAGGTGTGAGCGTCCCCCGGCGCGAAGGAGCCGGGGCGCGGAGCATCGCCCCCCGGCCGCTTCTGCCCTCCGGCCGCCCTGCCGCGCGGGCACTCCCGCCGCCCGGCACATTGGCCGACCGGACACCGGGCCGCGGACGGGCCGCGGGCCCGGCGGTCAGCCCTCGGCCGGCCGGCGCCCCCGGTGCAGCGCCACGACACCGCCGGTCAGATTGCGCCAGGCCACCTCGGTCCAGCCCACGCCCTGGAGGCGGGCGGCGAGTTCGGGCTGGTTGGGCCAGGTGCGGATGGACTCGGCGAGATAGACGTAGGCGTCCGGGTTGCTGCTGACCGCGCGGGCGACCGGCGGCAGCGCCCGCATCAGGTACTCGGTGTAGACGGTCCGGAACGGCGCCCAGGTCGGCTCGCTGAACTCACAGATCACCACCCGGCCCCCGGGCTTGGTGACCCGGTACAGCTCCGCCAGCGCGGCATCGGTGTCCTGGATGTTGCGCAGCCCGAAGGAGATGGTGACGGCGTCGAACACCCCGTCCGCGAACGGCAGCCGGGTGCCGTCACCGGCCGTGAACGGCAGCCACGGGTGCCGCTTGTGGCCCTCCCGCAGCATGCCGACGGAGAAGTCGCACGGCACCACGTACGCCCCGGCCCTGGCGAACGGCAGCGAGGAGGTGCCGGTACCGGCCGCGAGGTCGAGCACCCGCTCGGCGGGCCGTGCGGCCACCGCACGCTCCACCTCCCTGCGCCAGAGCCGCGCCTGCCCCAGGGAGAGCACGTCGTTGGTGAGGTCGTACCGCGCCGCCACGTCGTCGAACATCGCGGCGACTTCGTGCGGCTGCTTGTCCAGGGATGCTCGGGTCACCCGGCCATTGTCCACCGTGGCCCGGCCGGCGGGCGCACCGGGCACGGCCCCGTCCCGTCCCGTCGTCAGCGCCGGCGGTA
This sequence comes from Streptomyces sp. NPDC058773, assembly GCF_042746015.1. Classification (NCBI taxonomy): domain Bacteria; kingdom Bacillati; phylum Actinomycetota; class Actinomycetes; order Kitasatosporales; family Streptomycetaceae; genus Streptomyces; species Streptomyces sp. NPDC058773. The sequence continues at coordinate 163,699 of NZ_JBHYPE010000005.1, forward strand.
CACCAGCCTGCCGCCCAGCACCGTGACGAGGCAGCCGCCGTCCTCGGCGAAGACCGCGAAGTCGGCCGGGCCGCCGGCGGTCAGCGCACGGGGGCGGCCGCCGGACGGCTCCGCGAGGCCGGACCGCCGGACCGCCGTACGGACCGCGGGGCGGGTGAACGGCCCGGTCAGCGACGTCGTCCCGGCGGCCAGCAGACGCTGCAGACCACGGCGGGCACTGCCGCCCCAGCGGGTCTCGGTCATGTCGAGGGCGGCGAGCGCGGCGCCGGTGAGCGGCTCGCTGCCGAGCGCGTCGGCCTCGCGCGGATCGGGGTGGTAGGCCGCCTCCAGCAGGGCGGCGCCCTCCGGTTCGTGCCGGCCGGGCGTCAGCACCCCGTCCCACTCCCGGACCCGCGCCCTCCCCCAAGCTTTCGGCTCCGCTCCAGCAGGGGGGACCCCCATGCCGTAGGTGGCCCACAGCTCCTCGTACGGCCCGAGGGCGGCGATCCGGGCGCCGTCGACCACGACCGCGTGCCCGGGAAGAGGCTCCCCGTCCGGGCCGGGCCGGACACCGCGGACGCGGTGAAGTGTCAGCATCCGGGGCTCAGTTGGCCTCGACCAGCTTCAGCTCCGGATGGGCCGTGCCGCCCTCGATCGCCGTCGACGACAGATGCGAGACGACCTTGTCGTCGACGGGGTCGTGCGCGGGGTCGTCATGCACGACCAGGTGCTCGTAGGTGGTCGCGCGCTGCGCCGGGACCCGGTCCGCCTTGCGGATCAGATCGATGATCTCCATGCGGTTGGAGCGGTGCTTGGCGCCGGCCGAGGAGACCACGTTCTCCTCCAGCATGATCGAGCCGAGGTCGTCCGCGCCGTAGTGGAGCGAGAGCTGGCCGATCTCCTTGCCGGTGGTCAGCCACGAGCCCTGGATGTGCGCGACGTTGTCGAGGAAGAGCCGGCCGATGGCGATCATCCGCAGGTACTCGAAGAGGGTGGCCTGCGTCTGGCCCTTCAGGTGGTTGTTCTCCGGCTGGTAGGTGTACGGGATGAAGGCGCGGAAGCCGCCCGTACGGTCCTGGACGTCGCGGATCATCCGCAGGTGCTCGATCCGCTCGGCGTTGGTCTCGCCGGTGCCCATCAGCATCGTGGAGGTCGACTCCACGCCCAGCTCGTGGGCCGTCGTCATGATCTCCAGCCAGCGCTCGCCGGACTCCTTCAGCGGGGCGATGGCCTTGCGGGGGCGGGCCGGCAGCAGCTCGGCACCGGCACCCGCGAAGGAGTCGAGACCGGCGGCGTGGATGCGCTGGATCGCCTCCTCGACGGACACCTTGGAGATCCGGGCCATGTGCTCGACCTCGGAGGCGCCGAGGGAGTGGATGACCAGCTGCGGGTAGGCCTTCTTGATGGCGGAGAAGTGCTCTTCGTAGTACTCGACGCCGTAGTCCGGGTGGTGGCCGCCCTGGAACATGATCTGGGTGCCGCCCAGCTCGACGGTCTCCGCGCAGCGGCGCAGGATGTCGTCGAGGTCGCGGGTCCAGCCCTTGGCGGTGTCCTTGGGCGCGGCGTAGAAGGCGCAGAACCGGCAGGCCGTCACACACACATTGGTGTAGTTGATGTTGCGCTCGATGATGTACGTCGCGATGTGCTCGGTGCCGGCGTAGCGGCGGCGGCGTACGGCGTCGGCGGCCCTGCCCAGCGCGTGCAGCGGAGCCGAGCGGTACAGGTCGAGCGCTTCCTCCGGCGTGATGCGGCCGCCCTGCGCGGCGCGGTCGAGTACGGACTGGAGGTCGGCGTTCTCGGTCACCGGGGCGTCCCTTTCGCAGGCGGGCATCACGAACTGAACCAGCGTACGTCAGGGGTACGACAGCCCCGCTGGCGGCCGGACCGGCGCCCGGCCGCCCGCCGTGCGGGCCCGGCACCGGCGGCCGGTGCCGGGCCGCGGCCCGCTCAGCCGCGCGCGGCCGCCGGCTCCAGCAGGTCCACCGTCACATCCGCCGGGAACCCGGTCGTCGGCCCCACCCGCCGGGCGAACTCCGTGACCCCCTCCAGCTGCGCCGCCCCGAAGCGGAAGTCCAGCGTGGTGAAGTACCGCTCCAGAACGGGCTCGTCGAAGGTCTCCCAGCGGGCCGCCTGCTCGGCGACCTTGGCGACCTCCTCCAGCGACAGATCACGCGAGGCGAGAAACGCCTCGTGCACCTTCCGCACCACGGCCGGCTCGCGCTCCAGGTACTCACGCCGGGTCGCCCAGACCGCGAAGACGAACGGCAGCCCCGTCCAGTCCTTCCACATCTGGCCGAGGTCGTGCACCTCCAGGCCCAGCTTGGGCCCGTCGTGCAGATTGGCGCGCAGCGCGGCATCGCCGATCAGCACCGCCGCGTCCGCCTCCTGCATCATGAGACCGAGGTCCGGCGGGCAGGTGTAGTAGTCGGGCCGCACCCCGATCCTCTCGGCCAGCAGCAGCTGCGCCAGCCGTACGGACGTCCGCGAGGTCGACCCGAGCGCGACCCGGGCGCCGTCCAGCTGGTCCAGCGGTTTCTGCGAGACGATCACGCAGGACATGACCGGGCCGTCACACCCGACGGCGAGGTCGGGGAAGGCCACGAGGTCGTCCGCGGCGCGCAGGAATTCCACGAGGGTGACCGGCGCGATGTCGAGTTCCCCGCGGACCAGCTGCTCGCTGAGCTTCTCCGGCGTGTCCTTGGTGAGATCCAGATCGAGCAGGGTGCCCGTACGGGCCAGGCCCCAGTAAAGGGGCAGGCAGTTCAGGAACTGGATGTGGCCCACTCGCGGCCGGCTGCGACGGCGGCCGGCGTCGGCTCCCGCGGGTGCGTCTCCGAAGGTTGAATTGTCCACATGCGGAGGCTAGACCTGTCTCCCCGGGCCCGACGCGGCGGGTCACGGTATGGACGTTAGTGCGGTCGGTTAAACGTGATCTTTGGCTCTTCCACCTCACGACGGCCCCATGCTAAGCTCAGCGCAAGTTGCAGTTTGGTTTCCCTTGCAGTACAGAGCCTGCGGAGCATGTGACCCGCAGGCTTTTGTAGTTTTCAGACTTGTTTGCAGGTTCTGGAGCAGGGCAACCCTTTGGCCCAAGGAGGGCTTATGGCTACCGGAACCGTCAAGTGGTTCAACGCTGAAAAGGGCTTCGGCTTCATCGCCCAGGACGGCGGCGGCCCGGATGTCTTCGTCCACTACTCGGCGATCAACGCCTCTGGTTTCCGCTCCCTGGAGGAGAACCAGACGGTGACCTTCGACGTCACGCAGGGCCCGAAGGGTCCGCAGGCGGAGAACGTCACTCCGGCATAAGTTGCCCGGCCCGGAATTCTTTCCAGGTCGCCTCTAGCAGTACCCAAGGAGCCCCGCTCCGCCACTTCGGTGGCGAGCGGGGCTCCTGCCTTTTGCCCCGGACACCGACACCCGCCCCCACAAATGTCGTCCACATGAATTCCCACCGTCCGGAACATGACACACCCGAATGCCGCATCCTCTCCGGAATTCCCGGGCCAATGACTGCCGGATCGGCTGATACCCGTGCTGTCGGAGCGGGAGACTCCGGATGCCGCGGAGGCAATGGGAAATCCGGGGCGGTGTCCCCCGTACCCGCGCCCGGCACACCGCTCACGGATATGCCGGAACGCGCCGCTTTCGCCCGCTAACGGTCGGGAAGCCACCCGAGCTGCACCAGGGGGGTGCCGCGCTTGCGGGAAACGAAGTGGGCCCGGCCCGGAGGCATCGGGTGGGGGCGGGTGGTGCCCAGGATGTCGCCCTCGTGAGGGTCGCCGGAGAGGATCAGTCCCTGGGCGCCGAGCTCCTTGACGCGCTGAAGGAAGGGCTCGAAGAGGGCGCGGGACACCCCGGCCGAGGTGCGGGCGATGAGGAAGTGGATACCGGCGTCGCGGGCGAAGGGGAGGTGGTCGGTGAGGACCGCGAGGGGGTTGCCCGTGGAGGAGGTGATCAGGTCGTAGTCGTCGATCAGGACGAAGAAGCGGGGGCCGGTCCACCAGCTCCGGTCGCGGAGCTGCTGGGGGGTGACCTCGGGGCTCGGCCTGCGGCGCTCCATGAGAGCGGCGAGGGCCTCCATGTGGACGGTGAGCGCCGCGTCGGTGGGGGCGTATTCGAGGAGGTGGCCGGGGGAGACCGCATCGAGCAGGGTGCGGCGGTAGTCACCGACGACGATCTTGGCCTCGTCGGGGGTGTATCGCTCGGAGATCTTGTGGGCGAGGTGGCGCAGGGCCGCGGTCTTTCCGGACTCGCTCTCGCCGAAGACGAGCAGGAAGGGATCGGTTTCGAAGTCGACATAGACCGGTTCGAGGCCGGTCTCGTCGATGCCGATGGGGACGCCGCGGTGCGGGTGGTCGGAGCCCTTGGGCAGGTCACCGGCCGGGACCTCACGGGGCAGCAGACGGACGGGCGGGGCGGAGGGGTGCTGCCAGGCCTCGTCGGCCGTTCGGACGAAGTCGGCGGTGGCGGCGCCGAGTTCGACGGCGGGGTTGCCCGCATCGATGCGCGGGACGGCCGTCATGAAGTGGAGCTTGCCGGGGGTCTGGCCGCGGCCGGGCACACCGGCGGGGACATTGGCGGCGGCCTTGCGGTCGAACTCGGAGTCGAAGGGATCGGCGAGCCGCAGTTCGAGACGTCCGAGCAACTGGTCCTTGAGGGCGGCGCGTACCTCCATGTGCCGGGAGGCGGTGAGGACGACGTGGATACCGAAACCGAGGCCGCGGGAGGCGATATCGGTGACGACCGGTTCGAGCAGCTCGTACTCGTCCTTGAACGGGCCCCAGCCGTCCACGAGCAGGAAGACATCGCCCCAGGGCTGGTCGGGGAACTGTCCCTCGGCGCGCCGGTGGCGGAAAGTGGCGATGGTGTCGATGCCGTGGGCGCGGAAGAGTTCCTCCCGCCGGGCCAGGATGCCCGCCACCTCCGCGACGGTACGGCGGATGCGCTCGGGATCGAGGCGGGAGGCCACGGAGCCGACGTGCGGGAGGTCCGCCATCGAGCTCAGGGCGCCGCCGCCGAAGTCGAGTCCGTAGAACTGGACCTCCCGGGCGGTGTGGGTGAGCGCGAACGAGCCGATGAGTGTGCGCAGAAGGGTGGACTTGCCGGACCGGGGGCCGCCGATGACCAAGAGGTGCCCGGTGGCTCCGGAGAAGTCGTGGACGAGGATTTCGCGGCGCTGTTCAAAGGGCTTGTCGACCAGCCCGAGGGGGACCTTCAGGGTGCCGGCGGCGCGGTAGGCCGGGGCGTGCAGGCCGCGTTCGGACGTGCCGGCCAGGGCGGTCAGCAGCTGATCCAGCGCGGGGGCCTTGTCCAGCGGCGGGAGCCAGACCTGGTGGGCGGCGGGGCCCTGGCCCTCCAGACGGCCGACGACCACGTCCAGCACCGTGTCGGCGAGGGCGTCCTCGGGTGCGGGACCCGGGACCGTGGGCGGGGCCGCCTCCGGCTCGGCCGCCACAAGCGGCACGGGCGGCGCCTGGAAGAGCGCGGCCCGCCGCTGGACGGGCTGTGTGCCCTGGTCCGCGCGGTCGGCGCCCGAGCGATACGCCCCGGACACGTACGCGGCCTTGAAGCGGGTCATCTCGTCCGTCCCGCACTTGAGATAGCCCGAGCCCGGGACGGAAGGGAGGTGGTACGCGTCGGGGACACCCAGCGCGACCCGGGATTCGGCGCCGGAGAAGGTGCGCAGGCCGATGCGGTACGAGAGATAGGTGTCCAGGCCGCGCAGCCGGCCTTCCTCCAGCCGCTGGGAGGCCAGCAGGAGATGGACGCCCAGAGAGCGGCCGATACGGCCGATCTGGATGAACATCTCGATGAAGTCGGGCTTCGCGCTGAGCAGTTCGCTGAACTCGTCGATCACGATGACGAGTGAGGGCAGCGGGTCAAGAGCCTGTCCGGCGGCACGGGCCCGCTCGTAGTCATGGATGTTGGCCATGTTGCCCGCCTGGCGCAGGAGTTCCTGACGCCGCTGGAGTTCACCCTGCAGCGAGTCACCCATGCGGTCGACCAGCGAGAGGTCGTCGGCGAGGTTGGTGATGACGGCGGCGACATGAGGGAGAGCCGACATCCCGGCGAAGGTGGCGCCGCCCTTGAAGTCCGCCAGCACGAAGTTCAGGTTCTCGGAGGAGTGGGTGACGGACAGGCCGAGGACGAGCGTGCGCAAGAGCTCGGACTTGCCGGAACCGGTGGCGCCGACGCACAGGCCGTGCGGGCCCATACCGTTCTGCGCGGCCTCCTTGAGGTCGAGCATGACCGGCTGACCGGCCTCGTCGATGCCGATGGGGACGCGCAGACGCTCGGCCCGGGAACGGGGCCGCCAGGTGCGGACGGTGTCGATCGAGGCGGGGTCGCCCAGGTCGAGGAGGTCGGTGAAGTCGAGGTTGGCGAGCAGCGGTTCGTCGTCGTCATTGCCCTCGATGAGCAGGGGGGCGAGCCGGCGGGCGAGGGTGTCGGCGCGCTCCGGGGAGAGCGTGTCGGGGGTGCCCTCATAGAGGGAGACGGCGGATTCCAGACGCAGCCGGCCGGGTTGGACCTGCACGGACAGCCCGCCGCGCGGCTCGTCGAGTTCGCCCGGGACGACCTCGACGACGGTGACGCCCTGCAGGCCCTCGGGCGCGGCGAACGCGGAATCCGGCGGGACCATGCCGCCGTCCAGGACGACTACGAGGTGCGGCCGGTCGAGGAGGGGCGGGGCGTCGCGGCTGAAGCGCGGACGGTCGGCCAGCTGGTCGGCGAGGAGGGTTTCGAGTTCGGCGAGGTCGTCGCCGAAGAGGCGTTTGGTGCCCGCACCGTCGAGGGAGCCGGGCAGCTGGGCGTGCGGTAACCACTTCGTCCAGTCCCACCGGGCGACCGCGCCGGGGGACGCCACCACGGCGACCATGAGGTCCTGCGGCGAGTGCAGGGTGACGAGCTGGCCGATCAGGGCGCGGGCGGCGCCGTGTGCGGACTCCGGTTCGCCGGACACGGTCAGGTGGTAGAAGGCGCGCATCGAGACCGCGACCGGCATCTGCCGCAGCGAGCCATGGGTGGTGAGGAAGCGCTGCATAACGCCCGCGGTGAGTGGTTCGAGCTCATCGACCGGGGCCGTGTCGGGGGCGATGAGCGGCGTGGCGAGCTGCTGGGTGCCCAGGCCGATGCGGGCCTGGCCGAAGTCGGCGTCACCGATGCGCCGTTCCCAGACCCGGCGACCCTCGGCGACCACCGCCCACAGCTGGTCGGGGGCAGGGTGGAGGTAGTGCTGGGCGTTGCGCTGGGACGCCGCGGTGCGGCGGATCCGACGCCGGGTCCGCGCCAGATACTTGAGGTAGTCACGGCGACTTTGCGCCATCTCTCCCTGCGTGCCCCGGCGGTAACGGACTATCTGCGCGATCACCATGCCGAGGGTCGAGGCGAGCATCAGCGCGCCCATGACGCGCATGAAGCCCGGCAGCCCCGGCATGAAGAAGAACACCACCGACGAGCCCATCCCGAGCATCGGCAGGAGCTGCATCAGCACGCCCTCCTGCTGGCCACGCGGCAGTTCCGGCGGCGGTTCGAGGCGTAACTCGTCCGTGGGGACAACGGGCGGAAGCGCCCGCGGCGGACGCTTGACGACGATCTGGCTCACCGCGCACCAATCCCTCGGCGCGGAAGGGAAATCTCCGTACCGCTCACCCCCCTGGCGACGGCGCCTTCCGCATCGGCCGATCCTACTGCCGACTAATGTGAACGGCGGGGAAGATCATGTGTCACGGCCGGCCGGGCGGGGCCCCGGGCGGCGGACAGGGGGACGAATTGCGCACGAGCGTGGGGACCGGTTTCCGCAGGGTGACCGTGGTCGCGCCGGACAGCCGTATCGATGTGGCGTTACCCGAGAACATCGCGGTCTCCGACATCTATCCGGAGTTACTGCGGCTGACCCGCCAGACCCAGCCCGCCGACGCACCGACCGGCTACTACCTCTTCCGGAGCGACGGCAGCGCGCTGGACAGCTCCGGCTCGCTGGCCGACCAGCGGGTCGTCGACGGCGAGATGCTGCATCTGCGGCCCTTCGCACAATCCCTGCCGCCGGCCGTCTTCGACGATGTGTCCGATGCCGTGGCCTCCGCCGTCGCCCGCGACCGGCGCCTGTGGAACGACGGCATGCTGCGGGGCACCGGTCTGGTCGGGGTGGGCGTACTGCTCGCCCTCCTGGGAGGCGTCCTGTGGTGCGCCGACCCGCTGCGCCATGACATGCACAGCCTGCCGGGCGTCATCGCCGCCACCGCCGGACTGCTGGTGGCCGCTTTCGCGGGCGTACGGGCACGCGTCTACCGGGACCAGCCGTCCGCCGTCGCGCTGGGACTGGGGGCGTTACCGGTCGTGTGGACCGCGGGATCGGGGATCACCGGCCCGGACAGCGGCCAAGGCGCCGGACGGCTGCAGTTCCTGCTGGGCTGTATCGCCGTGCTCGTCGTCTCCGTGGCACTGGTCGCGCTGTCGCCGCAGGGCGACGCCCCGTTCATCGCCGCCACGTTCCTGGCGGCCGCCGGCACCCTCTCGGCCTTCCTCGCCCTCGTCACCGAAGCCTCCGCCACCCAGGCCGCCGCGGTCTGCGTGCCGGTGGCGATCGGACTGATGGCCTTTCTGCCCGGTCTCTCCACCCGGCTGGCCAGACTGCCGGTCGGCTACGTCACGCCCCGCAGCCTGGCCGAACGCGAGGACGGTGCCGAGGCCGGCACGTACCCCGCCGACGCCGGTCCCGTCACTCCCGTGGAGCCTGCGGACATCGCCGCCCAGGCGCGTCGCGGCCATGAGCTGCTGCTCGGTCTGCTGGGCGGCTGCTGCGCCGTCGTCATCGGCGCCGCGGGCGTCCTCGGTCTGTCGGAATCAGCGTGGGGACGACTGCTCGCCCTCGCCGCGGGTCTCGCCACGCTGCTGCGCGCCCGGCTCTTCCGCTACACCACACAGGTGGCCTGCGCGATCGTCGCGGGGTTCGGCGCGCTGGCGCTGCTCGTCCTGGGCATGGCCGTCAGCCCGCCCGCCGGGGCGCTCACCGACTTCCTCGCGGGCGACCGTGCGCAGCTGGACATCCGCACCGTCTGGCTGGCGCTCTCCCTCGCGGGCGGCGTGGCGCTGCTGACCCTGGTCGCGCTGACCGTACCGGAGCGGGGGCTCACCCCGTTCTGGGGACGCGCCCTCGACCTCGCCGACGGTCTGCTCCTGCTGACCCTGCTGCCGCTGTGCCTGGCGGTCCTGGACCTGTACGGCCGGGCCCGCAGCATGACCAGTGGGTGAGGCGGAGACAACGGCAAGAGCGGTCGGGCCCGGCAGAAACACGACCGCGCACTCGGGCAACGGTCTCAGGGGGAAGACAGCACCATGGCATCACGGCGGGACGAGCTCAACGGCTACACCTTCGCCAAGAAGCGACTCGTGGCCGCCTTTCTGCAGCCCTCCCCGGACCGTACGGACGAAGGGGCCCCGAACCCCTTACGGGCCGTGCTCCCCGGCCTGGTCATCGCGGCACTCGTGCTCGCGGGCTTCGGCGCCTGGGGCATGTTCCGCCCCAAGGCTCCCAAGGGCTGGGACACTCCGGGCGAGCATGTGCTCCTCGGCAGCCAGTCGGCCACGCTGTACGTCGTGCTCACCACGGACGGAAAGCGGCAACTGCACCCCGTCCTCAACATGGCCTCCGCCCGGCTGCTGCTGAAGACCGAACAGGTCGATGTCCTCAAGGTCGACGAGCACGAGCTGGACAGCGGGAAGATCCCGCACGGGCCGACGCTGGGCATCCCGTACGCCCCGGACCGCATCCCGGAGGCCCGGGAAGCGCAGAAGAGCAAACGCTGGGCGGTGTGCGAGCAGCCGGGCAGCAACGGCAGGACCGTACAGAAGGCCACCTTCCTCTTCGCCGACCGCGACGCGCACAAGGTGGAAGGACCGAACCGGCTGCGGGGCGGCCGGATGCTCTACGTCCGGGAGACCGGCGCCCACGGCCGCCGCTATCTCGTCGACGGCCGGGGCACCAAGTACCTCATCGACGGCGGCGCGAGCCCCGAACTGCTGCTGCGCGCGCTGGTGGGGAACCGGCCGCCGCAGCCGGTCACCGAGGAGTGGCTGGCCACCTTTCATGACGGCACGCCGATCGGCTTTCCCGCCCTTCCGCCGTCCGTCGGCCGACGGGCCGGCGTCCCGGGCCTGGACGCTCACGAGGACCAGGTCGGCAGGGTGCTCCGCGCCACGACGGGCGCCGGGGCACAGCAGTACGTCGTGCTGCCCGGCGAGGTCCGGCCGGTGTCGGACTTCGTCGCCCGGCTGCTGCTCTTCTCCCCGCAGACCGGCCGGCTGAAGCAGCGCAACGAGCCCACGGACGTGGACGCCCAGTCCTTCACCCCGGAGAGCGGGAACCTGTTCACGCAGAAGAAGTGGCCGCGGGCGGTCGCCAAGCAGGCCAACACCACCGCGGCTCCGCACCGCCGGAACACGGTCTGCAGTGTGCTGCGCAAGGTCTCCGCCACCGGACGCACCGAACTCAGCACCTGGGCCGGGCCGGACTACCCCCAGCAGGTCGTGAACGGCGGGACCAGCGCGTATGTGACGCCCGGAACCGGCATGTTCTACCAGCAGATCCAAGCCGGGGACGTGTCCACGGGAGCGCGCTTCCTGGTGACGGACTCCGGTCTGCGGTACGTGGTCCAGACGAACAACGACAGCAGCGCGAAGCCCTCCGGCAACGGCCCGGACGCCCAGGGCACCGGTGGGAAGCAGGGGACGAAGGAGACCGACCGGGCACGGACGCTGCTCGGCTACAAGGACGTCACGCCGGTGCGCGTCCCCGCGAACTGGTCGCAGTTCCTGCCGATGGGCCCCCGGCTGGACACCAACGCCGCGCGGCAGCCGCAGGGTTCGTAGGAACGGAGTGACAGCATGAGGAGGAAACGGACCGCGGCGGGCGCCCTGGCGGCGCTGCTCGTGGTGGCCACGGCGTCCTCCGCCTTCGCGGCGGGAGAGGACGTCCCGCCGGTACCGGAAGGGGACGGTGCGTGCACCTTTCCCATGAAGCAGCAGATCAAGGAGCGGCCCTGGGCCCTGCAGCGGATCGTCTTCGACCGCCTGTGGCAGGACACCAAAGGCCGTGACGCCCAAGGCCGTCCGGTCCGCGTCGCGGTGATCGACACGGGGGTCGACACCGCGAATCCGCAGCTCGCCGACGCCGTCGAGACCGAACACGGCTGGGATTTCCTCGGCAAGGACGACGGAGCGGATCCCAAGGCCCCGAAGAACGGCACCTACGACCCGGTGGGCCACGGCACCAAGGTCGCGGGCATCATCGCGGCCCGGCCACGCCGCGGCACCGGCTTCGTCGGACTGGCACCCGAGGCGACCATCATCCCCCTCCGCCAGAACGACGAGAAGGGCAGTGGAAACGTCGGCACCCTGACCGCGGCCATCGACAAGGCCGTGGCCGCACACGCCGACATCATCAACATCTCCCAGGACACGGCGGAGCCCGTCCCGGCGGACTCCCGGCTCGCCCAGGCCATCCGCAACGCGCGCCGGCAGGACGTCGTGGTCATCGCCTCCGCGGGCAACGACGGCTTCGACGGCCGCCTCAAGAAGACCTATCCGGCCGCGTACGAGGGCGTACTGGCCGTCGCCTCCTCCGACCGCAACAACGAGCGCGCCGCCTTCTCCCAGAGCGGCGACTTCATCGGCGTCGCCGCTCCCGGCGTGGACATGGTCTCCACCGTCCCCAAGGGCGGCCAGTGCGTCGACAACGGCACCAGTTTCTCGGCCCCTTACGTCGCCGGCATCGCCGCACTCCTCCGCGCCAAACACCGCGACTGGAAGGAACACCAGATCGTCGCCCAGATCGAGCAGACCGCCGAGCGCTCCGTCAACGGCCGGGACAGCTTCGTGGGATGGGGCGTCGCCGACCCGGTGCGCGCCCTGACCGACGACGACCACGCCATCGACCACGCGACGGCGGACGACGGACCGCCCCGGGCCACTCCCCCGGACCCGGTCGCCCTGGCGGAGGGTGAGACTCCGCAGAAACGCATGGAGCGATATGCGACATACGGACTGGGGGCAGGCGGCGTTGCAGTGGCCGTCATCGCGGGGGTGGCGGTCATCCGGCGGGACATACGTCGCCGCACGGCCGCGCCTGCGACGGCGACTGCGACCATTGCCGGACGAGTCAATGAGTAGCCGTACTCAGATTTCCCCGGAATAAAGCCGGATGACCGCGAACCCGACGGCCACTACCTTTACCTCCGGCTCCCGGCGGGGGCGCCCGCCCTTGGCGAATTCTGAACGGTACCGGCTCACACCACCGGTCGTTGTCAGAGGTGGTGACTAGAGTGACTACTGAAGTTTCAGACTTACGGGGGGGGTCACTGTGGGGGCTGACGAGAACACCGGCATGCGGGTGAACGCGACCGGGTCCGGCGCCGGAGGCGGATCGCTGGAAGTCGATCCCGAGGTGCTGAAGAAGTTGAAACAGCGCGTGGACGCTCTATTGGATCAGCTCAAGGGATCGAATGCGGATCACCGTGCACTCGGCCATCGCAAGATCGCACCCTCGTCATTCGGCCAGGGATTCGCCGAGGCACAGGGCCTTGCGGACACCTATGAAAAGGTGTTGTCCCAACTCGAGACATTCTCCAAAGTGTTCGGCGACCAGATCGAAACGCTGAGCCTCGGAACCGAGTTCATCGGACGGGACTACGCAGGGGTGGATGCGGACGTGCGGAACCGCCTGGCCGCGATCCAGCGTCGTACCCAAGGCTTCTACAAGGCACCACAGCCGAAGCACCAACCTGCCGACACCACCGGTCCGGAGATGGGCGACGGCCAGTCCGCGGGCTCCGACGGCATCTGAGGCAAGGGGGAACGAAAATGGCAGGAAACACCGACGGCTTAGGCGTTTCGGGCTGCACCAACTTCGAGGGCATGTCCCATCAGGCCCTCTACTCCATGGTGGCCGACGGCGACCACATGCAGCTCGGTCTCATGGGAACGGCCCTGGTCGACGCGGGCAAAGAGATCTCCCGAATCACCCATGACCTCGAGGCCTACGTCAAAGAGGTCCAGGTCCACTGGAAGGGCGAGGGCGCCCAGGCTTTCGAGGACTGGACCCGGGCAACCGCCGTGGAGAGCCGCAAACTCGGCCATTACGCCAAAAGCACCGGCGAGGCCATGGTCGATGCCGCGGGAGCCCTGGGCCAGGCCAAACTGATGCCGCGGCCTCCCGAGCCGAAGAATTACGTAGAAGTGGACAGCGGAAAGGTAAGCGCCTTTGACGCCCTCCGCAAAAACCCGGAACGCGACGAAGCCGTATCCGAGATGAACCGCCTGGCGTCTTACTACCGGACGGCCCAGGAAAAGATCGCAAAGCAGGAGGAGCCCAACTTCAGGCCGGCTTCGGGGTTTGTGCCGGAGCCTCCGCCAGGCGATGAGCGCATCGGCAACACGTTTGTCCTGGACCGGGCCGCGAACGCTGGAACTGTGAACGCACCGGGCAACACGGGCGTCACGTCCTCAGCGGGCGGCAAGGGCGCGCAGCCACACGGAACGGTGCCCCGGTCGTCGGACGGAGATCTACAGTACGACCGGCACGTGGGTACGTCCGTCGATTCCACCGCACCCGTGACCCCGCCCGCAGAAGCGCCGTCCCACTCGAGCACCGTCCCTCATCAGCCCCAGGGGCCCGACGGCCCACCTGCGGTCCCGCCCGGCTCCACAACGTTCCCCGGGAAGACGAAGGCCCCCGGGGAAAGCGGAGAAGCAGCACGCAGCACCCAGCCATCGACCGGCCGCCGAGGCGCGGCGCCGGGAGAGCGCGGCAGGGCCACCGGAGACGGCATCGTCGGTGGCACCGCTCAGCGCGGCCGTGTGTCCACCGGTCAACCGCGGTTGCCAGGGGGGACCGTCATGGGCGAGGAACACGGCGTGCTCGGACCTAGGCCTGGCAGATCCGGAGCGGAACTTCCTGCCGCTGCGGGTGGCAGGACACGGGGAGACAGGGGAAGCGTCGGTCAGCGCCTTGTCCCTCCTCGAGGAGAAGCCATGGACAGGCCACGCGGACCGGTCATGGGCGAGCAACAAGGTTCGGCCCGTGGCCTCACGGGGCACGGCATTCCAGGAAACGCCGGCAACAGCATCAGACAGGACGTGCGTGGCGTCCCGGGGCGCCGCCTGGCCTACGAGCCCGGCGGCAGCGTGGGCCCCAGGTCCGGCGCACCGGTGGCAGGCAATGAGCAGCCCTCCGGAACACCGGCCCGCAGCTACGGCGGGAGCCAGTCAGGGACGTCTCCCGGAGTGCCGGCGACTGCAGGCCGCAGCTCGGAGCCCGAGCCAGGACGGACGGTCGGACGAACCCCGACGTCACGCGGCCGGACGAGCGACTTCACGCCGGGCGGCTCGGGTCTGACCCGAACCGGCACCCCGTCCAGCAACGTGCTGCCCATGACAGGGCCTTCTTCGCAACGCAGGAATGGCGCCTCCGGTCAGCGACCGGCCTACCTCAGGGAAGACGACGAGACATGGACGGCACAGCACCCGCCAGCGGTGCCGCCGGTGATCGAATAGGCCTGGCCCGGTCGCGCAACGGAGGAGGAGGGACCGCACTGTGAATCGTGCGGCACATCACGTGCAGAGGAAGAGCCGAGCGTTATTAGCGGCACTCGCCTGCCTCACCACACTGAGCGTGGGCTTGCTCGCCCCCACGGCCTCCGCTGCCGACAAGAGGTCGCGTCAGTGGTACCTGGACGCGATGCAGGCGGAGCGCATGTGGCAGACCAGCACCGGAGAAGGCGTTTCCGTGGCTGTGATCGACAGTGGCGTCGACGACTCGGTCCCTGAGCTTCGCGGCCAATTACGCCCCGGCAAGGACTTCTCGGGGCAAGGACGCGGCGCAAACCACGACGACGAGGGTCATGGCACCAGCATGGCAATGATCATCGCCGGCAGGAGCAGCGGAAGCGGAACCTGGGGGCTCGCACCGGGAGCAAAGATCCTCCCCATCAGGAGCGTCAGCGGGGACTGGTCCTCCAACATGGCGAAATCCATTCGCTATGCGGCGGATCAGGGCGCGAAGGTCATCAACATCTCTCAAGCCGGGACGGCCACGGCCGAAACCGAGGCAGCACTGCAGCCGGCAGTCGACTACGCGCACAAGAAGGGGAGCTTGATCTTCGCTGGTACGGGAAACGACGGCGCAAAGGGCAATCTTCCTCGCTATCCCGCCGGCCTTCCGGGAGTTGTCGGAGTCAGCGCTGTCGACAGGTCGCTGAAAGTAGCCAACTTCTCCACCCACGGGCCGCAGGTGGCCCTGGCCGCGCCCGGAGTCGGAATTCCCACTCGCTGCACGAAGAAGCTCCTGGGCTGCACGGAAGAGGGCACCAGCGACGCCACCGCCCTCGCCTCCGCCTCCGCCGCCCTGATCTGGTCCGCCCACCCCACCTGGACGAACAACCAGGTCCTCCGGGTGATGATGGAAACCGCCGGCAAGCCGAAGGACGGCAAGGTCCCCAGCAAGTACCTCGGCTACGGGATCGTCCGCCCCCGGAAGGTGCTGCTGGACAAGGAGGGCGATCCCGGCCCCGCCGACGTCAGTCCACTGCCTGCGGCCCGCGGGACCGCCGCGCCGACCAAGGCTCCGCGGCCGAAGACGGACAACAAGGCAGCCGCTACCGCCCCCGAGCCGGGCGGCGAACCGGATGACTCATCGTCCTGGCCCGTCACCGCCGGACTGACCGCAGCCGTCACGGCTCTGGCCGCCGGCGGCCTGATCATCGTTCGGCGGCGCAAGACGCCCTGACACCGGGCGACGACAGCGCAACGACCCAGACTCTGGCTGCTCGCACCACGGGCAACCAGCGCAGAAAGCCGCATCTCAAGAGATGCGGCCGACAACCCGGGCTGAGCACCAAGACCTCACGCTCAGCTCGCTCAGCTCTGTAAACCCACTCAGGGGGAAGGTGGATCATGGCAGGGAATACCGCACTCACCTATGCGGAGATCGAAAAGCTCAAGAGCGAGATCCAGAGCGGAAGCCAGGCGATGGCATCCCAGCTGCGGACGCTGATCAACGCCATTTCCGCGGTCGAGTCGGCATGGACCGGCCAGGGCGCAAGTGCCTTCAAGCAGGCCCAGAACGCCCTCAATGAGGACCACGCCGCGCTGCGCCGCATGCTCGACGGCATCAATGACGCCATCGCCCGGACCGGCACCACCAGCCAGTCCAACGACTCCGAGGTGCTCTCCAGCTTCCGGAGCATCGACGTCAATGGCGGAGCGGCCGGGGGCCGGCTCAACACCGGCTCCGCCAGCGGCATCAGCAACTACTGACCGCGCGCCTGGGCTCACGTTCCCAGGCGCAGTGAAGTCCACCAATCAGCCACAACAGTGGGGGAGACATGGCCGGCGACGAGAACCTTCGGGTGACATACGGTGCGGTGGAGCAGACTGCCGCCGACATCGAGCGTTCCGCCAAGGAACTTCAGGCCGAGCTCGACAAGATCTGGGGCGCGGTCAAGCGCGTCTCCAACTCCTGGGAAGGCGAGGCCCAGCAGGCCTTCCAGGCTGCGGAACGGCAGTGGAACGCCCGTGCCGGCCACATCCAGAGCACTCTGCACGAGGTCGCAGCCAAGATCCGTTCGGGCAGTGCGGACTACCGGGCGACGGACCGGCGGGCTGCTGGGTTCTTCCAGTAGTAACAGACTGACGATGTGGCTTGGGGTGGGTGTGCAGCGGATGTACGCCCACCCCAACAGCATTGCGAGAGTTCGAGGGCCGGCACAGAGAAGTCTCCTCGGGCGTAGATGGTCAGCGCGGCCGTAGCGCTCATCCGGCGCGACCTCATGGCACATAAGTAGCCGTACCCAGGTCCCGCGTGGTCCATCGCCGTAGGATTTCCAGCCGTATAGCCGACGATGATGACGGGGGACGCTGTGTCTTGGGACGACGAATGGGCCGCGCTCAAGCGGGAGGCCGCCGAAGGGCGCGGATTACAGCTCGCGAGCGCCGGCGGGGGTAGTTGGCAAGGCGGTTCGGGCGACAGCTCGGGCGGCTTAAAGTCCAAGAGGTCCGCGTGGACCACGGTGGGGCGCGATGTCCAGTCGTTACGTGGAGACATCAAGAAGGCCCTGACGAAGCTGGAAGAGGGGCAGCAGGGTCTGGGCACCGGCGGCAGTGGCGTGCAGAGCGCTGCGGCACAGCAGGATGTCCACCGCTCCTGGAAGCGGTACTTGGAGGCCCTGAGCGGTCGGTGCGGCGCAGTCCAGGCTCGGATGGAGAAGGCGGGCGGCGAGCTGTACGGGAACGACGCAGCCGTCAAGGGCTCGTTCAGCAAGCTCTCCCACCAGTACAAGGACACCCCCGCGGTCGGCGCTCGGCAGCAGGGGAAGTGACCTGAGCCATGGACTACTCGACGCTCAAGAACCTCAAGACGTCCGAGTTCGAGGATGCCGCGGACGGTTACCGTGCCGCCGGCCATATGGCGGGCTCCGCCAAGGATGCGCTTGAGCAGCGCATCAACGTCAAGTTACAGAATTCACTCTCCGGCGAGGCAGCCGAGGCCGCTCTCACCCAACTTCGCGCGCTGGCGAAGGACTTCCATTACACCCAGGTGGAGTGCGGCGTCATCAGCACCGCGCTCACCGCTCTTGCCGCCGACCTGCAGACCGCCAAGAAGAAGCTCGATGCGGCGGTGGCGGACGCGGAGGGCGAGAAATTCACCGTGGAGAAGGACGGGTCGGTCACTTACCCGGCAGCGGGTGATGAGTACCGGGGCAAGACCCCGCCGGGTGGCACGGCGAACGGCGTCACGGACGAGACAGCTAAGGCACTCAACCGGCAGGCGGCCAACTTCGACCCCAATCCCCACTTCGCGCGGGCACAGGCCTACGCCGACCGCATCACCGCAGCTCTTGAGGAAGCCACGGCGGCCGACGAGAAGTGGGCTCCCAAACTGCGCAGCCTCAAGGCTGACGACGATCTGACGGTCTCCGCTGCGGACTGGGTCGACGCCAAGAAGGACACAGGTGGTGTGAGCGACGGCGCCGAGCGCTATCTGGACGCGATCAAGGCCCCGCCCAAGCACGGCGCCCCGGAAGACAACGCTGAGTGGTGGAAGCACCTGTCCGCCGATGAGCGGGACGCCTATATCTCGATGCACCCCGCGAGCATCGGGGCGATGAACGGCCTCCCCGCCGATGCCCGCGACGAGGCCAACCGGACTGTCCTCGCGGAAACACGTGGCCAGTACGAGATGAGACTGGCTGCGCTCAACAAGTCGGAGCCACCCGAGTTCGAGAGCGTCGGGGCCCGCGGTGACATGAAATACAGCCAGAAGTGGCTGGACTGGCGCGACAAGAAGGAGCGTCTGGAGGGGAAGCTCAAAGGGATGCAGGCGATTCAGGGCCGGTTCGATCGAACCGGCCAGGGTGGCCTCCCCGAGGCATACCTACTGGGCTTTGACCCTGACGGCGAGGGTAACGGAAGAGTTATTCTGGCCAACGGAAACCCGGATACGGCAGATCACACCGCCATATACATCCCCGGAACTAAGACAGACCTTTCGACAATTGGGGAGGACGATGGCGACACGCCTTCGGATCTCAAGCGCAGCGAAAGGCTTTGGCGTGAGAGCGGACGTCTCGCTCCGGGGCAAAAGGTCTCCAGCATCACCTGGTTCGATTACGACGCGCCGGACAACGTGCTGACCGATGCTCCGTCCGACACCTACGCAGAACGGGGCGCACCGCGACTGCACCAGTACCTCGAGGGCAACCGAGCGGCCCACACTTACGCGACCGGCGACACAGGTCACACCACCGTCCTCGGCCATAGTTACGGCAGCACCTTGATCGGCGACACGGCCAAGACGTTCGTCCGGGACCAGACCCCCTTCCCCGCGGATGACGTCATGGTCGCAGGCAGTCCCGGCATGCAAGCAAAACACGCCGCAGACCTCGGTATTGACCCTCAACACATGTGGGCGATGGAAGGCGGCGGCTCGGACAACTTCGTCACAGAAGGCGGCAGAGCCATGGGCCTAGGCGGCGGCGGACTCATTCCCACGGATCCAGCGTTCGGCGGGAACATCATGAAGAGCGACGCGGAAAGTCACGGCTCGTTCTGGGACACGAAAGCCAGCGCCGCGTCGCTTAGCTTGAAGAACCAAGCCAGAGTCATAACGGGTAGATACGGCGACGTCACCCTTGAGGACTACCTCACCCTTAAGGAAATGGCACATTAATGACTAGAATGAAAGACAAGACATTCAGGGCAATCCCCATTTATCTTGGCTCTCTGATGCTGACGGTTGGGTGTTCTGCGGTGAAAAGTGATGCCAGCGGCCTCGAATACGAGCCTGAGGAGCGCGACACTCAACAGGTGGTGCGCGAGGTAGGAACGCTTTCGAGTCGAGTCCTCGAAATGCTGAACACCAAGGGGAAATCGACCGAACCCGGCCCCGCTGCCGCGCCATGCGACGTACCCCACGACACCTCGCGCACGCACCAGAGCGTCCGCCACCCTTGGTCTTTCTACGGCGTAGGGAACGATGCTCTGGAGAAAGGGATGACCAACCTACACAGAGCACTCCCGGAGGAGGGCTGGAAAGTGGTGAAGTACGGAAAGGACTCCAGCCGGAATCGAAATCTGGAGATGATGGCCGTCCACCTGAAGACACACACCCAGCTTGAAGTCACCTGGCTGAAGGGGCTCGACGGTCACACCCCACTACTGGAAATTACCCTATACTCCAGATGCTTCACCGAAAAGTCCTAAGATCCCCGCACCCCATTCAGTGAAACTTGCCGCCAGAGCGGAGAATCGATCGCCTTGCAGAATCACGTGGGCGGCCTCACCGGAGGGCTGCACAGGGGGCATGGACAGACGGGTTCCCGAACAATCCAAACGCTCTTGGCGTGTGCGCTGGTGGCAGGATGTTCACAAATGGACGAAGGTAATCTAAAGGCGCGAGATGGCAAGGAAATCAAAGAGAGCGCCAAGAATACTTCCAGAGAGATCCTTGACCTTCTCGATTTGAAGGGGAAGGCGACAGAGCCGGGGCCGTTCACCATGCCGTGCGCGGGGTACTCAGGAGGCGCGTACAGGGCTCACCACCCATGGAGCCTGTACGACGTCCCGGTCGACGAAATGGAACAAGCCATTGATCGACTGCGAAAAGGGCTCCCCCGGAAAGGGTGGAAGATCGTCAAGGATGGTTTTGATGGCAGCCCATCAAAAGCCCCGCAGATTGTTGCGAACTCCAAGGATGGAGAAATCTCCGTTGATATCAGGTTGCATGACGAGCGGAAATACGGGAAAGATCCCTCGCTGATCGAGGTCACGGTCGAATCCGCTTGCTTCAAGACCAAGAATCCTGATTAGCCTCTGAACAGCGCCGCCGAGGTAGCGGGACTGGAGGTGCAGCGGGCTCCGCCATGAGCATCCCCTCCTGCTGGGGCGCTGATGACGATGTGATCACGGAAAGTGCTCACATGACAACATGGCGCGGCCTATCTTGGGCAAGATGGGCGAGGACATGCCCCCGCAGAAGCCCTGCCCAGATTGTGGGGGCCAAGGCACCGTGGAGTGGGAGACGCCGATGGGCGATGCAGTCACCACGCAGTGTTCCGGGTGCGGCGGCACCGGAACCGTCCTGGCGTAGAGGAGGCGGGGGCAGGCATGGCGGCCTTCGAGAGGAACGGCAAGCCGGTCGGCCTGGACGCGCAGTACGTCGGCCGACTTCCGTGTGCGACCTGCGGGATACGGTCGATGAAACTGCCCGGCCAGCAGGGCGGGTTGTGCATCCCCTGCTACGCGGATGAGTGCACGACCGCGGGGCGGCGGGCGGCGACGGCCGGCGCGTGGGTGGCCGCCAGCTTTGTGGGCGACCCGTGCCTCGCGTGCGGGTCGCGGTCCGTGGACGCCAACGGGTGGGCGTTCTGGTGCAATTCGTGTGAGATGCAGACGGCTGTGGCCCTGCCCCCGCAGTGAGAGCCCGTGCGGGTGAGGCAAGGGGATGTTGCGGGCGCGCTCTCAGGCGCCGAGCGAGTCGGCTTTGACCGCCGTGACGAAACGGCTCCAGGCACCGGCGCGGACGATAAGGGCCGAGCCTTCGGGCACCTTGGAGTCCCGGGCGGCGACGACGAGGCCGGGGAAGCCATCGGCAACCTCCAGGCATTCGCCACCGTCACCATTGCTGTAGCTGCTCTTCCGCCAACATGCGGCACTCAAGTCAAGGGATCTGCTGGCCATTTCGGTAAATACGGCCACCGCCCGCAAGCTGGCCGAGGCGCTCCGTAGGGCGACCGCGCGGTGAGCACGTCTTCCGAGCCGCATCAGCCGCAGGGCAGGCGGCCGTACCCGGGTGGAGGTCACCGACCACGGCGCGCGGGCGCTGCCGGTGCTGCTGCGGGCGGGCGGCGACGACGAGCGCGGTCGGGGCCTGGCGCTGCTGGATGCCGTCTCGCTGCGGTGGGGTGTGCGGCAAGAGGATGGCCGGAAAACCGTCTGGTGCGAGGTCGGCTGGTCGTAAAACGCCACGACAACGCACGTCAGACCCCGTGCCACCTCCCCCACAGAGGTGACACGGGGTTCCATTTTGACGCGCCGGAGGCTTTTGCTCCAGAGCGGGGGTCATCTGCTTTCGTAAAGGCCCGCTATGTCTTTGGCGAAATCCCGGGCAACCACGGCACGGCGGAGTTTGAGGGACGGGGTGAGGTGCCCGGTCTCCGCGGTGAAGTCCACCGGGAGGACGGCGAAGCGGCGGATGGACTCCGCGCGGGAGACCAGTGCGTTCGCGTCGTCGACGGCGCGCTGCAGGTCGGCCAACAGGCGTTCGTCGCGGACCAGTTGCCCGGGCGTGAGGTCCTGTTTCTTGTTCATCTGGCGCCAGTGCGCGAGGCCGTCCGGTTCCAGCGTGAGCAGGGCGGTGATGTAGGGGCGGTTGTCGCCGATGACCATGCACTGGCCGACGAGGGGGTGCGAGCGGAGGCGGTCCTCCAGAGGCGCCGGGGCGACGTTCTTGCCGCCCGTCGTCACGATGATCTCCTTCTTGCGGCCGGTGATGGTGAGGTAACCGTCCGGGTCGAGGGCTCCGAGGTCACCGGTAGCCAGCCAGCCCTGGTCGGTGACCGGGCGGGCCGCGCCGAGGGTCGCGTCCCAGTAGCCGGAGAAGACGTGGTCGCCGTGGACCAGGATCTCCCCGTCGTCGGCGATGCGTACGGCGGTGCCGGGGAGCGGCCAGCCGACCGTGCCGATACGGGGCCGGAGGGGCGGGGTGACGGTGGTGGCGGCGGTCGTCTCCGTCAGGCCGTAGCCCTCGAAGATCTCGATGCCGGCGCCGGTGTAGAACGCGGCGAGGCGGCGGCCGAGGGGTGAACCGCCGCAGAGGACATGGCGGACCTTGCCGCCCAGGGCGGCGCGGATACGGCGGTAGACCAGCGGGTCGTAGAGCTTGCGGGCGCCTTTGAGGGTGACGCCGGGGCCCTGGCCCGTCCCGTGCTCCCGCGCCTCGACGGCCTCACCGTAGGAGCGCGCGACGCGGACCGCGCGGTCGAAGGAGGCGGCGCGGCCCATCTTCTCCGCGGTGGCCCGTGCGGTGTTGAAGACCTTCTCCAGGACGTACGGGATGGCCAGCAGGAACGTCGGACGGAAGCCGGACAGGTCGGCGAGCAGGTCGTCGGTCCGGATGCTGGGGGCGTGACCGAGGCGGACCCGGGCGCGCAGGCAGCCGACGGCGACCATCCGGCCGAAGACGTGGGAGAGCGGGAGGAAGAGGAGGGTGGCGGCGGGCTCCTCGCTGACCGACTTGAAGACCGGGTGCAGCAGTTCGACGGCGTTGTCGGCCTCGGCGAAGAAGTTGGCGTGGGTGAGGGCGCAGCCCTTGGGGCGGCCGGTGGTGCCGGAGGTGTAGATGAGGGTGGCGAGGGCGTACGGGCCGGTGGCGGCGCGGCACTGGTCGACCGCCTCGTCCGGCACCTCGCGGCCCGCCGCGACGAGTTGGGAGACGGCACCGGTGTTGAACTGCCAGAGGTGGTCGAGGACGGGGAGTTCGGCGCGGATGCCGCTGATCAGCCGCGTTTCGTCGACGCCCTCCACGACACAGGCGCGGGCGCCGGAGTCGTGCAGGATCCACTGCGCCTGGTGGGCGGAGGACGTGGGGTAGAGCGGGACGGTGACCAGACCGGCCGCCCAGGCGGCGAAGTCGACGAGGGTCCACTCGTAGTTCGTACGGGCCATGATCGCGAGCCGGTCGCCGGGGCGGAGGCCGGAGGCGATCAGGCCCTTGGCAACGGCGCGCACCTCGGCGGCGAACTCCGCGGCCGTGATGTCGCGCCAGATACCGCTGGGCTGTTTACGGGCGAGCACGAGGTCGCCGGGCGCCTCCTGGGCGTTGATGAAGGGAATGTCACCGAGCGAGCCACTGCGCACGGACCGGGCCAGCGGGGGGACGTAGACCGCGCGGACCGTGCCGTCGAGCACGGTTTTCTGGGGCGCGGTGAGGGTGGGGGTGGCGGTCGCGGTGGGAGTGGCGTTGGCGAGGGAGGCGGAGGTGGTGAAGGGTCCGGTGGTGGGTGCACTTTCCTGGTGGGGCACGAGTGGCTCCTCGGGTTCCTGTGCGGGGTTGCCGGTGGCGGGGCGCCGTTTGCCTCCGCGGCGTGGGTGGCCGTGGGCTGGGGCCTGCGGGGCGCCGGTGGATGGGCCGTTCGCCTACGGGCGGTGGGTGACCGTGAGCTGGGCCCTGCGGGGTTGCCGGTGGCGGGGCGCCGTTTGCCTGCGGCTCGCGGTCGGCCGGTCGGAGGGCACGCCCGGTAAGCCCCCAGCGCCCGGCAGCGAATCCCGATAGGGCGACCAGATCGCACCCCCAAGGGGCGCGGGGAACTGCGCGCCCAGCCACCACGCACCCGCAGACACCGACCGCGCCTCGCGCACCCACGCCCCCGAACTACCGCAAGCCATCGCGACGTCGGCCCCGCCGGGCCCCAACACCATTGCGCGCAGGGCGAGTTGCACCGTCACGTCGTCGGCGTCCGCGACCGGCGACGACCGCCTCGCGCGCGGCAGGGGAACACCTGGCACTCATCCTCGCCCCCAGCTCCTGACCCGACAGTAACCTTACTTCGGCGTAAATTTACGCGAGGACCGGGAGTTGGCCAATGCCCGTGCACCACCTTCGTTCCGGCAATTGCGGCCGGGCCCCGTAGGGGCCGGAGAACGTGCATCGCCGCCCAAACGGCTGCCGCCCCACCCCCGGAAGGACCGGAGGCAGGGCGGCAGCCGTGGGGACAGGCGGGCGTCAACGCCCCGCGTGAGATGGGCTCTCCCGGTCGGCGAGACCGCTCGGCGTCCACCGTTCGCCGCCCATCACCCGGCCGAGGCCCGTCCAGGCGAAGTTCATCATCGTGGCCGCCGTGTTCTTGGCCGACGGGTGCCCCGGGCCACCTGAAACCCCGTCGCCCGTACGGACGTTGGCCCACTCGGCGAGCGACTCGGCCGCGCCGACCAGCGCGTGCGCGAGCCCGGCGATCTCCTGTTCGGCCAGCTCGCCGACGCAGCCCGCTTCCTTTGCGGCTGCACCGAGCAATTCCGTGACGCACTCGACGATCTCCCCCCGGAGCGCCGCCACTTCGCGCGCGAACGGCTCACCGTGCGTCCGCGCCTGCTGGTGGAGTACGGCCCAGCCGTACGGGTGCTCGGCGGTGTGCGCGAAGAAGCCCTGGAGGCCGCTCCACAGCTGCCGGTCGGGCGCCGCCCCCGGCTCGGCGGCCGCCGTCACGGCCGCCCTCAGCGCCTTCGACTCCCGCCGGATCACCGTGTTGAACAGGTCTTCCTTCGAGTTCAGGTAGAGATAGACCAACGGCTTGGAGACGCCGGCCAGTTCGGCGATCTCGTCCATCGAGGCCGCACGGTATCCACGCCGCGCGAACGTCAGCACCGCGGCGTCGAGCATCTCCCGTTCCCGGACGGCGCGCGGCACCCGTTTGCTCTTCACAGCTCCCACCCTGAATGTCCCTCCATCCCGCCCCTTTACTGCAAAGTAAGTTTACGATCTTCGCTTTCCGCACCTCGCTCTTTGACGCGTTCGCGCCATAGCGAGACGATACGTACCGTTACGCAGGCGCGCGGCGATATGCCGCCCTCGCCCACACCCCCTGCAGGACCGCCGCATGCAGCAGTTCGTCGACGCCGCCCCCGGCGTCCGCCTGTGGACCGAGCAGCGCGGCGCCGCCGATGCGCCCCCGCTACTGCTGATCATGGGCGCCCAGGCGACCGGTGCCGGCCGGCCGGAGCCGCTGGTCGACGCGCCGGCCGCGCGGCACCGGGTCATCCGCTGCGACCACCGCGACACCGGCCGCTCCACCTGGGCGTTCGACGAGCAGCCGTACCGGATCGCCGATCTCGCCGAGGACGTGATCGCGGCCCTGGACGGGCTGGGCATCGACCGGGCGCATCTCGTCGGCATGTCATGGGGCGGCATGCTCGCCCAGATGGTGCTCGCCGACCACCCCGACCGACTACTCAGCGCCACCCTCATCAGCACCAGGGCCCTCAGCACCACCCACTGCACCCGCCCCGACGGCAGCACGGTCCCGGCCGACGCGCTTCCGGGCATCGCACCCGAGGTCCTGGACATGTGGTCCCGCCCGGTCGAGGATCACGGTGCGACGGCCGAAGTGGAGCGCCGGGTCGAACACTGGCGCGTACTCGCCGGTGGTCAACTCCCCTTCGACGCCCGCTACTTCCGCGCCCTTGAACAGCAGGTCATCGCCCACACCGGGCCTCACCGGGCGGGCACCGCGCACGCCCGCGCGGGCGATGACGGCCCGCTCCGCACGGAACGGCTCGCCATGAACGAGGTTTCGACCCTGGTGCTCAGCGCACCCGTCGACCCACCACTCGGCTGGGTCGCCTCATCGCCCCCTGGGTACAGTGCAGGTCAAGTAATCACCCTGTTTCCGCAAAGACTTGAGATGGCGCGGAGTCAGGGGACGCGGCAGGTCAACGGGAGGACGGGGCGAATGGGTGGCACGGGGTACGACGTAGAGAGCTCGGCTCTACGTCGCTACGCGGACGCGGCGGACCAGGCGGCGGACCAGGTGGAGAAGATCCGGAACCGGGTCGGCAAACTGAAGCTGTCCAGCGGTGTGTTCGGCCAGCTGGCGGAGTCCGACGGCCTCAAGTCGGACTACGACACGCAGTCCGAGGAGGCGGTGAACGACCTCCACGACGTCAAGGAGTCGCTGGGCGCCATCGCCGACGGGGTTCGTCTGTCGGCCGAGGCGTACGACAACAACGAGGATGACCAGGTCTACGCCCTCGGCGGAGGGGCCTCGTGAGCCAGGCACTGGAGCGCATCGGGTTCGACGTCGACTGGAGCAACCCGCTGGCGGGTGCGCTCGACTCCGTCATCCGGGGAGCCATCAAGGATCTCGGCCTCGACGAATATCTGGAGAAGGTCAGCGGCGACAACGAGAAGCTGATCGAAACCGCCAGGGAATGGCGGGCCGCGGCCCGTGACATGAACGGCGTCGTCGAGGACCTGCTGGCCGAGCGCAAGACGTTGCAGCGGTCATGGACCGGCGAGGCGTCCGAGGCCTTCGGCGGCGTCATGACCGAGTTCGAAAAGGCCCTCAAGGCCGAGGCCGAGGACATGATCACGGTCGCCGAACTCCTGGAGATGGCCGCCGAGGCGTGCACCGAGGCCGAGAACACGATGATCGAGCTGATCACCGAGATCGTCGAGGCGCTGCTGGTGGCGGCCGCGACGGCGGCGATCGTCGCGATCCTCACCGCCGGTGTCGGCGCCGCGATCGGTCCGCTCATCGGCGCCGCGGGGGCCACGCACCGCGCGATGAAGGCCGTACGGATCACCGCGAAGCTGGCGGACAAGCTCAAGGATCTCGCCGACCGGATGCGGGCGGTGCAAAAGCTGCGGCGGGCGCGTATCAAGGCCAAGGCGCTGTGGCGGAACAAGAACGCCCGCAAGAAGATCAGCAAGAACGTCAAGCGGATCGCCAAGAAGGCAGCGGGCGCCAAGGCGGCCGGTGCCGCCCTCAATGCGGCGCCGCTGGCGAACAGCGTCATCGAACACCACACCGGCGTCGACGTCGGCGAATGGGCCTCCGAGAAGGCCGCCGGCGTCACCGAGAAGGTCTCCGACGCAGGCAACAGGGCCGAGCGTGCGATCCACGACGCCACCGGCATCAAAGAGGTGCACGTCGGCGACAAGAGCTGGGATCTTGAGCACCAGACGGACAACCCGGCCGCCCCGAAGGCCGAACAGCCGACGGAACAGCAGAAGCAGTACGCCGACCGGCCCGAGCCGCAGCGCTTCGACGAGCGTCTGGCGGAGGCCGTCCCACGGTCGAAGCCGGTTCGGGAGGTCTTCGGATGAGTCTGCGGGTTGCCTGGGGAAGGGTGCCGTACAAGGAGGCGAGGGAGCGCGCGGCGCAGGCACTGCCGGCCGGGGAGCGTCTCGTACAGAACGAAGTCGCTCTCCCCGGGCGGAAGTTGCCCAAGCCGTGGCGGTGGAACCGTCCCCGCGTCCTGGTCGGCCACCGCCTCCCGGGCGACCGCTGGGAAGGCACCAAGCGGGCCTTCTGGTCGGTCTACTGGCGTCTCGACGCGATCCTCGAACCGATCCCCGAGCTCTTCGGGGGGCGGCGCCCGAAGGGCAAGGCGCTCAAGGGCGGCTGGGGAAGCCTGGCGGGCGGGCTGGCCACCGCCCTGTGGCCCCGCTCGGCGACCACCGACGCGCTACCGGTGCTCCAGCTCACCGACCGCGGACTGCGGATCAGCTATGTCCAGCGGGGCCGCCGCCGCGGCGAACTGGGCGCCGTCGAGCCGGGTTGGAGCACGGCGGCGGAGCAGGTGGCCTGGGTCCGGCACCGTACCGACATCGACGCCGACACCTTCGAGTTCGGCTTCACGGACGGCTCCTGGGCCCGTGTGGAGCTGCCGAGCCAGCACGCCGTGTACTTCACCGAGTGCTTTCCCCAGGCGGAAACGGGGCGGCCCTAGAGCTGCGACCGTCGCAGGCGACCGTCGCAGGCCTCCCCGGCGAGGCTGTACACACGGATGCGCCCCGACCTTCTCTGCAGGGTCGGGGCGCATCCGTGTGGCGGGAGCAGGTCAGGCGGCAGCAGTCGCCGGGACCTTCTCCTCCGCGGCGGCGACAGCCGTCGTGCTCGGGCTGATGCTCTTCGCCCCGCCGTACGCCTCCCGGTCCAGGATCTGCTCCCTGGCGGAGACCAGGATCGGGATGACGGACTGACCGGCCACGTACGTAACTGCACACTGAGTATGTACGTTGCTCAGTGCGCTACCGAACCGCCGGGAGGGGTGGGCCAGTTGAAGCCCAAGCGCGTCGGGATCTACGTCCGTATCAGCAAGGACCGCAAAGGTCAGGAGCTGGGCATCCAGCGCCAGGAGAAGGCATGCCGCGAGCTGTGTGAGCGTATGAGGTGGACGGTCCACAAGGTCTACCCCGAGAACGACACCTCAGCATCCACTACCAGCCGGAAGAAGCGCCCTCAGTACGCCGAGATGATGCGGGACGCCCGGGACGGCGTGATTGACGCGATCGTCGTCTACTCGATCGACCGGCTCACGCGCCGCATCACCGAGCTGACTGCCTTCCTGGAGGAGCAGAAGGAGCACGGCTTCGCGTTCGCCACCACGGAGGGCGAGGACACCTCCACCGCGAACGGCCGGATGATCCTCACCATCAAAGGCGCGGTCGCCCAACAGGAGACCGAGCGCATGGCGGAGCGCGTGAACACCTCGCTGCTACAACGCAGGGAGAAGGGCAAGCCTCACGCCGGCGGCCCGCGGGTCTTCGGCTTCGAGGAGGGCTCGAACTTCCAGCGCCTTGTGTCGGCGGAGGTCGAGCTCATCCGTATCGGCTACGAGATGCTCATGAACCGCCAAACGCCCGGCGACATTGTCCGCTTGTGGAACGCGAAGGGCTCCCGCACCTCCGGCGCACAAACCGCCTGGAGCATCCAGAAGGTCAAGCGCATCTACCGGTCCGAACGTGTGGGGGGCATCGTCACTTACAAGGGGCAGGACATCGGCGACAGCGTGTATCCACACCCCCTCACTCGCGAAGAGTGGGAGAACGTGCAGGCCATCCTGGACCGGCGGAGCGGCGCCAGGAAGCCCGGCACAGCGAAGAGGAAGCACCTG
The DNA here is from genome assembly GCF_042746015.1 of Streptomyces sp. NPDC058773. NCBI lineage: Bacteria > Bacillati > Actinomycetota > Actinomycetes > Kitasatosporales > Streptomycetaceae > Streptomyces > Streptomyces sp. NPDC058773. Next base: position 192,844 of record NZ_JBHYPE010000005.1, read on the forward strand.
TACTCGGGATTCCTGAAGTGCGGCGGCTGCGGATCGACCATGCGCGTCCAGTGGGCAACGATCCAGGGCCGGAGATTCCGTCGTACGTTCTGCCACTCCGGAGCGGTGGGACGCAACGGTGAACTGGGCTGCGGCAAGGTGAACCGTTCGTACGCCTGGATCGAGGACCGGCTCAACGAAGTGGTCGAAGCAGCGCTGAACCACCGGGCGCCCAAGCCCACCGCAGTGCCCACTGAAGACCTCTCCGGAGAGATCAACGTCCTGGAAGAGCGCATTCGCGGCCTGCGCAAGCGCTGGAAGGCGGGGGACATGGAGGATGAAGACTACTTCGACTCCTTGGCCCACCTCCGGAGTCAGCTGCAAGACCTCCGAGTGCGGGAGGCTGCGTCAGCGGTCAGGGAGGCACGCACCGAGACCGACGCTCTGGCCGTCTGGCGAGACGACAACGAGCAGAACCTTGAGCGTCGGCGAGCCCTTGTGGCCACGGTGATCAAGGAGGTCAGCGTCTACAGCGTGGGACGGGGGCGTAGGAAGCCTCCCGAGATCGACTCCATCAAGATCACGCCGATCGGCGCCGAAAGGCCCTGACGCATCGGTCAGCGTCGGCATAGCCGGAGGCGGCCCGCCAGTGGGTCAGGCCCGACCCGAAGCCGGTTCAGCGGGCACCTCGGATACTAAGCCGCTGCAGGTGCCACTAGGGTGTGAGCACGGTAGTTGTAAGAATCCGTGCTCACACCCTCCTGAGTGGCAAACTATGCCGCGTATTGGCCTACCGGGCATGTCCAACTGGCGATGCCATTTGGATCCTTCCAGACCACTGCATTGCCGACAATGCCTGGCGCTGCCGGCCGCTGTGTTCCCGGCACCAATGGGAGCCCAACGGCATAGAGTTCCACGAATGCGGTAGGCAACCGGTCGGCGAGTTCGTAAAGCACCTCTTGGTCACTCCACGAGGTGTCGACGCTGAAGCCGCACTTCATTCCCGAGTCATTTTCAATGACGACATCAAGATGACTTTCGGTGTCGCCCGGGAGGTAAGAGACCGTAGGGCCGTATTTTTTGCCACCGGGATCGAGATCGTGCAGCACCTGAGCCACCAGCATAGATAGCTGTATCATCTCATGCTCTCCCATGTTTTGAATCTCGGGTGCGAGATGCAGCATATCAGCAACTAGCGCCAACCTTGGATTAAATCGGGTGGACGATGAACTTGAATTCTGTAACGATGTGCCGCGTCCCCCCGCGCCCAATCGGAAATTTCTCGTCGATCACTAGCTTGTACGGCTTGTTCGCGCGCACCGTGGTGGACGAGTGAACCAAGTAATTTGCGGGAATCGAACCGTGTGTATCCTTGTACCCTGTGGACTTTCCATTCAAGTAGAGTTTTGCCGTTTCGGACATCACCCCCTTGGCCGCTGCGGAAATTTTAGAGTGCAGCCGGAAGCTCCAGGCAAACGTTTCCTTTTCTCCGAAGTGAATTTGACCCGAGAACCGACCGAACCGAGTGTTTCCGGAGATGCTGGGGTCCCTCAAAGAGAAGAAGTTCGTGTCGCTCCAGCCACTGTCCCTTACCCCCTGACTCTTCCCACCCTTGATCGTTTCACTTACACTGCGCGACGAGACTGACACCTCAGAAGACTTCACCGGAGAACGTTCATCTCGGCCTGAAGCCACCGCTGGTGCGACTGTCGCAACCATTGACGCCAATGCCACTGCAGCGACAATCGAGGATTTACTGACACACTTCATTGATTCATGTCCCCCTTCGACACCCCAGGTCAGGGGGTGCCTCTAAAACGATTACTGATGCCACTTACGGCCGACTGAGTCTCTTTTGGATATCGCCGTACGGCGCGATTCCCTGTTCTTTCTTGGCGCAGGAGAACCGGCAACTATGCTGCGTCATCTCGCGATGCCGGATGCCCGTTTGACGCAACAGGGAAGAGAGGGTCAGAGGCGGGCGAACGTCGACACGTGCGCGAGAAGCTTCACCCGGTGACCAGCGTGCAGAGTTGGAGGTTCTGAAGGCCGCAAACCTTTTTGCCTCGCCATGGCACAGAACTGCCATTCTTTATGGTCTTCACTGGTCCCCCGTCTCCGCGATGTACTGCGATCTCGAAATTTATATCGATTAGAGAACCGCGCGGTCCAGTTATTTAAGTGCGGACGGCTCAAAGTGCCCCACCTGGCCAAATCGCCACCGATGGCAGGCGGTTGACGAGGGGCGGTTTCCCATCCCACGAGCCCCCTCGGCAGCATGGGACACGGCCTAAGGGTCTGTCCGGGCATTCATGCAACCGCCCCTGACCGGATCGCTGGTGCGGGCATGAGGATCTGCCGGAGCAGCATGGCGCTTGGAAGACCGTGTAGGAGCGTCACCGGCTCCCGCTCACAGACGGCACAATGGGAACGACTACCACATCGGGGGGCATAACATCCTTCGCTTGATCGGATAGATATCCGTCGACAACGGCGTTCACGCGAGCGTCGTAGTCGTCCGGAGGTACCCATCGCGCGAGCACATCAGTAATCCACTTCGGGAGCGCTCGCGGCTCAGCGGCGTTCACTGTCACCCCCGCCGGCTCGCAGCTCCTCCCGCGTGATCTCTCGCGTGCGGGCAATGTCTTCGGCGACTCCCGCGGCGATGAGGGCAGCGGCCGATGTGTGACCGGAGCCGACATAGCGCCAGGAAGCATCCGTGAGTGCGCCGACCACGGCGTCGTGCCCCTCATGTGCAGCGCGCTCCGCCCGCAGTGCCGCATATGTCGCTGAATACGAGCGGGACTTAGTGAGAATGTGGCCGCGGAATCCGAGGGTGTGGGTCCAGGACCGCAGCCGCATCTGTTCGAACTCGGCCAGCCCGCCAAGCCTCCAGCAGGTGTGCATCAGGGTCCGGACATGCGCAGAGGCAGGCATCGCGTCGATGTCATCCCAAGCCGAGAGCCGTCGATCTGCGCCAGCCGCCGTTTCGCTCGCTCCCTTGGTGACGTACTTGGCCACGTACGCAGCCACGGCGTCATCACTCAGGCCGTGGTCCTCAGGGCGAGCACGGAGCGGCCGAACGTCGATCTCCTGGCCCCAGCGCAATGCGTGTTCACCGACGGCCCGGCTGTACGGCGCCTGCACGACCACGGAGCGGGCAGCAGCCTGCACGGCGGACGCGAGTCGATCGGCTGCTCCCCATGCCGGCGGGGGTTCTGCCGGACCGGCCGGGCCGTCGAGCCGGACGATGGCGTGGACGTGGACCGCCGCGCGCTTCTGGTACTCGGCCACCTTGGCGAAGGACAGCCGGGCGTGATCGGGGAAGTGGCTCTGGGGTAGGCCGGCCGCCACAGCGAGGCGTCGACGGACGGCACGTGTGAACCGGTCCCAGAGCTGACCGGCGTGCGAGTGCCAGAGGACGTGCGCCACGTAGTCGTAGCAGTCAGCGCAGAGCGGTTGGCCGACCAGGGGGTCAGCGGGGTCGTGGACGGAGGAGCAGCCGGTCGGGCGTTCGTGAGTGCAGTGGGCCGCATGGCGTCGCGGCCGGCAGCGTTCACCGGCGGTGGACGCGCGATGAACCGGGCCGAAGGACGGGGCGGTCAGGGTGACGAAGAGCCGGGGGTGTTCGCGCACGTCGTCCGGGACGTTCTTGCCGCCGATGAGCCCGGCGCGGACGAGGTGGAACGTGTCTCCGGCGTGGAGGCGGGAGCACGGTGCGCAGACGGTGGCGCGGCGGTTGCGGCAGCGGACGAGGAGGCGTTCGCCGGGTTCGTTTCGTGTGTCGTAGCTGTGCAGGATCTCGCCGGTCGTGGCGTCGCGCGTGGTGGTCGAGCCGGCCAGGTGGATCGGGTTGGCGCAGCCGCCGGTCCAGGTGGTACGGGACCCTTCGCCCTTGCAGTGAGGGCAGCGCACACGGCGCATGGGCGTATGTGTCTCCCGTTCCTAGGTGTGTTGGAAGCCGGAGAAGACCCAGGTCACGAGGCCGTTGATGGTGAAGATGACCGGGGTCTGGCCGATGTAGACGCCGAAGAGTGCGATCAGTACGGCCTCCCAGGCCCGGACGTCGCGGGAGCGCACCAGGAGCACGGTGATGATTCCGAAGGCCACCGCGAACGGGATGGCTGCTACGTCGCTCATGCGTCTGCCTCCGCGTCCAGGGATTCCAGGGCTCGTGCGAGGCCCGGCAGTTCGGGGGCCAGGTCGGCGTACTTCACCGCGGCTTCCTTTGCCTCTTCAGCCCGTGTGAGGTGCGAGCGGGCTCGTCCCCAGCCGCCGTCCGTCCCGGTGCAAACGGCTACGCCCTTCTCCTCCGCGCTGATCGACTGAGCTACGGCCACGGCGTCCTTGTTGAGGTCGCCGAGGGTCATCTCCGCCGTGCCGGGTCGTTCACCCGGTGGCAGATCCGACCGCCGAGCTGGGCCCGCAAGGCGGTGACGCCGGAGCCGAGTTCAGAGCCGACCCGCTGCCCGGCGACCACCAGGTGGAGTCCGAGTGCGCCGCCGAGCTGAGCCAGTCGCAGGAGGTACGTGGAGCACTGCTCCGCCTCCGCCCGGTCCACCCGGGTTCCGTTGGACAGGTACAACTCGGCCAGTTCGTCGACGATGAGGACGACCGGAGCCGGCCGCTGTTTCTCGGGCAGCTCCCAGATCGAGCGCGCGCCCGCCGCCCGGCAGATGCGCATCCGGTCCTGCGTCTCCACCACGAGCGCGCCGAGTATGGCGGCATCCTCGCGGCGGCAGGTGGCCAGAGCGGTGAGCCGGCTGCCGAAGAGCCCTAGTTGTATTGCCCTGTGAGGTTGGGGACGCGGCTGGCGGGTGGTTGCCCCTTGAGTGCGGTGTGTCCGCGGTGGTGATTGTAGGAGTGCAGCCAGCTGGGGAACGTCTCGCGGCGTTCGGTCTCTGAGCGGTAGGGGCGAGCGTAGGCCCACTCGTCGAGGAGGGTGCGGTTGAAGCGTTCGACCTTGCCATTGGTCTGAGGCCGGTAGGGCCGGGTTCGCTTGTGCGTGATCTGGGCCCCCGCCAGCAGGTCGCGCCAGTCACGGGAGCGGTAGCAGGCACCGTTGTCGGTCAGCACCCGCTCGACGGTGATCCCGGCTGCGGTGAAGAACGTTTGCGCGCGGGCCCGGAAGGCGGTGGCGGTTTCCTTCTTCTCGTCGCTGTGGATTTCGCTGTAGGCCAGGCGGGAGTGGTCGTCGATGGCGGTGTGAAGGTAGCTGTAGCCGGCCCCGGAGCGGGTTTTGCGGCCCGCGGCCCGGCCGAGGATTTTGTGGCCGCCGCCGTCGGGGATGTTGCCGAGTTTCTTGATGTCCACGTGCACGAGTTCGCCTGGCTGGTCGCGTTCGTAGCGGCGTATACAACGGCCGGTTGCCCGGTCGAGGTGGGTGAGGCGGGCCAGGCCGAAGCGGGTCAGCACACGGTGCACGGTCGAGGGCACCAGGCCCAGCAGGTGTGCGATGCGGGCCGGGCCCCACCGGCGCAGCACGCGGACCTTGATGATCCTGCGTTCGGTGCGGGCCGGGGTGCGGCGGGGACTGTGGTGCGGGCGGCTGGAGCGGTCAGCCATCCCGGCCTGACCGAAGGCCCGGTAGCGGTCGGCCCAGCGCTGGGCGGTGGTCGGCGAGACCTGGAAGCGTTCGGCAGCCCGCCGCAGCGACCAGCCGTCGTCGACGACGCAGCGGGCAAGACGCAGCCGTCCGGTCTCGGTCAGGGGTGCATTACGGTGGGGCACGAGGGCCTTTCGGTCGGTGTAGACGTCGCAATCCACACCGAACCCGGAAGGCCCTCACCTGTTCAAGATCCCTCAGCCGAGATCTGCCTCACCTGTCCACAACCTTCCCGGACAGAACACCTGGCCCTCGACCGCGACGCCGTTCCGGAAGCTGCCCCTCAGCCACGCTCCTCCACCCGCCCCTTCTTCTTTCCTTGGCAGCATCTTCCCGATCTGCAGCAAGGTGCTATCTCCAATGGTGCAAGAAATGCAAGGGGGTTGGGATGGTTTCGCGCAGTCGCTGCTGCGGACCGTCTAGGAAGGGCAACCGACATGCCGAGCAGGAACCAGATAGCGCGGGGAGCAGTTGGCACGGGGGTCGGCTTCATAGTCGGCAGTGGCTTCAGCGCGCCCTGGTGGGTCATCGTGACAAGCACCGCGCTAACAACGGCACTCGCGACCGTCCAGACGTTGATCCCCCAGAACTCAGCGGATCGGTTGGCGTGGTGGAAGGCACGCTGGGAGCGCAAGGCTTGACCGATGCGAGCGTAGTGGCCCCAGCGAGGGCAACGCGGCAGGGAGGGGGAAGTGTTCCCCAGCAAAGCCGCGCGGTGCCGCCTCCGGCCTTCTGATGAGGCTGCGCATGGATGTGCCCCGATCTCCGTAAGGAGACCGGGGCACATCTGCAAGGCGGGATGAAGTTAGGCAGCAGCCGGCACCGAGACCTTCTCCTCCGCGTCAGCAGCGGCCGCGTTCAGGCTGATGCTCTGAGCGCTGTTGTACGCCTCGCGGTCCAGGATCCCCTCACGCGCAGCCACGAGCAACGTGCATACAGCTTGACCGGCCACGTTGGTGGCCGTGCGCATCATGTCCAGGATCGGGTCGATGGCCATCAGCAGGCCGACGCCCTCCAGGGGGAGGCCCAGGGTGGAGAGGGTCAGGGTCAGCATGACCGTCGCGCCGGTCAGGCCGGCGGTGGCGGCGGAGCCGATGACGGAGACGAAGGCGATCAGGAGGTAGTCGCCGATGCTCAGCTGGACGTCGAAGATCTGGGCGATGAAGATCGCGGCGATCGCCGGGTAGATCGAGGCGCAGCCGTCCATCTTGGTCGTCGAGCCGAACGGCACCGCGAAGGAGGCGTACTCACGCGGCACGCCGAGGCGCTCGGTGACCTGCTGGGTGACCGGCATGGTGCCGACCGACGAGCGCGAGACGAAGGCCAGCTGGATGGCGGGCCAGGCACCACGGAAGAACTGGAGCGGGTTGACCTTGGCGACGGTCGACAGCAGCAGCGGGTAGACGCCGAACATCACCAGGGCGCAGCCGACGTAGATGTCGACGGTGAAGGTCGCGTACTTGCCGATGAGGTTCCAGCCGTACGTCGCGATGGCGTTGCCGATGAGGCCGACGGTGCCGAGCGGGGCGAGGCGGATGACCCACCACAGGGCCTTCTGGAGCAGTTCGAGGACGGAGCGGCTGATCGCGAGGACCGGTTCGGCCTTCTCGCCGAGCTGGAGCGCGGCGATACCGGCGACGGCGGCCATGAAGACGATCTGCAGGACGTTCAGCTCGGTGAACGGCGTGATGATGTCGGTGGGGACGATGCCGGTGAGGAAGTCGATCCAGGAGCCGGCGTGGTCGGGGAGCTTGCCGTCCTTGGGGGTCAGGCCGGTGCCCGCGCCGGGGTTGCTGAGCAGGCCGATCGCCAGGCCGATCGCGACCGCGATCAGCGAGGTGACCATGAACCACAGCAGGGTGCGGGAGGCGAGCCGGGCGGCGTTGTTGACCTGCCGCAGGTTGGTGATCGACACCAGGATCGCGAAGAAGACCAGCGGCGCCACGGCCAGCTTCAGCAGCTGGACGAAGAGGTCGCCGATGTGCTGGAGGGTGGCGGTGAGCCAGCCGAGGTCACCGTTCTTGGCGATCCCGCCGAGCAGCACGCCGAGGGCGAGGCCGATCAGGATCTGGGCCCAGAACGGGACCTTGGGTATGCGGGAGGACGTGGGGCTCTGCGGGGCCGGTGAGGACTCGGCGGTCTCGGCAGACGGGGACAACGGACACACTCCGGGGACAGGTAAAGGCGTCAGGGGACGGCGAAAAGAAGCGCCGGGAACTCGAGCGGCTGCGGAGCAGCAGCACTGGGGGCCTCTCCCGCCCGGAGGGGTGGGGAGAAGGATCTCCGGCCGCTGGAGAAGTGAGGGTCAGCGGCGGCAACAGGCCGCGGACATACAGCGGCAGAGATCGACATGCAGGCGCGCCACGAGCGAGGTGCTCATGGGGGGCAAAGGCGCGGCTGCTGTCTTCATGACACGTACGTTAACACTTGAACTTTGAGGAACCCAAAGAAACTCTTTGAGTTGGCGGGCGGCTGATGGGCCGGACGCTCCGTCAGAAACGCGACCGGCGCCCGGCCGTGGAGCGAGGTCCACGGCGACGGGCGCCGGTCGCGAAGAAGGTGCTGTGAGGCGTCTTACATCAGGGTTCCCACGGCATGCTGCGGCCCTTTACTCGGTGCCGTCCTCCTGGCCGGCGTTGGCCGCGAGGCGCGCACGCTGGCGGTCGACCTTCTCGACGATCTGCTCGGACATCGCGTCCCGCTGCTTGCGCAGCAGCACGAAGCTGAGCGGCGCGGAGATCACGATGGCGAGCAGCAGCAGCCAGACGGTGTTGGCGGCGCCGACCGCGAGCGGGATGACGTGCAGGTACGCCAGCGCCCACACCACGGCGAACGAGGCGACGAAGAGGCCGATGCGAAGGGCGGTGTAGCGGAGCGTGGCGAAGTTGTGGCTACTCACGGACGGGACCTTCTCCTCAACGGCAACCTAAAGGGTCTGCATCCAGTCAAGCACAGCGCTTCGGACGATCTTCGCGAGCCCCGGCGCAGTACGGCCGTCGCCCCGGCGCGGTGGGGCCGTCGTCCCGCCGGCGGCCCGGCCCGGACGTCAGTCCAGGTCCAGCCACATGGTGATGTCGTCGCGGTAGTCGCCGTCCGCCAGCCGGATCGCCCCGGGCACCCGGCCGACCTCCCGGTAGCCGCAGGCCTCGTAGAAGGGGCGGGCGCCGGAGCCGCCGCGGCAGGTGAGGCGGAGGGCGGTGACGCCCTCCGCGGAGCGGGCGGCGTCGGCGACCGCCGCCATCAGCCGGCGGCCGGTGCCCCGGCCCTGGTGGTCGGGGTGGACCATGACGGTGTAGACCCACAGCCAGTGCCGCATCAGGCGGTGGTCGTTGCCGGTGAGGAACGCGGTGGCCAGCACCCGGCCGTCCGCGTCACGGCCGACGAGCAGCCGCTGGCGGCCCTCGGCCATCGCCGTCAGGTGCTTGAGGAAGTCCGGGCGGACGTCCTCACGGGTCACCGGCGGGACGAAGCCGACCGCGCCCCCGGCGTTGGAGACATCGGCCCACAGCGCGCATATCCCGTCGCGGAGTTCGGGGGTGAGCGCAGGGTCCAGGTCGAAACGCACGTTCATGACCCGGACCCTAACGCTCCCCGCAGGCGGTGCTCCCGCGCAGGTCAGACGCGCATCGGCTGCGGGGATTCGCGGCGGTCCGGGTCCGGGCCCGGGTACTCGCGGATGGCCTCGTAGCGGGTGTTGCGCTCGACGGGGCGGAAGCCGGCGTCGCGGATCAGCTCCAGCAGGTCCTCACGGGTCAGCTTGTTGGGCGTGCCGTAGTTGTCCGCGTCGTGCGTGATCTTGTACTCGACGACCGAGCCGTCCATGTCGTCCGCGCCGTGCTGCAGGGCGAGCTGAGTGGTCTGGAGACCGTGCATGACCCAGAAGCACTTCACATGCGGGACGTTGTCGAAGAGCAGACGGGAGACCGCGAAGGTCTTCAGGGCCTCGGCGCCGGTCGCCATCGTCGTCCGGGCCTGGAGCTTGTTGCGGACCTTGCCGTCCTGCATGTCGACGAAGTCGTGCTGGTAGCGCAGCGGGATGAAGACCTGGAAGCCGCCGGTCTCGTCCTGGAGCTCACGCAGCCGCAGCACGTGATCGACGCGGTGGCGGGGTTCCTCGATGTGCCCGTAGAGCATCGTCGAGGGGGTCTTGAGGCCCTTCTCGTGGGCGAGGCGGTGGATGCGCGACCAGTCTTCCCAGTGGGTGCGGTGGTCGACGATGTGCTGCCGGATCTCCCAGTCGAAGATCTCGGCGCCGCCGCCGGTCAGCGACTCCAGGCCGGCCTCGATCAGCTCGTCGAGGATCTCGGAGGCGGAGAGCCCGGAGATGGTCTCGAAGTGGTGGATCTCGGTGGCGGTGAAGGCCTTCAGCGAGACGTTCGGCAGCGCCTTCTTCAGCTCGCTGAGCGAACGCGGGTAGTAGCGCCACGGCAGGTTGGGGTGGAGCCCGTTGACGATGTGCAGCTCGGTGAGGTTGTCGTTCTCCATCGCCTTGGCGAGGCGGACGGCCTCCTCGATGCGCATCGTGTACGCGTCCTTCTCGCCCGGCTTGCGCTGGAAGGAGCAGTAGGCGCACGACGCGGTGCACACATTCGTCATGTTGAGGTGACGGTTGACGTTGAAGTGGACGACGTCGCCGTTCTTGCGCGTGCGCACCTCATGGGCGAGACCGCCCAGCCAGGCCAGATCGTCGGACTCGTAGAGGGCGATACCGTCCTCGCGGGTCAGCCGCTCCCCGGCGTGGACCTTCGCCTCCAGCTCGCGCTTGAGGCCCACATCCATCGACGCAGCCATCCGGTCGCCTCCCAGTCTCTGCCGTATCGGTGCCGTTCCTCCGGAGCCCTACCCCGGAGCCGGAAACGGGCTTCGTCGAGCGTACTCCCCCGTAATGGGCGCGGTCGGGGCCCCCTGGCGCGCCCGTCCGCTCCGGGGTGTCCCGCCGTCGCCCGGTGGCCTATTCGGTCTCTTCGGGCAGTTCGCCGACGCGGTTCTCCCACTTGGTGGAGAGCACGATCGTGGTGCGCGTACGGGAGACGCCCTTGGTGCCGGACAGCCGCCGGATGGTGCGCTCCAGGCCGTCCACGTCGCCCACCCGCACCTTGAGCATGTAGGAGTCGTCGCCGGCGATGAACCAGCAGTCCTCGATCTCTTCGAGGTCGCGCAGCCGCTGCGCGACGTCCTCGTGGTCGGTGGCGTCCGACAGCGAGATGCCCACCAGCGCGGTGACGCCGAGACCGAGCGAGGCGGCGTCGACCGTCGCGCGGTAGCCGGTGATCACCCCGGCCGCTTCGAGGCGGTTGATCCGGTCCGTGACGCTGGGTCCGGAGAGGCCGACGAGCCGGCCGAGCTCCGCGTACGACGCCCGGCCGTTCTCGCGAAGTGCCTGGATGAGCTGCCTGTCCACCGCGTCCATGCCCTCAAGCCTTCCAATCTTTACGCATTTTCCGGTTCTGCATGTAAAATCTAAGGCATACAGGGTCCAAACCCTGCGAATCTTTCAGCCGATCACAGACGATCTCACAGGAGCTGTCACCGTGTACTCGATCGAGATGGCCTACGCCCGCATGCGCGAGCTGCAGGACCAGGCCAATCGTTCACGTGCCCACCAGGCCGCGGCACCGCGGACCCGGCGCCTCTTCGGACGCGCCGCGGCGAAGAAGCGCTAAGGAGCCCCCGGGGCCCCCTCCGCTTCCTTGGAGCCGCCCCGCAGCTCCCCCTCCCACCGCCGGTACAGCCCGTGCGGCACCTCGGCCGCATCGAGCGCCCGGCCCGCGACGAAATCCACCAGATCCTGGATGTGCGTCGCCCCCGCATAGAACGCCGGCGAGGCGGGCAGCACCACGGCGCCCGCCTCGTCCAGCGTCACCAGATGCTTCAGCGTCGGCCCGTTCAACGGCGTCTCGCGCACCGCGACCACCAGCCGCCGCCGCTCCTTGAGCGTCACGCTCGCCACCCGCTGCAGCAGATCCTTCGACAGCCCGAGCGCCACCCCGGCCACACACGCCGTGCTCGCCGGGACGATCAGCATCCCCTTCAACGGATACGAGCCCGACGAGGGCCCGGCCGCCAGATCCCCGGCCGGCCAGTACCGCACATCCGCCAGGTCCGCCTCCGCCACCGGAAACGTCCCCGGCTTGCCATCGGCCCCACGCGCCAGCCATTCCCGCAGGTCGGCGCGCCAGTGAGCGTCCCGGAAGGCGATCCCCGTCTCGTCCAGGAGGGTCAGCCGCGACGCCCGGCTGACGATCAGATCCACCGCCTCCCCGGCGGCGAGCAGCCCGCGCAGGACGGACGCCGCATACGGCGTCCCGGACGCGCCGGAGATCCCCACGACCCACGGACGGCGTCGGCCGGGGTCCGGCTTGCTGGTGTCGTTGTGCGGCGGCTCCACGCATCGAGCCTATCCGGCGGAACCATGGACCCCCTCACGGCCGTTCCTACCTGTACGCCCCTCGCGGAGATCCGCCGAGGGCCGCCCCACCGGGGGACGAGAAAGGGACGGCCGGAGATGACCTCACGAGCGAAGCCCGCGATCTGTCTGATGCTGGGCTGGGTGGCCCTGCTCTGGCTGCTGGAGGGCGTCGACTTCGCCACCGGCGGCGCGCTGGACACCTTCGGGATCACCCCGCGGGAGCCCGCCGAGCTGGCCGACATCGTGCCCGCCGCGTTCCTGCACTTCGGCTTCGGCCACCTCGCGGCGAACACCCTTCCGTTGCTGCTGCTCGGCCTGGTCGCCGCGCTGCGCAGCGGGGTGCGCCGCTTCCTCGCCGTCACCCTGCTGATCATCCTGGCCAGCGGTCTCGGCGTCTGGCTCACGGCCGCGCCGGACAGCAACACCGCGGGCGCCTCCGGCGTCGTCTTCGGCCTCTTCGGCTACCTCCTGGTCCGCGGCTTCATCGAGCGCAAGCCCCTCGACATCGGCATCGGCCTGGTGGTGGGCGTGCTCTACGGCTCGATCCTCTGGGGCGCGCTGCCGACCGACAGCGGCATCAGCTGGCAGGGGCATCTGTTCGGGCTCATAGGCGGGGTGCTGGCGGCCTTCGCCTTCCGCGTGCGCGCTCCCGGCGACCTGACCGCCACCACTGTCCGACCCATCACGTAGCCTCGGCGGAAACGGGAAACGGGAGCCGCGGAGCCGTACGCACGGCCCGCACCGCGCGCCGCTGCGCGCGAGACGCACGACGGGGGGACTGCGTATGTCCGACTACCACCAGCCCGGTCAGCCTCACTACGGACCACCGGCCGGCGGACCGCAGCAGCCGTACGGCACACCGCAGCAGGGCTGGCCCGGCGCGGCGCCGGGCGGCGGCTACGGCTACCCGGGCGCACCACAGCCCGGGGCACCACAGCCCGGGGCATTCCAGGCGGGCGGCCACGGCTACGGCACCCCGCCGCCGTCGCCTTCGTCGGGGCCCGCGATGTGGTCCCACCTCGGCGCACTGCTGACCGTCACCGCGGGCTCGATGATGTGCTGCGGCCTGGGTGCCTTCCTGGGCTGGATCCACCCGCTGACCCTGCGCGGCAACGACCGCCACAAGCACGACCCGTACATCCGCCACCACGCCACCCAGGCGGTCAACTACGGCATCACCCAGGCCATCATGGCCGCCCTCGGGACGATCCTGTACTTCACCAGCGCCCTCATCTTCGCGGCGGCCGCCACCGAGGAACAGCGCAACGGCTCCGGCCTCGCGGTCCCGCTGATCACCGTGATCGTCATCTTCGGCGGCTACGCCCTCGCCGGTGTGATCTGCGCGGTCATCGGCACCGTCAAGGCCACCCGCGGCGAGCTCTGGACCTACCCACGCCTGGTCGCCTGGCCCCTCAGCAAGGGCTGACCACGGCTGGGCCGTCGCGGGTTGCGGCGCGGCTCCGGCTCCTTCCGGCAGTCCACGAGCCCACCCCCCTCACTCCGCAACGCAAGGAACCGATTACGCTCCGTAATCGTTGCCGGATAAAAGGGAGGCACGCACACGGCCCGGACGACCGCGCGATTACCCGCGCAGAAGCCCGCTCCCACCCCTCAACTGACCGTCAGACCGACAACCCCCGCACCAGCAGATCCAGCAGCGCGCACACGAAGAGCGCGATCCCGATGAACCCGTTCACCTGGAAGAACGCCCGGTTCAGCCGGGTCAGGTCGTGCGGCTTGACGATCGAGTGCTCGTACAGGAACGCGGCCGCCACGATCACCAGGCCCAGCCAGAGGAAGACCCCGGCGCCCGTCGCCACCGCGTACCAGGCGAAGAGCGCCATCGTGACGAGGTGACAGCCGCGCGCGCCCCAGATCGCGGCCGGGATGCCGAAGCGGGCCGGGACCGACCGCACGCCGATCTCGCGGTCCGTCTCCACGTCCTGGCAGGCGTAGATCAGGTCGAAGCCGCCGATCCAGATGCCGACCGCAAGGCCGAGGATCATCGCCTCCCAGGACCACGCCGCGCTGACCGCGAGCCAGGCGCCGATCGGTCCCATCGCCTGGGCCAGGCCGAGGATCGCCTGCGGGAAGTTGGTGAACCGCTTGCCGTACGGATAGACCACCATCGGCACCACCGCGAGCGGCGCGAGCGCCAGGCACAGAGGGTTCAGCAAGGCGGCGGCGCCCAGGAAGATGACCAGTGCGATCAGGGCGCCCGTCCAGGCGGACTTCACCGACACCGCGCCGGTGACCAGTTCGCGTTGCGCGGTGCGCGGGTTACGGGCGTCGATCTCGCGGTCGATGATGCGGTTCGCGGCCATCGCGAACGTCCGCAGGCCGACCATGGCGACGGTGACGAGGAGCAGCCGGTCCCAGTGGATACGCCGGTCCCACTCGTACATCGCGGTCAGCGCGGCGATGTAGGCGAAGGGCAGCGCGAAGACCGAGTGCTCGATCATCACCAGGCGCAGGAAGGCCTTGGTGCGGCCCGGCTGCGGGACCGCTGCGGATGCGCTGCTCACGAGAGGCCGTACTCCTTCCAGCGGCGGTCGACCAGCGCCGCCGTGCGCGGGTCGGACTCGACCATGTCCGGCCAGCCCCCGTCCCTCGTGTAGCCCTCCTCGGGCCACTTCTTCGTCGCGTCGATCCCCGCCTTGCCGCCCCAGAACTGCTGGTAGGAGGCGTGGTCGAGATGGTCGACGGGGCCTTCGACGACAGTGAGGTCGCGGGCGTAGTCGGTGTTGCCGAGCGCCCGCCACGACACCTCGTGGAGGTTGTGCACATCGCAGTCCGCGTCCACGACCACGATCAGTTTGGTCAGCGACATCATGTGCGCGCCCCAGATGGCGTGCATGACCTTCTGCGCGTGCTTGGGGTACTTCTTGTCGATCGAGACGATCGCGCAGTTGTGGAAGCCGCCGGACTCGGGGAGGTGGTAGTCCACGATGTCCGGGACGATGATCTTGAGGAGCGGGAGGAAGAACCGCTCCGTCGCCCGGCCCAGCGGCCCGTCCTCCGTCGGCGGCCGGCCGACCACGATCGACTGGAGCAGCGGCCGCTTACGCATCGTCACGCAGTCGATGGTCAGCGCCGGGAACGGCTCCTGCGGTGTGTAGAAGCCGGTGTGGTCGCCGAACGGCCCCTCGGGCAGCATCTCGCCGGGCTCCAGCCAGCCCTCGATGACGACCTCGGCGTTCGCCGGGACCTGCAGCGGGACGGTCTTGCAGTCGACCATCTCGATCCGCTTGCCCTGGAGGAAGCCCGCGAAGAGGTACTCGTCGATGTCCCCGGGCAGCGGCGCGGTCGAGGCGTACGTCACGGCCGGCGGGCAGCCGAAGGCGATGGCGACCGGCAGCCTTTCGCCGCGCTTGGCGGCGACCTGGTAGTGGTTGCGGCTGTCCTTGTGGATCTGCCAGTGCATGCCGATGGTGCGCTTGTCGTGGCGCTGGAGGCGGTAGAGGCCCAGGTTGCGGACGCCGGTCTCGGGGTGCTTGGTGTGCGTGAGCCCCAGATTGAAGAACGAGCCGCCGTCCTCGGGCCAGGTGAACAGCGCGGGCAGCCGGTCGAGGTCGACGTCGTCGCCCCGGAGCACGACCTCCTGGACGGGCGCTTCCTTGACCTTCTTCGGCGGCACGTGCGTCATGCCGGCGAGCTTCCCGAACGCCTCGCGTACGCCGACGAAGCCGTGCGGCAGCTCCGGCTTGAGCAGTCCGCCGATCTTGCCGCTGATCTCCTCGTACGACGTGAGATCGAGCGCCTTGAGGAGCCGTCGGTCGGTGCCGTAGACGTTCATGGCGAGCGGCATCGCCGAGTCCTTGACGTTCTCGAAGAGCAGCGCCGGGCCACCGGACTTCTGCACCCGGTCCACGATCTCGCCGACTTCCAGATACGGGTCGACCTCGGCCTTGATGCGCTTGAGATCGCCTTCCCGCTCGAGCGCGCGCAGGAACGAGCGAAGATCGTCATAAGCCATGCGTTCCAGTATCGGGTACGCACTACCCTGGACGGGTCACCGGGCCCCGTCGCGGGCCCGCCGTCGCGCGCAGGGGGCCCGTTCCGCAATGCTCAGGTATCTGCCGTTCCTACTGGTGCTGGCGTTGTGGATCTATGCGTTCATCGACTGCGTCAACACTCCCGAGTCGCAGGTGCGCGGTCTGCCCAAGGTGGTCTGGGTCCTGATCATCCTGCTGTTCGGCGAGGTGCTGGTCGGCCCGATCGCATGGCTGGCGGCGGGCAAGCAGCGGCAGCCGGTGAACGGCGGCGGCAGCACCCCGTCGGAGTGGCACCGCGGCCACCGGACGAAGTTCGTCGCACCGGACGACAACCCCGAGTTCCTCGCGTCCCTCAAGAACGAGAACCGGAACGCGGACAAGGCGGCCAAGAAGGACGAGGCGCTGCTCAAGGACTGGGAGGCCGATCTGCGCCGCCGCGAGGAGGAGCTGCGCCGCAAGGAGGGCAGGCCGGGCGAGTCGAACGGCCCGGAGGACACCCCGCCGGCCACGGGCTGAGGCACCCTCCACGGCGTACGGTGAGTCCATGGACCGTACGCAGGACTGGGGGCAGGACCGCGACGAGTTCCGGCTGCACGGGGGCGTCGACGGGCACAGCGATCCGGCCGGGCACCCCGACCATGTGCAGGAGCAGGCCCGCGCCATGCTGGCGACGGCGGTCGCCGAGGCGCGTGCCGGGCTGGCCGAGGGCGGTATCCCGATCGGCGCCGCGCTCTACGCCCCGGACGGCGCCCTGCTGGGCCGCGGCCACAACCGCCGCGTCCAGGACGGCGACCCCACGCTGCACGCCGAGACCGCGGCCTTCCGCGCGGCCGGCCGCCGGCGCGGCTACCGCGGCACGACGATGGTCACCACCCTCTCCCCCTGCTGGTACTGCAGCGGCCTGGTCCGCCAGTTCGGCATCTCCCGGGTGGTCATCGGCGAGGCCCGCACCTTCCACGGCGGCCACGACTGGCTGGCCCGGCACGGCGTACGGATCGTGCTGCTCGACGACCCCGAGTGCGCGTCGCTGATGCGGGACTTCATCGGGGAGCGGCCGGAGCTGTGGCGGGAGGATATCGGGGACGAGTGAGGGGCGGGGAGGGTATGACGGGTGGTCCGGATGCCCCGGCCCCTCGGCCGTCGGCGCCTCTCCCCGTCTCCGGCCCCCACAATTCACTGGCCCCCACCCCCACCCCCCGGCCAAGATGGCCAGCCATGACCACCAGCACCAACGGTCCGGTGCGGGCCGCGCAGCACGCCGTTCGGACCGACGCTCAAGCCTCCGGTCGGACCGCCGTTCAGGCCCAGGTCCAGACGCCCGCCGAGACCGCCGTTCAGCCCTCCGTGGATGCCTCCGCGCACCGCGGCGAGCCCCACCGTCGCGTCCGTGCCCAGTACACCGGCACCACCGTGACCGTCTATCAGGCGTACTCCCCTGCGCTGGGGCTGCCGGCCGTGCGGGACGGGCGGTTTCCGGTGGCCTGGAAGCGGGAGCGGATGACGTGGATCAAGCCGTCGTTCCTGTGGATGATGTACCGCTGCGGGTGGGGGACCAAAGCGGATCAGGAGACGGTGCTCGCGGTGGAGATCTCGCGGGACGGGTTCGACTGGGCTCTGCGGAATGCCTGTCTGTCGCATTACGACGGTGGTGAGCATGCCGACCGGGCGGCCTGGCGGCGGGAGTTGAAGGCGGCGCCGGCGCGGGTGCAGTGGGATCCGGAGCGTGATCTGTGGTTGCGGGCGCTGCCGTACCGTTCGTTGCAGCTGGGGCTGGCGGGTGAGGCCTCGCGCCGGTACGCGGACGAGTGGACGGTGGGGATCAGGGATGTCACCCCGCTGGCCCGGGAGGTGCGGGCGCTGGTGGGTGCCGGGGAGGCCGCGGCGGCGGCCGCGCTGCTGCCGGAGGAGCGTCCCTACCCGGCACCCGGGGGAACTCCGGGCCTGGGCCGCGTGTCCTGACGTCGCTTCGCAAACGCGTAAATCCCGCCACCGCGCGGTCCGCCGCGCGCTGCTTCGTGTGGCGTACGGGACGTAGCGAGGTCCGGCCAACTGAGCGCCTTTCACAGCCATTTGGTGCAGCCTTCAGCAACCTCCCCCTGCCCGGGAATCCCCTCCGCCGCCACAGTCAAGTCGGCCCACGGAGGGCTCCCGCGACTCAGGGAGAGTGGCTCATATGCCTGACATGACCCGACGCAGACTCCTCGGCTCCGCGGCCGGCACGGTCGGCGGCGCCGCCGCGCTGTCGCTGCTGCCGCCCAGCGTTCAGAAGGCCGTCGCCGCCGGACCCGCACGTCACGGCTCACTGCGCGACGTGGAGCACGTCGTGCTGCTGATGCAGGAGAACCGCTCGTTCGACCACTACTTCGGCACCCTGCGCGGCGTCCGTGGCTTCGCCGATCCGGAGGCGCTGACGCTGCCGGACGGCCGGTCGGTCTTCCATCAGCCGGACGCGCAGAACCCGGACGGCTATCTGCTGCCGTTCCGCCTCAACACCCACACCTCCAGCGCGCAGGCCATCCCCTCCACCAGCCATGCCTGGTCGGTGCAGCACGAGGCGTGGAACGGCGGGAAGATGGACCGCTGGCTGCCGGCGCACCGGAAGGCGGACGGGGTCAACGGGCCGTATGTGATGGGCTATCACACGCGGGAGGACATCCCGTTCCAGTTCGCCCTGGCGGAGGCGTTCACGCTCTGCGACAACTACTTCTGCTCGGTGTTCGGTCCGACCTGGCCCAACCGGCTGTACTGGATGACCGGGACCCTCGACCCGGGCGGCACGCGGGGCGGGCCGGTGCTGAACAACACCGCGCCGCGGCCGTACCGCTGGACGACGTACGCGGAGCGGCTGGAGGCGGCGGGCATCAGCTGGAAGGTCTACCAGGAGGAGGACGACTACGGCTGCAATCTCCTGGAGCAGTTCCAGACGTTCCGGGACGCCAAGCCCGGGGAGCCGCTCTACGAGCGCGGGATGCGGGCGCAGCCGGCCGGCACCTTCGAGGACGACGCGCGCGCCGACCGGCTGCCGGCGGTGTCCTGGCTGATCCCCACCAGCCATCAGTCCGAGCATCCGGACTATCTGCCGGCGGCCGGGGCCGACTACGTCGCGAAGAAGATCGAGGCGATCGCGTCCAACCGGAAGGTGTGGGCGAAGACCGTCTTCATCCTCAATTACGACGAGAACGACGGGCTCTTCGATCATGTGCCGCCGCCGGTGCCGCCGCCGGGGACGAAGGACGAGTTCGTCCGGGGGCTGCCGATCGGCGGCGGGTTCCGGGTGCCGTGTCTGATCGTGTCGCCGTGGACGGTGGGCGGCTGGGCGGCCGGGGACCCGTTCGACCACACGTCGGTGCTGCAGTTCCTGGAGCGCTGGACGGGGGTCGCGGAGCCGAACATCAGTGACTGGCGGCGGTCCGCTTTCGGCGATCTGACCTCGGCGTTCGGCTTCCGGCACCGGGTGCGCCGGCCGCCGCGGCTGCCGGACGACACCGCGCAGCAGCTGGCCGAGGCGCAGTGGGAGGTGGCGCATCTGCCGAAGCCGACGCTGCCGGGCGGCGGGCAGCGTCCGCCGCGTCAGGAGCGCGGGCGGCGCCGGCGGCGCTGAGGCGGCAACGGCGGCGCCGGGAGACCGACGGCGGCGGGGACGCGGGCAGCGGCGCTCACCGTGGGCCGGGCGCGGCGCTCCGGAAACGGCGGTGCCGTACGGGCGGCCTCGGGGTGAGACGTTCCGTACGGCACCGGGGTGGCGGCTCGCGCCGCCGTGGGTCACGTGGGGCGACCGCCGTGGTCAGACTCCCGCGTAGGAGTGCAGGCCGGTCACGAAGATGTTCACGCCGTAGTAGTTGAACAGGTAGCAGGCGAAGGCGATCAGGCCGAGCCAGGCGGCCTTGCGGCCCTTCCAGCCGGCGGTGGCGCGGGCGTGCAGGTAGCCGGCGTAGGCGACCCAGGTGATGAAGGACCAGACCTCCTTGGGGTCCCAGCCCCAGTAGCGGCCCCAGGCGGCCTCGGCCCAGATGGCGCCCGCGATGATGGTGAACGTCCACAGCGGGAAGACGGTGGCGTTGACGCGGTAGGCGAACTTGTCCAGGGAGGCCGCGGAGGGCAGCCGCTCCAGTACGGAGGTGGCGAAGGCGCCGGGCTGCTTGGCCGTGGGGTCGGCGAGCTTGGCCTCGTGGTTGTCGCGGAAGAGGAACAGCAGCGTGGCGACGGCGCCGAGGTAGAGCACCGCGCCGGAGAGGATCGCGCAGCTGACGTGGATCCACAGCCAGTACGAGTGCAGCGCGGGGACCAGCTGGTCGCTGGCGGTGTAGAGCACCGAGACAGCCAGCCCGAGGTCGAGCAGGACGGTGGTGATCAGGGGGAGCCCGATCCAGCGGACGTTCTTCTTGAGCACGAGCAGCAGCAGGTAGACGCCCACCGCGACCGCGGCGAAGGTCGTGGAGAACTCGTACATGTTGCCCCAGGGGGCACGCTGCACGGACAGTGCGCGGGCGACGACGCCGCCCACGTGCAGCGCCCAGGCCAGGACGGTCAGCGAGATGGCGATCCGCCCGTAGAGGTCGCCCTTCTCGGTGCCGCCGGCGGCGCCCGGCCCGTCGGGGACGTCACGGCTGCCGGCGACGGACCGGGTGATGATCTTGGGGCGTTCCAGTACGGCGGTTCCGGCGGCGGCTCCTGACCGGGCGGCCGCCGTCGCGGGCGCCGCGGCCCGCTCGGTGAGGGCGGCGGCGGTGCGGCCGACCTTGCTGCGGCTGCCGAACACCCACTCGGCCATGTGCGCGACGAAGGCGAGCGTGTAGACCGCCATCGCCGAATAGACCAGCAGGTTGCTGTTGTGCGCCATTGTCTCGTTGGCTGCGGCAGCGAGGTTCACGCGCGCGCTCCTTCAGAGGGGTCAGCAGGTCCGTCAGAGTCAGTGGGCTCCGCGGGGTCTTCGGGGGCGGGGTCGGTGTCCGGCCCGGGGGTGGTGTCGCCGGCCGGGGCGAGCGGGGCGTCGGCCTCCAGCGCCAGGGCGAGAGCGGCGAGTTCGTCCGGCAGCCGGGCGGACTCGCTGCGGCCGAGTCCGGCCATTTCGACGACGGTGTGCCCGTCGGCGTCCGCCTCGGCGCGGACCCAGACCCGGCGCCGCTGGATGAACAGCGAGCCGGCCAGGCCGATCAGGGCGGCGGCGGCGCCGGTCAGCGCGAGGCCGTTGCCGGGCTGGTGGCTGATCTTGAAGCTGGCCCAGCTCTTGATGCCGGTGAACTTGATGCTGCCGTCGCCGTTGGGCAGCTTCATCGTCTCGCCGGGCAGCATCATCTTGGCGACCGGGGCGCCCTTGTCCTTGTATTGCTTGAGGCGCTTCTTGTCGAGCTGGTAGACGTTCTGCGGCAGTCCGGAGCCGACGCCCAGGTCACCGTGGTAGGCGGTGAGCGTCAGTACGGGGTAGTCCAGCGCCGGGAACTGGGAGAACATCGAGCCGGAGCCCTTGCCGCCGAAGGTCGGCACGAAGAAGCCCTGGAAGCCGAGCTGGTTGGGCTTGCCGTCCTTGGTCCGCGCGCCCGGCACCTTCACGACGCCGGTCGAGGTGAAGTTCTTGGGGTCCTGCGGGAGGAAGGGGACCGCGCCCTCGTAGACGACCTTGCCGCGGCCGTCCTTGACGGTGACCTCCGGCGAGTAGCCGTGCGAGAGCAGGTAGACCTTGGAGCCGGCGATGTCGAGGGGGGTGTTCACCTCGATCGCGGTCTTGTGCTCCTTGCCGTCCGCGCCGGAGAAGTACCTGATGTGGGCGCGGAAGATCCGCGGGGTGCCCTTCTGCGGGCCGGTCCGCTCGTAGGTCGCCTCGAACTTGTCGAGGGTGAAGCCGAAGGGCTCCAGGGTGTCGGTGTCGAAGAAGGCACCGGACTTGAAGTCGTCGTACTGGGTGAGGCTGTTGGCGAAGCCGTCGCCCTCGGTGATCAGCTTGCCGCCCTCGGACTTCCACAGGCTGCCGACGGCGAACGCCACCAGCATCACGATCAGCGCGAGGTGGAAGACGAGGTTGCCGACCTCCCGGAGATAGCCCTTCTCGGCGGCGACGGCCGAGCCGTTGAGGTGGGCGCGGAACCGCCGCTTCCTCAGCAGCCGCTGCGCCGCGCCGAGGACCTCGTCGGGCGCCGCTTCGGTGCGCCAGGTGGTGTACGCGGGCAGCCGGGTCAGCCGGCGCGGGGCGGCCGGCGGGCGGCCGCGGAGCTGTCCGACGAACTGCCAGCTGCGCGGCACGATGCAGCCGATCAGCGAGATGAACAGCAGCAGGTAGATCGCCGAGAACCACACCGAGCTGTAGACGTGGAACATCCCGAGCTTGTCGTAGATGCCGGCGAGGGTGCCGTGCTCGGCCTTGAACTGGTCGACCTTGACGGGGTCGATGCTGGTCTGCGGGATCAGCGAGCCGGGGATCGCGCCGATCGACAGCAGGAAGAGCAGCAGCAGCGCGATCCGCATCGAGGTCAGCTGCCGCCAGAACCAGCGCGCCCAGCCCAGGGGGCCGAGCGAGGGGAGGGTGACGTCCTCCGTGGGCGCGGTCGACAGCTGGGACCCGGCGGCGCCGAGCTCGCTGCCCGCGTCGGCCTCGGGGCGCGGGTCGCGGGGGGTGCCGGTCTTGGTGGACATCAATCAGATCCCAACGGTGGAGCTTTGCGTCCAGGCCTGCACCTCGGACATCAGACTGTCCCAGACGCCGGTGACGAGGAGGATGCCGAGCGCGATCATCATGCCGCCGCCGAGCCGCATGACCCACACGTAGTGCCGCTTGACCCAGCCGAAGGCGCCGAGCACCCGGCGGAAGGCCAGCGCGACCGCGATGAACGGCAGGCCCAGGCCCAGGCAGTACGCCACGGTGAGCAGGGCGCCGCGGAGGGCGCTGGCATCGTAGAACGTGAGGGTGCTGACGGCGGCGAAGGTGGGGCTCAGGCACGGGGTCCAGCCGACGCCGAAGAGCACTCCGAGGACCGGCGCGCCGGCCAGGCCCATGGCGGGCTTCTTGTGGAAGCGGAATTCGCGCTGTCCGAAGCCCTTGAGGACGCCGGCGAAGGCCAGCCCGAGGAGGATCATCAGCACGCCGAGGACGCGCGAGATGACGTCCCGGTACTCCTGGAGGTCCCGGCCGACGAATCCGAAGAGCGCGCCGCCGGAGACGAAGACCGCGGTGAAGCCGAGGACGAAGAGGCCGGCGCCGGCCAGCATCCGGCCGCGCCGGGCCTCGCCGAGGTCGGTGCCGGTGACGCCGGTGACGTACGACATGTAGCCGGGCACCAGCGGCAGGACGCAGGGCGAGAAGAACGAGACGAGTCCGGCGAGGACCGCGATGGGGGCGGCGGCGAGCAGGGTGCCGGTGAGGACGGTCTGGTTCTGCGCGGCGGCGGCGAGCACGGTCACGTGATCACTTCTCGGCGATCAGCGGGTCGACCATTTTGCGCAGTTCGTCCTCCGCGAGCGGGCCGATCGAGCGCGCGGCGATCTTGCCCTGCCGGTCGATGGCGATCGTGGAGGGGATGGACTGCGGGTTGAGGCTGCCCTTGGGGAAGCGCAGCATCAGCCGGCCGGTCGGGTCGAACAGGCTCGGGTAGGGCACCTTGTGCTCTTCCTCGAAGCTGGTGGCCTGCGACTTCCGGGTGTCGCGGGTATTGATCCCGACGAACTGGACGCCCTTGCCCTTGGTCTCGTTCGCGACCTTGGCGAAATTCGGCGCCTCGGCGATGCAGGGGCCGCACCATGATCCCCAGACGTTGAGGATGACGACCTTGCCCTTGTAGTCGGCGACGTCGAGCTTCTTGCCGGTGGTGGTCTCACCGGAGAGCTCGGGGGCCGGCTGCCGCTGGTCCTTCTTGACGGTGTCGACGCCGTTCTTGCCCTGGACGAAGCGGGTCTGGGCGGAGCCGCCGGAGGCGCCGTCGCCGCAGGCGCTCAGCGTCAGCGCGACGGCCGCGGTCCCCGCGGCGAGCAGGGCGACGCGACGGCGGCTGGTGAGGCGGCGTGGGGCGCGGCAGACACTCATGTGAAAAGTTTCGCATGGGCGAATTCCGGATCTTCCACACCCCCCTCGCCCGCCGGGTCCCCCCGTGCGGGGGCTTGTCAGGCCGCGGTCAGGTACGCCTTCCAGCCCCCGGCCGGCCGCTGCCCGACGGGGATGCGCTGGAGCTTGTGGACCACCTCCGGGTCCTGTGCGTCGATCCAGTCGGTGAACTGCCGGAACGACACCAGACGCACGTCCCGGGTCTGCTCATTGGCAATGTGCTTGATCGCCTCCTCGACGGCGTCCATATAGATGCCGCCGTTCCACTGCTCGAAGTGATTTCCGACGAAGAAGGGCGCGCGGTTGGTCTCGTAGGCCCGGCGGAATCCGGAGATATAGGCGTCGGTGGCCTGCTGCCGCCAGCCCGGGTAGTTGACCGGCGGGGCCTTCGTCGAGTGCTTCGACTGATTGGCGAGCATGTTGTAGTCCATCGAGAGGACCTCGAATGAGTGACCCGGGAACGGAATCTGCTGGAGCGGGAAGTCCCAGATACCCATTTTCTTCTTCGGCCACATCTGCACCCCGCCGGGCGAACTGGCGTCATAGCGCCAGCCGAGTTCTTTGGCGGTGGGCAGCAGATTCCGCTGCCCGAGGAGGCAGGGGGTGCGGCTGCCGACGAGTTCCTGCCGGTAGTCGAAGGGCAGCGGCTCCATATCGGTGAATCCGGTGTGGGTGCGCCACTTGGTGACGAAGTCCATCACCTGCTCGATCTCGGACTGCCATTCCTGCGGGCTCCAGTGCCGGACGGCGCCGGAGCCGGAGCAGAAGTGCCCGTTGAAGTGGGTGCCGATCTCGTGGCCGTCCAGCCAGGCCTCCCGCACGTACCGGAGCGTCTCCTTGATGTGGTCGTCGCTGAGGTAGCCGATGTCGGAGGCGCCCTGCGGGTTGTTCGGCGGCTCGTAGAGGTGCTTTTGGGATTCGGGGAGGAGGTAGAGCCCGGAGAGGAAGAAGGTCATGGCCGCGCCGTGGTCCCGGGCGAGCTGGAGAAAGCGGGGGAAGAGGCCGTTGCCGACCTCTCCCGCGCCGTCCCAGGAGAAGACCACGAATTGTGGCGGGGGCTGACCGGGCTCCAGCCGTTCGGGGGATTTCGGCTGATGCGGCTGGGTACCGGAATGCGCTGTCGAACCGTCACCGATGAGCTGGGGGCGGGCCTGTACGGATTTATTGACGCGCTGCTTGTTGGCGCCCGTGTCCGAGTCCGACGAGGAGCAGCCGGCGACGACCGGCGCCGCCGCCGCACCGACTCCCATACTCAGCAGGTTTCGCCGACTGATCGCGCGCATACCCTCGTCCCCTCGTGCTCGCCGAACTCGATATCCATATAAACGGACAACCGAGTGGAGGGCATGTTGAGCGTCAGGGGTTACCGGGTTATTCGCTCAGGTATTTCATTCCGCGGGTTTTTGACGTTGCGCCATGTGATGCAGCGTCAGGCACCGAAGGCCTTGGCCTTTCCCTTGACGGGTTTGGCGCCGGCCAGGAGATGGGAGGGAACCAGGTCGCGCGCCGGTTCGCTGTACCCCACCGAAACGATCTTGTCGCCGTGGAAGGTGAACGACGTCAGCGAGGCCAGCGTGCACTGCCGCCGCCGCGGGTCGTGCCACAGCCGCCGCCGCTCCGCGAAGCTGCGCACGATCCAGATCGGCAGCTGATGGCTGACCGCCACCGCCTCGTGCCCCCGCGCGGCATCGCGCGCCGCGCCCAGCGCCGCCATCATCCGCACGACCTGCTCGATGTACGGCTCGCCCCACGACGGCCGGAACGGGTTCGTCAGGTACTTCCAGTTCCCCGGCTTCTTCAGCGCACCGTCGCCGACCCCGAAGGTCTTCCCCTCGAAGACGTTCGCCGCCTCGATCAGCCGGTCGTCGGTGGCCAGGTCCAGCCCGTGCGCACCGGCGACCGGCGCCGCGGTCTCCTGCGCCCGCTCCAGCGGCGAGGCGACGACATGTGTGATGTCCCGCCCCGCGAGATGCTCCGCCACCCGGTCGGCCATCTTCCGGCCGAGGTCGGACAGGTGGTAGCCGGGGCGGCGCCCGTAGAGCACGCCGTCGGGGTTGTGCACCTCGCCGTGCCGCATCAGATGCACGACGGTGATGTCTTCGCTGCTCATGTCACCCATTCATTCACTCGTCTCAGGCGGTCGCCGCGGCCGCGGCGCGCGCGGCGGCCGGCAGCGCGGCGGCGATCCGCTCGACGGCCGCCGTGTCGTGCGCGGTCGAGACGAACCACGACTCGAAAGCGGACGGCGGGAGGTAGACGCCCTGCGACAGCATCGAGTGGAAGAAGGCGGTGAAGCGGAACGACTCCTGCGCCTTGGCCTTCTCGTAGTCGGTCACCTCGGCGTCCGTGAAGAAGACCGAGAACATGTTCCCCGCGGCCTGGAGGCGGTGCGCCACGCCCTCCTTCGCCAGCGCGGCGGTGACCAGGCCCCGCAGCTCCGCCGAGACCGCGTCGACCTTCTCGTACGCGGCGTCGTCCAGCAGCCGCAGCTGTGCGACACCGGCGGCGGTGGCGATCGGGTTCCCGGACAGGGTGCCCGCCTGGTAGACGGGGCCGGCCGGGGCGAGGTGGGCCATGACGTCCGCGCGGCCGCCGAAGGCCGCCGCCGGGAAGCCGCCGCCCATCACCTTTCCGAAGGTCATCAGATCGGGACGCACCCCGTCGATCCCGTACCAGCCGGACCTGCTGACGCGGAAGCCCGTCATCACCTCGTCGGAGATGTAGAGCGCGCCGTCCGCGGAGCAGAGGTCCTTCAGGCCCTGGTTGAAGCCCGGCAGCGGCGGCACCACGCCCATGTTGCCCGGCGACGCCTCGGTGATCACACAGGCGATCTCGCCCGGGTGCGCGGCGAACGCGGCGCGCACCGCGGCCAGGTCGTTGTACGGCAGCACGATCGTGTCGCCGGCCTGCGCGCCGGTGACGCCCGGCGTGTCGGGCAGCCCGAAGGTCGCCACGCCCGAACCGGCCGCGGCCAGCAGCGCGTCCACGTGCCCGTGGTAGCAGCCGGCGAACTTGATCACCTTCGGCCGGCCGGTGAACCCACGGGCCAGCCGGATCGCCGACATGGTCGCCTCGGTGCCGCTGGAGACCAGGCGCACCTGCTCGACCGGCTCGATCCGGGCCACGATCTCCTCGGCCAGCTCCACCTCGCCCGCACCGGGCGTACCGAAGGACGTACCGCACGCGACGGCCTCCTGGACCGCGGCGATCACCTCGGGGTGCGAGTGGCCGAGAATCATCGGTCCCCACGAGCACACGAGGTCGACGTACTCACGGCCGTCGGCGTCGGTGAGGTACGGACCGGTACCGGACACCATGAACCGGGGCGTACCGCCCACGGCGCGGAACGCCCGCACCGGAGAGTTGACGCCGCCCGGCGTCACAGCGGACGCACGGTCGAACAGCGACTGCGAAACAGGGGCTTCATAGGGAAAAGACACGGGATCCTGACCTGCACAAACGGAGGGAGGGCGGCGGCACGTGGACACGGCCCGGCGGACATCGGTACGGGAATCCCCTCGCGGTACGCCTGTGGACGCCGCTCGGTTCATTCTCGATCCTTTTTTGATTCCTCTCGCTTTCGACCGGGCGTCAGCCCCCACTCGTCTGCGAAACTGTGGAGACGTACGAGTAAGTCACGCAAGCAATGGTCTCAGAGGCGCACGGGGGCGTGCGGCCGGGCGTTTCACACGCCGGTGACGGGGGAGGTCTCTGAGACGATGATCGGGTTGCGCGGCTGGGGCTGCGAGTGGTCGGGTGGAGATATGCATCGCGGTGGCGAACTGGGCGAGGGAACCAATGACCGGGGTCCCGAGCGCGCCCAGCGCGGCCGTCACCGGCGCGAGGAATCCACCGGCGACAGGACCACGCGCGAGGAAACCACGGGCGACAAGACCACGGGCGGGGAAATCAGAGGCGGCCGCATGGGGGTGACGTACAGGTACTTCGGTGCGCCCAATGGTGCGACCGCCGCCCGGGTCCCGGTCTCCATGCGCCCCGAGGAGCTCGGCGGTGACGAGCTCGGCATGGGCGGCATGTTCAGCAAGATCAAGCCGGAGACGATGGCCGCCATGGTCCTCACCGGTATAGAGGGCATACCGCTCCATAAGGTTCCGCCCCTCGAACTCGTCGTCCTGCACCCCGACTACGCCGTCGTGAAGCTCCCGATGACCGTGGTCGACCCGCTGCGCGGGGTCGGTGAGGAGTCGGTCGGCGCGGCCGCCTTCATCTGGTCCACGGTCCCCGACCGCGGCGGCCCGCAGGACGCCTTCACCGTCTACCAGCTGCTGCACGAGTGGCAGGACTTCAGCCACCGGCTGCACGAGGCGGGGCACCAGGCGTACTGCCTGGTCTGGCCGTAACGGTTCAGCGCGGGCGCGGCGGCCTGCGCAGGCGGCGGGCCGCGCCGGTCACCACGTGGGGCGGGCCGAGACCCCGCCGTCCACGACCAGATCCTGCCCGGTGATCCAGGACGCCATCGGCGAGGCGAGGAAGACACAGGCGTCGCCCACGTCCTCCGGTGTGCCCAACCGCCCGGTGGGCGCCGCCGCTTGCCAGCGGCGCACCCCGTCCGGCCAGTCCTCGGCCAGACCGGGCCGGCCGATCAGGCCGGGCGAGACGCTGTTGACGCGGATGCCGTCCGGGCCGTATTCGAGCGCCGCCGCGCGGGCGTGCATGACCACCGCCGCCTTGGACGCGCAGTAGTGGGCGTGCAGTGGCGCCGGACGGTCCGCCTCGATCGAGGCGATATGGGTCACCGAACCGCCGCCGGCCGCCCGCATCACGGCCGCCGCGGCCTGGGTGCAGGCGAAGACGCTGTGCACGTTCGGGTCGGTCACCGACCGCCAGTCGGTGAGCGTCATCTCCGCCAGCTCCTGGGTGGGCTGCACGCCCGCGTTGTTCACCAGGGCGGTGAGCCGTCCGCGCCAGCCGGCCGCGTCGGCCACCAGCCGGTGGCACGCGTCCTCGACGGCCAGGTCGGCCTGCAGGGCCAGCGCCCGCCCGCCGTCCGCCTCGATCCTCGCGACCAGCTCCTTCGCCGCGTCGGCGCCCGTGCGGTAGTGCGCCACGACGGCGGCGCCCGCGGCGGCGAACCGCAGCGCGATACCGCGGCCGAGGACGCCGGCCGCGCCGGTGACGAGGGCGACCTGACCCTGTAGGTCGGGGAGACCGGGGTGGCGGGTGGCATCGGACGTGGTGTCGGTCATGGCCTGCTCAGCGCGGTGATCCGCGCTGCCTCCCTGGGGAAGCGCGCGGCCAGTGCGGCGGCGTCCCCGTGCTCGTAGTCCGCGAAGGTGAAACCGGGCGCCATCGTGCAGCCGAAGAGCGACCAGGAGCCGCCGTCGGCCACTTCGGCGGCCATCCAGGTGCCGGCCGGCACCGTGAACTGGACGTGCTGCCCGCCCAGGACGTCCGGCCCGAGGACGGCCGTACGGGACGCGCCCCCGGCGCTGTCCTCCTGGAGGAGGTACAGGGTGAGCGGGTCGCCCCCGTAGAAGTGCCAGATCTCGTCGGACGGGAGCCGGTGCAGGGCGGAGAAGTCGCCCGGCTCGGCGGTCAGCAGCATCACGATCGCCGTCCCCTCGGGCCGCCCGTCGGGGCGCTCGGGACCGGTCCAGGTAGAGCGGTACCGCCCGCCCTCGCGGGGCAGCGGCGCCAGCCCGTAGAAGTCGATCAGCGCCTGGGGAAGGCGGTCGCGCGAGGTGCGGTGCTCATCCATCTGCGCGCTGCCTCCGCCTCGCTCGTGCCTGTCCGTTGTCCGGTCGGCGATGTCCGGTTGCCTCACCCTAGGCGCGAAGTCCGCGTGGCGCGCGCGTAATCGGGCCATCTCCGGAGGCCGGGCCGACGCCCCGTCAGCTCTTCGTGTCAGCTGCCGTCCAGTACGGGTCGCGGCCCGTCTCCGCCAGCAGCGTCTCCAGCTCGGAGGCGCCGGGCGGGACGGGGAACGGGTCGGCGAAGACGTTCATCGTGCGGGCCGTCGGGCCCATCCGGGCGGCCAGCTCCCGCAGCTCGGCCACACAGCCGGCGGCCGGTGCGTACGGCCGGCCGGTCGCCCGTGCCACGTCCCATGCGTGCACGGTCAGATCCAGCAGCACCATCGCGCCGACGGTCCGGGCCGGCAGCTGCATCCCGCCGGTCATCCCGTCCTCCGCGCCCGGCGCCGCCCATGCCTCGACCAGCCGCGCGGTCTCGTCCGTGAACCGGTCGGGCCACGCCGCCCCGTACTCACCGAGCCGGTCCGGGGTGTGGCTGAAATCCACGTCCTTCTTGGCGGCCAGCGCCTGGAAGGCGACGACCACCTGGAAGAGGTGGTTGAGCAGCGCCCGGAGGTCGTACTCGGCGCAGGGCGTCGGCCACCCCAGCTGGTCGTCGCGCACCGCGCGGAGTACCGGGAGCGCCGCCCCGGCCGCCGCGTCGAGCAGCGCACTGATCGGCGGGGATGGTTCGGCCGGGTGGGGCGCCTGGGATGGCTGTTCCGTTCGCGCCGTGTGAGAAAAGGTACCGGCGGGCGTTTCGCCCGGAAAGTCTTGTCTGTCGCTCATATCGAGGACGCTACGGGCCGCCGCCCGTGGTGGATTGAAAAAACGCGACAGGGCCACGCTCACGGCGGCCGGTCCGTCCTAGGATCGCGCCATGGCCGCTCCACGGCGCGACACCCGGGGCATCGTGGACGCCCCCGGGCTCCTCGCGCGGGTGCGCTTCCGCCGCCGCACCCCCGCCGCACCGCTACGCCCGTTTGCCGAGCACTACTGGTTGATCGACTGGGACCTGTCCGAGCCGTACGCCACCCATGTCGTCCCGCACCCGTGCGTGAACCTGGTCTTCCAGCGGTACGCCGACCGCCCCGGTTTCGGCGAGGTCGCGGGCGTCGGGCTGGAGCTGTTCGAGCAGAAGCTGGCGGGGCGGGGGCGGGTGTGCGGGGTGCAGTTCCGGCCCGGTGGGTTCCGCCCGTTCACGCCGGAGCGGCCGGCCACGGACTGGACCGGCCGCCGACTGCCGCTGGCCGCCGCCTTCGGGCCCGCCGAATCCGCGGCCGCCGTACTGGAGCCGGACGGGGAGGACGCCCGGGTGGCCGCGCTCGACGCCTTCCTGACCCCGCGGCTGCGGGCCGATGCGCGGATTCTCGCCCAGGCCGAGCTGGCCATGGGGCTGGCCGACCGCATCCGCACGGACCGTTCGATCCGCCGGGTCGCGGACTTCGCGCGGGCCGAGGGCCTGTCCGTACGGGCCCTGCAGCGGCTGTTCGCCGGCTATGTCGGGGTGAGCCCCAAGTGGGTGCTGCTGCGCTACCGGGTGCACGAGGCCCTGGAGCGCGCGGCCTCCGGTGCGGAGATGGACTGGGCCGCGCTCGCCGCCGAGCTGGGCTACAGCGACCAGGCGCATCTGGTCCGCGATGTCACCGCCACCGTGGGGGTCCCGCCGACCGCGTACGGGCGGTGAGCCGCCGCGGCGCCGCCCGGGTGGCCGGGCGGCGCGGGTGCCTCAGGGGTGTTCGGCCGTCAGATAGCGCTGGACGGTGGGCGCCAGCCAGGCGACGAGCTCGTCGTGGCCGAGTCCGACGGCCGGCGGGATGTGCAGTACGTAGCGGCACAGCGCCATGCCGAGTATCTGGGAGGCGATCAGCGCGGCGCGGGTCGGCGCCTCCTCGGGCACCGGGCAGACCGCGGTGACGACCGGCTTGATCTGCTCGGCGAACACGCCGCGCATCCGCTCCGCGCCCGCCTCGTTGGTGACGCCGACGCGCATCATCGCGGTCAGCGTCTCGTCGGTCTCCCAGCGCTCCAGGAAGTGGCGTACGAGCCGGGCGCCGGCCTCCTCGCGCGGGTGGTGGGTGAGGTCCGGGGCGTGCACCTCGATCTCGGAGGCGGCGGCGAAGAGGCCTGCCTTGTTGCCGTAGTAGCGCATCACCATCGACGGGTCGATCTCCGCGTCCCTGGCGATGGCGCGGATGGTGGCGCGCTCGTAGCCGTCCGCGGCGAAGCGGTCCCGGGCGGCGGCGAGGATCGCGGCGCGGGTCGCGGCGGAGCGGCGGGGGCGGGCGGGGTCGGCGGCTTCGCCGGGCGCGGGGTCCTGGCCGGCACCGGCCGCGGCATCCAGGGAGGGGGCGTGTTCGGCCATGCCCACAACAGTAGGCCAACGCTTGTTGACACGCCAGGCCCGGCCGCCCTACGCTTGCCAACAAGCGTTGACCAACATGCGTTGACCTGCTGTTGTGGGCACAGTCACTGGAGGCGGAAACCATGGATGCCATGAACCGCAAGACCGGCCGGAGCGACGGCGTCGGGGCCGACCGGACCCGCGCGGCGCGTGACACGGACGTCATCGTCGTGGGCGCCGGCCCGACCGGCCTGCTGCTCGCCGGAGACCTCGCCGAGGCGGGGCTGGGCGTCACGCTCCTGGAGCGCCGCCCCGCCCAGATCAGCAACCTCACCCGCGCGCTGGTGGTGCACTCCCGCACCCTGGAGCAGCTCGACGCCCGCGGCCTCGCCGACGAACTGGTCGCCGGCGGCCATCCGCTCACCGGCCTCCGCCTCTTCGGCCGCGCCACCATCGACCCGACCCGGCTGCGCACGCGCTTCCCCTTCGTCCTGGTCACGCCCCAGTACGAGGTCGAACGGCTGCTGGAGCGCCGGGCCCGCCGCGCCGGTGTCACCTTCCGGCACGACTCCGAGGTGCTCGGCCTCGACCAGGACGCCGACGGTGTGACGGTGCGCTTCCGGACCGCCGGGGGCCCCGGCACCGTCCGTGCCGCCTACGCCGTCGGCACCGACGGCGTCCGCAGCACCATCCGGGAGGCCGTCGGCCTGCCCTTCCCCGGCAAGTCCGTGATCCGCTCGCTGGTGCTCGCCGATGTCCGGCTGGCCGAGGAACCCGACTCCCCGCTCACCCTCAATGCCCACGGCGACGCGTTCGCGCTGATCGCCCCGTTCGGCGGCGGCTGGTACCGCGTCATCGGCTGGAACCGCCACCGCCAGGCCGACGACGACGCGCCCGCCGACCTCGACGAGATCCGTGAGCTGACCCGGCTCGCCCTCGGCAGCGACTACGGCATGCACGACGCCCGCTGGGTCTCCCGCTTCCACAGCGACGAACGCCAGGCCCCCGCCTACCGCGTCGGCCGGGTCTTCCTCGCCGGCGACGCCGCGCATGTGCACTCCCCCGCCGGTGCCCTGGGCATGAACACCGGCCTCCAGGACGCCGCCAACCTCAGCTGGAAGCTGGCCGCGGTGCTCCGGGGCGACGCACCGGACGGCCTGCTGGACAGCTATCAGACCGAGCGGCACCCGGTGGGCAAGCAGGCGCTGCGCAGCAGCGGCGCGCTCATCCGGATCGCCCTGCTGGGCACCGCCCCCGGCCGGGCCGTCCGCTCCCTCGCCGCCCGGCTCGTCGACCAACTGCCGCCGCTCTCCCGCCGGGCGATCCGCACGATCTCCGGCCTCGGCATCGCCTATCCGGCCGGGCCCGGCGCGCATCCCCTCGCGGGCCACCGCGCCCCCGACCTCCGCCTGGCCGGCGGCGGCCGCCTCTATGAACTCCTCCGCCAGGGCCGGTTCGTCCTCATCACCCCCGCCGACGAGCCCGGCATCCCACGGTCCCCGGCGCACGACGGGGACTCCACCCATGGCATCAACGACCGTGTGGTGACCGCCTCCTGGCGAAGCCCCCGCCGTACGGCCCTGCTCGTCCGCCCCGACGGCTATATCGCCTGGGCCACCGACGCCAGCGCCCCCGCCGCCCGCGCCGCGGGGCTAAGGAGCGCGCTCGACCGGTGGACCGGCGCCGAGGACGCCGGCTCCATAGCCACCGGCCTCACCGCTCCAGCACATGCCGGAGATATGCCCGCGGGTCGCTGAGGTAGCGCCGCCAGTGGTCGACGAGGCCCAGCTCCGCCCACTCGACCCGCCGCAGCCCGTGCTCGCCGACCTCGACGATCTCGGCGCCGGGCAGCGCCGTCAGCAGCGGGGAGTGGGTGGCACAGATGATCTGCGCGCCGCCGCGCCCCAACTCGTCCATCAGCCCGACCAGTTCCAGACAGGAGGAGAAGGACAGTGCCGCCTCCGGCTCGTCCATCACATACAGACCGCGCTGGGCGAACCGCTCCCGGAAGGCCATCAGAAAGCCCTCCCCGTGGCTCATGTCGTCCGGGGAGCGTGACAGCTTCAGCGCGCCCCGTTCCCGGTTCAGCGCCTCCATCGCGGTCTCGGCCCGCAGGAAGAACCCCCGCCGGCGGACCCGCGGCCCGCGCACCATCCGGCGTCCCTCGTGCGTCGGATCGAACCGCATCATCCTGCCGAGCAGCGACGCCTCCCGCGAGCTGGCGTACTTGTATCCGGCCGAACCACCGTAGGAATCCAGCCCGAAGGCCTCCGCCAGCGCCTCGGCCAGGGTCGACTTCCCCGAACCGTTCTCCCCCACCAGGAACGTGACCGGCGCGCGGAAGCCCAGCCCCTCTTCGGCCAGCTGGCGCACACACGGCACCGTCCAGGGCCAGCCGTCCTCGGCCGTCCCCGCCCCCTCCGGAACGTCCACGTAAGCCCGTTCGATCAGCATGCCCCGAAGCTCTCACACGCCACTGACAGCGGCCGGGGTCGGCGACGTCCCCGGCAACCGGCCCCCGGGGGGGAGCCCGCCGCTCCGTACGCTGTGCCCATGCTGACCGCCCGCTCCGCCGTCCTCTTCGCCGTCGCCGCGCTCTTCGAGATCGGCGGGGCCTGGCTGGTCTGGCAGGGCGTCCGCGAGCACAAGGGCTGGGCCTGGATCGGCGCCGGAGTGCTCGCGCTCGGGGTGTACGGCTTCGTGGCCACGCTCCAGCCGGACGCCGCGTTCGGCCGGATCCTCGCCGCGTACGGCGGTGTGTTCGTTGCCGGATCGCTGGCCTGGGGCATGGTCGCCGACGGCTACCGCCCCGACCGCTGGGACGTGATCGGCGCACTGGTCTGCCTGGCCGGTATGGCAGTGATCATGTATGCGCCCAGAGGGCGTTGACCCGCCTGCATATCCTGGCGGCGGACCGTCCTCCCCGACTCGTCGGAGCCGGGGCCCATCGCCCGAGGAGAGTGCATGACCGCCGAGGCCCGTACCGCCGTCGTGACCGGAGCGAGCAGCGGCATCGGCGCCGCCACCGCGCGAGCGCTGGCCGCGGCCGGCTACCACGTGGTGCTCACCGCCCGCCGCAAGGACCGCATCGAGGCGCTCGCCGCCGAGCTGCCGAACGCCGAGGCCTACGCCCTCGATGTCACCGACCGCGCCGCCGTCGACGCCTTCGCGGCCCACCTCGGCCGCTACCCGTCCGTCGACGTCCTGGTCAACAACGCCGGCGGCGCCCTCGGGGCGGAGCCGGTCGCCACCGGCGACCCCGCCGACTGGCGGACCATGTACGAGGTCAATGTGCTGGGCGTGCTCCATGTGACCCAGGCGCTGCTGCCCGCGCTCACCGCGTCCGGCGACGGCACCGTCGTCGTGCTCTCCTCCACCGCCGGGCACGGCACCTACGAGGGCGGCGGTGGCTATGTCGCCGCCAAGCACGGCGCGCATGTCATCGCCGAAACCCTCCGCCTGGAGCTGTGCGGCGAGCCCGTGCGCGTCATCGAGGTCGCCCCGGGCATGGTCAAGACCGACGAGTTCGCCACCACCCGCTTCCGCGGCGACACCGCCAAGGCCGCCAAGGTCTACGAGGGCGTCGACCAGCCGCTCACCGCGGACGACGTCGCCGACACCATCACCTGGGCGATCACCCGCCCCTCCCACGTCAACATCGACCTCCTGGTGGTCCGCCCCCGCGCCCAGGCCTCCAACTCCAAGGTCCACCGCCGCAGTTGAGCCAACGGGCGGGGCATCGATCCCTGCCGGGCCGGCCATCCCCGGATACGGGGCCTGGGGACGCGCCCGCCGGGTGTCCGGGCCTCATGTCCCGAACACCCGGTCCGGTCCCGCCCGGTCCGGCCCGGTCCCCTCCGGCCCTGCCGGTCCCCTCCGGCCCTGCCTGGAGCCGCTGAGCGGGATACGGGCCGCGAGCTGCGCGACCACCAGCGCCACGAGGACCTCGCCCGCGGTCGCGATGACCCACAGCCGGCTCCCGACCGGCCCCGCGTTCTGCAGCACGTCGTCGTAGGCCGAGAAGGTGCCGACCGCCACCGAGAGGAACGCGAACGAGATCGCGAACACCTGGAAGGGGCCGAGCGTCCGCTTCAGCTCCTGCTGACAGCCGCCGAGTTCGACGGAACGGTCGCCGCTCGGTGTGCCCGCCGTAGCGTCCGCCACCTCGGCCACTTCACTTTCCCTCGCCCCCTGCCGGGTCCGTGCAGCACGACAGGCCTTGACCACTGCCCCAATTTCATTGGTTGTGCCGGTTTCTTGCGCCTGCGGCGTCGGCGGGGTGAGGACGCAGTCACCGCCGTCAGCACCCGGCCCCCAGCCTCCCGGCCACTCCGCCCCCCACTCGGCCATTCGGCCGCGGCCGGCTCGCGCAGGGTGCCGGACCGCGGTGTCGTGGACACGGATGCGTGCCGACGGCCCGCGCGGTCCGCGCAGAGGCGGCATCGGGCGCTCAGCCGTGGAAGGACGAGGCATGCTCATATCCCGGCCCATGGCGGGCCGTAGGCGTGGTGCCGCGGTCGTCACCGCCGTACTGACCTGTTCGGCGGTGCTGACCGGACCGGGCCTCGCGACGGCCGGCGGCCCGCCGTCCCCCTCGGCGGCCGCCCCGCGGCTGGCCTGGAGCCCCTGTGTCCGGGGCAGTGCCTTCGACTGCGCGACCGCGAGGGTGCCGCTGGACCACCGCGACCCCGGCGGCCGCACCCTCGAACTGGCCGTCATCAAGCGGAAGGCGACCGGCCCCGGGCGGCGCATCGGCACCCTGTTCTTCAACCCCGGCGGCCCCGGCGGGCCCGGCACCGTTCAGATGCCGCAGAACTACCCGTTCTTCCCGCGCGAGGTGCGCGAGCGGTTCGACATCGTCAGCTGGGACCCCCGCGGCATCGGCAGCAGCACGGCGGTGAACTGCTTCGGGAGCGCCGAGGAAGCCGGCGCCTGGGCGGGCGGCAAACCCGCCGGCTTCCCGGTGGGCGCACGGGAGCGGGCCGCCTGGATCGCCTCGTACAAGGACCTGGGCCGCCGCTGTCAGCAGCGCGACCCCCGGCTCCTGCGCCATGTGTCGACCGCCGACACCGCCCGCGACCTCGACCTGCTCCGGCAGGCGGTCGGCGAACCGCGGCTCAGCTACCTCGGGATCTCCTACGGCACGTTCCTGGGCGCCACCTACGCCAACCTCTTCCCCGGCCGGGTCCGCGCCATGGTCCTCGACAGCAACGTCGACCCGCAGGCCTGGACGAACCACGGCTCCCCCGCCGACCCCCGGCTCACGACCTTCCTGCGGATGGGCACGGACCGCGGCGCGGCCGCCACCCTGGACCAGTTCCTCACCCGGTGCGGCGCCACCACCGCCCGCTGCGCCTTCTCCGCCGGGAGCCCGAAGGCGACCCGGGACAGGTTCGACGAGCTGATGCGGCGGCTGCGGGCGCACCCCGTGGGCGCATGGACCTACGGCCGTACGGTCGCCGACGTGGTGAACGGCCTCTACAACGTCGCCCCCGGCTGGACACAGCTCGCCGGCCGCCTCCAGGCCCTGTGGCGGGGCCGCGCCCCGAAGCCGGCCCCGCTCCCGCCCGCGCCGCCGGTGCCCTTCCCGAATCCGTACCTGGGCGACGAGCAGGCCGCCGCGGTGTTCTGCAGTGACAGCCCCAATCCGCACACCCCCGGGGCCTACCACGCGCTGGAGGAGTTCAGCGCCCGGCGGGCGGGCGACGTGGGGCGCTTCTGGACCTGGGCCTCGGAGCCGTGCGCCACCTGGCCGGCGGTCGCCGCCAACCCCTACCGGGGCCCGTGGAACGCCCCGACGGCACACCCCGTCCTGGTGGTCGGCACCACCTACGACCCCGCCACTCCCTACGCGGGCGCCCGGGCCATGGCCGGGGAGCTGGCCCACGCCCGCCTGCTCACCCACCACGGCTACGGGCACACCGCGCTGTCCAACCCCAGCAGCTGCGTCCAGGCCCACGAGAGCCGCTACTTGATCAGCGGCACCCTCCCGCCGCCCGGAACGGACTGCCGGCAGGACACACCCCCGTTCTCCACCCCCACACCGAGCGGCGGCATGGACACCGGCGGCGGAGCGATGGCCGGCCGCGTGCGGTGAGCCGGCCCCGCCTCCTGAGCCGGCGGCCGCGAAGCAGCCGGCTCAGCCCTTCACACAGATGACCTGCTTGAGCTTGGCGACGACCTCGACCAGGTCCCGCTGCTGGTCGATGACCCTCTCGATCGGCTTGTAGGCGCCCGGGATCTCGTCCACCACACCGGAGTCCTTACGGCACTCCACGCCCCGCGTCTGCTCCTCCAGGTCCCGGGTGGAGAACCGCTTCTTCGCGGCGTTCCGGCTCATCTTGCGGCCGGCACCGTGGGAGGCGGAGTTGAAGGACGCGGCGTTGCCCAGGCCCTTGACGATGTACGAGCCGGTGCCCATCGAACCCGGGATGATCCCGTACTCACCGCTGCCGGCCCGGATCGCGCCCTTACGGGTCACCAGCAGGTCCATGCCGTCGTACCGCTCCTCCGCCACATAGTTGTGGTGGCAGGAGATCACCTCGTCGAAGGTCACCCGGGCCTTCTTGAACTCCTTGCGGACGACGTCCTGGAAGAGCGCCATCATCACGTCCCGGTTGTGCCGCGCGTACTCCTGCGCCCAGAAGAGGTCGTTGCGGTACGCCGCCATCGGCGGGGTGTCCGCGATGAAGACGGCGAGGTCACGGTCGACCAGGCCCTGGTTGTGCGGCAGCTTCTGCGCCTGGCCCATGTGGAACTCGGCCAGTTCCTTGCCGATGTTCCGGGAGCCGGAGTGCAGCATCAGCCACACCGCACCGTCGTCGTCGAGGCAGAACTCGATGAAGTGGTTGCCCGAACCGAGCGACCCCATCTGCTTCGTGGCCCGCTCCTGACGGAACTTGACCGCCTCGGCGACCCCGTCGAACCGCGCCCAGAAGTCGCCCCACCGGGCCGTCGGGAAACCGTGCAGCCGCCCCGGGTCCACCGGATCGTCATGCATCCCCCGGCCCACCGGAATCGCCTGCTCGATCTTCGAGCGCAGCCGGGAGAGGTCGCCGGGCAGGTCCTCGGCGGTGAGCGAGGTCCGTACCGCGCTCATCCCGCAGCCGATGTCGACGCCGACCGCCGCCGGGCAGACCGCGCCCTGCATGGCGATCACCGAGCCGACCGTGGCGCCCTTGCCGTAGTGGACATCCGGCATCACGGCCAGGCCCTTGATCCACGGCAGGGTGGCGACATTGCGGAGCTGCTGCATCGCGACGCCCTCGACCGTGGCCGGGTCCGTCCACATCCGGATCGGTACCTGGGCACCCGGCACCTCGACGTACGACATAACTTCCTCATTCCCCCGAATTCCTGAAAAACGCAAAAGCCAGACAATCCGTCCGATCATGGACGCGGAACCGGCGTTCGCGGCAAGACGTGCGGTAGACATTGTGTCCATCGGCCGCTGACCGGCGGCAACCGCATTTCGTAGGGGAAGGAGCCGCGAACGATGCCACGCAAGCCGTTCGTACCCGGTGCCGCACTGGTGGTGGCCGCGGCGCTGGCCGCCGGCCTCACCGCCTGCACCGGCGGCAGCGGCTCCGACGGCGAGGGCGGCGACGCCAAGAGCGGCGGCACCTCCACGTCGAGCCAGGCCGCCGAACCGGGCCGCTACCAGACCCTCCCCGAGGCCTGCGGGCTGCCCGCGCGCAGCACCCTCCGCAATCTGCTGCCCGGCGACGGCCAGCACCTGTCCCGCACCGACGCCGAGAAGATCTACGGCGGCCAGGCCGACATCACCTATGACACCGACCGCCGCGTCGGCTGCCGCTGGACCCGCGAGACCACCGCGGGCACCCGCCACCTGGGCCTCGACATCCAGCGCGTGGTCTCGTACGACGCCGCCGTCAGCGATGACGACAAGGCACAGGGGATCTACGAGAGCAAGGCGCAGGCCGCCCGTATCCCGTCCGGCGACACCGGCTCCCCCTCGCCCACCTCCCCGAGCCCGTCCACCGGCAAGGACCAGGGCAAGGACGCCGGTAAGGACAGCGGCAAGGCCGAGGGCAAGGGCGCCGGGACCTCGCCGAACAGCGCGCCGGACGCGAAGGACCAGGAGGGAGAGAAGGGGGCAGCGGCTTCCGGGAGCCCCTCGGCGGCGTCCGACCCCGGCGCGGGCACCGGCGCCGACCCCAGTACGGACCCCAGCGCGGGCCTGAGCGGCTCCACCGCCCCGCGCGTCCTGGACGACCTCGGGGACGCGGCGTTCCTCAATGACAAATTGGTCACAGCGGACTCGGGCGTGCACCGCGACGTCACTGTGGTCTTTCGCACGTCGAACGTCATCGTGACGCTCACCTACGACCAGTGGTCCACGGACAAGACGATGTTGCCGGACAGCCAGGAACTGCAGGACAAGGCCCGTTCGCTGGCCGGCGAGCTGTCCGAGAGCCTCAGCGAATAGTCCGGATCGAGCGCATTGCCCGAGTCGGTAAGTACGTAGAAGTACGCCCGATTTGGGCACTGCGCTCATCGACAGGAATCGGTCACCCACCTCGCCACGCCGCGTACCGTGCCCCATAGCCCTGCCGTACGGGAGGAAAGGCGGACCACCGCCACGGTCGCGCGCCGCGACGACCTGACGACGACGAACAGCGAAGGAACCATGCACCGTTCAGCCAAGCGCCTCGCCAGCCTTCTCACCTGCGCAGCAGTACCGGTGCTGCTCGTCGCCGGCTGCTCCGGCTCGGACAGCGACAGCTCCGGTGACGCCTCCGCCTCCGCTTCCGCCGGCTCCGCCAAGCCCAAGCCGAGCGTCGCGCCGGCGAAGTACAAGACGCTGCCGAACCCGTGCGACGCGTTCTCCAAGGACACCGTCAAGAAGCTGCTGCCCAAGGCGAAGGACGCCTCCGGCGAGCGCGGCACCTCCACGGACAACTCCGCCCACGGCACCTGCTCCTGGAGCAGCTCCGACGAGAACGGCGTCGACGGCACCCAGTTCCGCTGGCTCGACATCGGCTACCAGCGCTACGACTCCGACCCGGGCGTCGGCTCCGGTGAGAAGCGCGCCACGGACTTCTACACCAAGCAGGTCATCGACGCGAAGGACACCAAGGGCGCCAAGAAGCTGACCGCCGTGAAGACCTCCGGCACCGGCGACGAGGCGACCGCGATCACCTACGACGTGAAGAAGGAGGACAACGACTTCAAGAACACCACGGTCGTCGCCCGCGCCTCCAACATCGTCGTCACGATCAACTACAACGGTGCCGGCCTCGCGGGCGCGGACACCCCCAAGGGCTCCGACCTGCTGAAGAAGGCCCAGTCCGCGGCCAAGGAAGCGGTCGCCGCCGCCACCGAGGCCAAGAGCTGACCGAAGCGACACCGCCGGTGCCCCCGGTCCCGGCCGGGGGCACCTCCCGGTGGGGGCCCGGGGCGGGTGTGCCACGCTAGGCGCGCCATGCCGCCGAGCCGGGGAGGGACCGCGGGTGTCCGCGACGCAGACGGCGCAGTTGACTCGTACCCACCGCATCCTGATCGGCGTGGTGATCGCCGGGGCGGCGCTGATCGCGGCCATCGGCTTCACCGGCTCCTACACCGCGGTCCGCGAACTGGCGGAGAAGAAGGGCTTCGGGAATTTCTCGGCCGTCTTCCCGATCGGCATCGACGCCGGGATCGTGGTGCTGCTGGCGCTGGATCTGCTGCTCACCTGGATCCGTATCCCGTTCCCCCTGCTGCGCCAGACCGCCTGGCTGCTGACGGCGGCCACCATCGCGTTCAACGGCGCGGCGGCCTGGCCGGACGCGCTGGGCGTCGGGATGCACGCGGTCATTCCGCTGCTGTTCGTGGTGGCCGTGGAGGCCGCCCGGCACGCGATCGGCCGGATCGCCGACATCACGGCCGACAAGCACATGGAGGGCGTCCGGCTCACCCGCTGGCTGCTGGCCTTCCCGTCCACCTTCCGGCTGTGGCGCCGGATGAAGCTGTGGGAACTGCGCTCCTACGACCAGGTCATCCAGCTGGAACAGGACCGCCTCGTCTACCAGGCCCGGCTGCGGGCCCGCTACGGACGGGCCTGGCGGCGCCGGGCGCCCGTCGACGCGATGATGCCGCTGCGGCTGGCGCGCTACGGCGTACCGCTGGCGAGGACCGCACCGGCCGGGCTGGCCGCGGCGGGGATCGAACTGCCGGCCGTACCGGCACCGGCCCCGGCGGCCGCACCGGAGACGGCTGCCGCGCCCCGGACCGCCGACGCACCGGCCGGCAGCACGGCTCCCGTACGGGAGCGGGGCCCCGAGCCCGTAGGGGAAGACGGCAACCGGACCATGAGTGGGGCACCCGTCGTGCCCGTGGGTGACGTCCCCACAGAGTCCGTACGCGCCGCCGATCCCGCGCCCCGGTACGAGGCGCCCACCGCACCCGAGCCGGCTCCCGCACCCGCGTCCGAACCGGCCACCTCCCCGCTGACCGTCCCGGTAGGCCCCGGGCGGAGCCGTCCGCTGGGCAACGCCGGTGGCCCCCTGCCGGTCCCCGAGCAGCGCCCGTACGCTCCCGAGCCGGCGCCGCAGCCCGAGCCGGAACCCGATCCCCAACTCCCTCTGGAGACCGAGCAGTTGCCCCCGGTCTCCGCGCTCCCCGACGACGTGCCGCGCGACGAGGCGTACTACACCGCGTACCGGATGTATGTGGCGGAGAAGAACAGCTTTCCCGACTCCCGGCAGTTCGGCCGCTATCTGCTGAACTCCTACGGGGTCACCGGCCGGGAAGGCGGCCCGCTGAGCGACGGCTACCTGCGCGGATTCGTCCGCGACTTCCACCACCGCCTCCGCGCGGAGATGGAGAACGAGTACATCCCGTAACGGCGCTCTCGAAGGAGCACCCCCCGAGGGCCGCGCCCCTACACAGCGCCCGACCCCGCACCCTGCCCCTGCTGCTTGCGCTTCTTGGCGTGGTCCCCCCACACGGCCAGCGCCGCACCGGCCGCGAAGAGGCCGACATAGGCGGGGGACGGCAGGCTGAACCAGTGCGGCAGCAGCCCCCAGGCGCCGTCGAAGAAGACCTGGCCGATGAATCCCATCGCGCCCTGGATCATGACGATGAAGCCGATTAA
The DNA here is from genome assembly GCF_042746015.1 of Streptomyces sp. NPDC058773. Taxonomy (NCBI): domain Bacteria; kingdom Bacillati; phylum Actinomycetota; class Actinomycetes; order Kitasatosporales; family Streptomycetaceae; genus Streptomyces; species Streptomyces sp. NPDC058773. The sequence continues at coordinate 236,053 of NZ_JBHYPE010000005.1, forward strand.
CCCTCTCATGGCTCCAGCGTGCGGCGTCCGGCCCCGGGAATCCTCGTCCCCGGGGCCGAACCGCTCTCCTCCCTCGGTCGGAGACCGCGCCGCGGTGTCTACGACTCCACGGCCACGGCGCCCCGACGGTCCGTCATCCGCCGAGCAGCTTGCGCACCCGGTCGGCGCCGACGGCCAGCAGCAGGGTGGGCAGCCGCGGCCCGGTGTCCCGGCCGACCAGCAGGTTGTAGAGCAGCGCGAAGAACGCGCGCTGGGCGGCCTTCAGCTCCGGGGTCGGCTTGGCGTCCGGCTCCAGCCCCGCCTGCACCTTCGGCACGCCGTAGACGAGGGTGGTCAGACCGTCCAGCGACCAGTGCTCGTCGAGGCCGTCGAGCAGCAGCCGCAGCGAGCCACGGGCCTGCTCGTCGAGGGTGCCGAGCATTTCCTCGTCGGGCTCGCTGCGGACGATGGTGCGCTGCTCGGCCGGGACCTGGGTGGCGATCCAGTACTCGGCCTTGGCGAGCCGCGGCCGGGTCTCGTCCAGGGAGGTGACGGGGTTGGCCGGGTCCAGCTCGCTCAGGATCCGGAGGGTCTGCTCGTCGTGGCCGGCCGTGATGTCCGCGACCGAGGCGAGGGTGCGGTACGGCAGCGGACGCGGCGTACGGGGCAGCTCACCGGCGGCGGTGCGGGCCGCGCGGGAGTACGCGGCGGCGTCGGCCGGCAGCACCGAGCCGTCCGCGACCTTGGCCTCCAGCTTGTCCCACTCGTCGTAGGTCCGCTGGATCTCCTGGTCGAAGGCGATCTTGAAGGACTGGTTGGGCTTGCGGCGGGCGTACAGCCAGCGCAGCAGCGGCGCCTCCATGATCTTCAGCGCGTCGCCCGGGGTCGGCACCCCGCCGCGCGACGAGGACATCTTGGCCATGCCGCTGATGCCCACGAAGGCGTACATCGGGCCGATGGGCTGGTCGCCGCCGAAGATCTTGCGGACGATCTGGCCGCCGACGACGAACGACGAGCCCGGCGAGGAGTGGTCGACACCGGACGGCTCGAAGATCACGCCTTCGTAGGCCCACCGCATCGGCCAGTCGACCTTCCAGACCAGCTTGCCGCGGTTGAACTCGCTCAGCCGGACCGTCTCGCCGAAGCCGCACTCCGTGCAGGTGTAGGCCAGCTCGGTGGTCTCGTCGTCGTACGAGGTGACCGTGGTGAGGTCCTTCGCGCACTGCCCGCAGTACGGCTTGTACGGGAAGTACCCGGCCGAGCCGCCGCTGCCGTCGTCCTCACCGGCCGCGCCGGAGCCCTCGGCGGCCTCCAGCTCGGCCTCGTCGACCGGCTTCTGCGACTTCTTGGCGGGCGCCTTCTTCGTGCGGTACTGGGCGAGGATCGCGTCGATGTCCGCGCGGTGCTTCATCGCGTGCAGGATCTGCTCGCGGTAGACACCGGAGGTGTACTGCTCGGTCTGGCTGATGCCGTCGTACTCGACGCCCAGCTCGGCCAGCGCCTCGCTCATCGCGGCCTTGAAGTGCTCGGCCCAGTTCGCATGCGCCGAGCCTGCCGGGGCCGGTACGGAGGTCAGCGGCTTGCCGATGTGCTCGGCCCAGGACTCGTCGACGCCCGCGACACCGGCCGGGACCTTGCGGTAGCGGTCGTAGTCGTCCCACGAGATGAGGTGGCGGACCTCGTAGCCGCGGCGGCGGATCTCGTCGGCGACCAGGTGCGGGGTCATGACCTCACGGAGGTTGCCCAGGTGGATCGGGCCGGACGGGCTCAGGCCCGAGGCGCAGACGACCGGTTTGCCCGGGGCGCGGCGCTCCGCCTCGGCAATGACCTCGTCCGCGAACCTGGAGACCCAGTCGGTCTCGGTGCTCTGCTGAGCCACGATCGGCCTTCCTCTTCCTGATGATCCTCATTGCGCCGTCTTGCGCGTTCGACGCACAAAAGCATGACGGTGCCCATTCTCCCAGACGAAAAATCAGTGGTAGTGCCGTGGGATACTCATTGGCAAACCCTTTCCACTCCAGCCAGCACCTCCCTCTGGAAGAGAGCTCATCTCCATGGCCTCGGTCACGTCCCTCGCAGCATCGGTCCACCAGCGCGTCGCGGACGCCCTCTCGGCAGCCCTGCCGGAGGCCGGCACCGCCGACCCGCTGCTGCGACGCAGCGACCGGGCCGATTTCCAGGCCAACGGCATGCTGGCGCTGGCGAAGAAGCTCAAGGGCAACCCGCGGGAGCTGGCGACCAAGGTCGTCGCGCAGATCGGCGAGAACGACCTCCTCAAGGAGGTCGAGGTCTCCGGCCCCGGCTTCCTCAACATCACGCTCACCGACCGGGCGATCACCGAGACGCTGGCCGCGCGCGCCGCCGACGACCGGCTCGGCGTCCCGCTGAAGGACCAGCCCGGCGTCACGGTCATCGACTACGCCCAGCCGAACGTCGCCAAGGAGATGCACGTCGGGCACCTGCGCTCGGCGGTCATCGGCGACGCCCTGCGCCAGATCCTGGACTTCACCGGTGAGCGGACGATCGGCCGGCACCACATCGGCGACTGGGGCACCCAGTTCGGCATGCTCATCCAGTACCTGATCGAGAACCCCGGCGAGCTGGCCCCGGCGGCCGACGTCGACGGCGAGCAGGCGATGAGCAACCTCAACCGCGTCTACAAGGCCTCGCGCGCCGTCTTCGACTCCGACGAGCAGTTCAAGGAGCGGGCCCGTAAGCGGGTCGTGGCGCTGCAGTCCGGCGACGCGGAGACCCTCGACCTGTGGCAGCGGTTCGTGGACGAGTCGAAGGTCTACTTCTACTCCGTCTTCGAGAAGCTGGACATGGAGATCCGCGACGACGAGATCGTCGGCGAGTCCGCGTACAACGCCATGATGGCCGAGACGGCGCGGCTGCTGGAGGAGTCCGGCGTCGCCGTCCGCTCCGAGGGCGCGCTGGTGGTCTTCTTCGACGAGATCCGCGGCAAGGACGACCAGCCGGTGCCGCTGATCGTGCAGAAGGCGGACGGCGGCTTCGGCTACGCGGCCTCCGACCTCTCCGCGATCCGCGACCGCGTCTTCGACCTGAAGGCGACGACGCTGCTGTACGTCGTCGACGTCCGCCAGTCGCTGCACTTCCGGATGGTCTTCGAGACGGCCCGCCGGGCGGGCTGGCTGACCGACGACATCACCGCCCACAACATGGGCTACGGCACGGTCCTCGGCGCGGACGGCAAGCCGTTCAAGACCCGTGCGGGCGAGACCGTACGCCTGGAGGACCTGCTCGACGAGGCCGCCGAGCGGGCGACCGCGGTGGTGCGCGAGAAGGGCGCGGCGGTCGGCCTGACCGAGCAGGAGATCACCGAGAACGGTGCGCAGGTCGGCATCGGCGCGGTGAAGTACGCGGACCTGTCGACCTCGCCGAGCCGGGACTACAAGTTCGACCTGGACCAGATGGTCTCGCTGAACGGCGACACGTCCGTCTACCTCCAGTACGCCTACGCCCGTATCCGGTCCATCTTCCGCAAGGCCGGTGACGCGGCCCCCGCGGCGCACCCGGAACTGCCGCTGGCCCCGGCCGAGCGGGCGCTGGGCCTGCACCTCGACCAGTTCGGCGAGACCGTCACCGATGCCGCCGCCGCCTACGAGCCGCACAAGGTCGCCGCGTACCTCTACGGCCTCGCGTCGCTGTTCACGACCTTCTACGACCAGTGCCCGGTCCTGAAGGCGGAGGGCGGCCCGGACCAGATCGCCAACCGGCTGTTCCTGTGCGACCTGACCGCCCGCACCCTCCACCAGGGCATGGCCCTGCTGGGCATCCGGACGCCCGAGCGCCTCTGACCGGCGCGCGGGCCGCACCGGCCGCCCGCGTCACGCATGCTCCTGCCCAACGGCCCCGTACCGCACAGGTGTGGTACGGGGCCGTTGCGTGCTCCGGGAGAGGGGCCCGCCGCCCGCCGGGTGGCCCTCAGGGCCAGCGCTTGCGGACCTCGTCCTTGGTCTTCTCCTCGGCATCGAGGCCCTGGCCGGCGGTCTTCTCCGCCTTCCCCTCGGCCTGCAGCTTGCGGTTGTGCGTCGCTTTGCCGACGACTTCCTTCATGGCGCCGATGACCTGGGCGCCCTTGGCCTGCATCTTGCGCTTGGCAGTCATGGTGACCCGCTCCCCTTCAAGCGGAGTGGCTCTTCCGACACCGGGTCCGTGCCCGGAGTACGACGGACAAAACGTCCCCCGCACGACAAAGCTCCCGCCCCGGATTCCGGGGACGGGAGCCGAAGCGGCGTACGGGGCGCCGGGCGCCTCACAGCCCCCGCGCCACCTCCGTCGCCCAGTACGTGAGGATCATGTTCGCGCCGGCCCGCTTGATGCCGGTCAGCGTCTCCAGGATCGCCTTGTCCCGGTCGATCCAGCCCTTCTCGGCGGCCGCCTCGACCATCGCGTACTCACCGGAGATCTGGTACGCGGCGACCGGCACCTCCACCGCGTCCGCGATCTTCGCCAGCACGTCCAGGTACGGCAGCGCCGGCTTGACCATCACCATGTCGGCGCCCTCCTCCAGGTCGAGCGCCAGCTCGCGCAGCGACTCCCGGAGGTTGGCCGGGTCCTGCTGGTAGGTCTTGCGGTCGCCCTGGAGGGACGAGCCGACGGCCTCCCGGAAGGGGCCGTAGAAGGCGGAGGAGTACTTCGCGGTGTAGGCGAGGATCGAGACGTCCTCGTGGCCGGTCTGGTCGAGCGCGTCCCGCACGACGCCGATCTGCCCGTCCATCATCCCGCTGGGGCCGACGACATGGACGCCCGCGTCAGCCTGGACCTGCGCCATCTCGGCGTAGCGCTCCAGCGTCGCGTCGTTGTCGACCCGGCCGTCGGCGTCCAGGACACCGCAGTGCCCGTGGTCGGTGTACTCGTCCAGGCACAGATCCGACATGATCACGAGATCGTCGCCGACCTCGGTCCGCACGTCCCGGATGGCGGCCTGAAGGATGCCGTCCGGATCGGTGCCCGCCGTGCCCACAGCGTCCTTCTTCGCGTCCTCCGGCACCCCGAACAGCATGATCCCGGCGACCCCGGCCTCGACCGCCTCGACGGCGGCCTTGCGCAGCGTGTCGCGAGTGTGCTGGACGACGCCCGGCATGGCGGAGATCGGCACCGGCTCGCTGATCCCCTCCCGGACGAACGCCGGGAGGATCAGGTCCGCCGGATGCAGCCGGTGCTCCGCGACCATCCGCCGCATGGCAGGGGTGGTGCGCAGGCGCCGCGGCCGCGCCCCTGGGAAGCTTCCGTACTTCGTCATACCGGACACGCTACGCCCGCTTTGTGCTTGCCTTTGCCGACGTGTCGTCGGAGCGGAAGGGTCCGCCGGCGGCGGGTCCGCCGTCCCGCTCAGGCCGCGACGGCGGGATCAGCCACGACGGCGGGATCACGGGCCACCGGCTCGCCCCGGCAGTCCCGGCAGAGCCCCGGTTCCCGGCCCCGGAAGGCCCGCTCACAGCCGTCACAGGTCTGGAAGGGATCCGGCCGGGACGGCCGCCCCGCACCCGTATCGGGGTCCGGCGGGCTCTCGGGGCATACGGGGAGCGGCGGCGGCAGCAGTTCCCGGAGACGGTGGGCGAGCAGCCCCGCCGGGTTCCTCAGGTCCGGCGGGAGATCCGCGGACAGGGTGCGGCGGACGGCCTCGGCGCTCGCGCCGTTCTCGAACCAGGCGGCGACGCCGGGCACGAGACGGCGTACGTCCCGTTCGGGCAGCGTCAGCCGGTCGTCGGTACGGCGCAGCGCCACGAGGAGCGCGCGGGCGGCGGTGCGGTGCTCACCGGAGGCGGCGGGCGTTTCGACGGCGGGGACGGGGGCGGGGGCCGGTACCTGCGGCCGGGGCGGCTCCGGTGCCACCGGCGGCGGGGCCGCCTCCCGCTCCGCCGCCCCCTGCCCCATGACGGCGGGCGCGCTGTGGGCGTACGTACGAGTGATCACGCGGCCGTCCGGGGTGCGCTCCCGTACGCGCCGGACATAGCCGTGCGCCTCCAACTCCCTGAGGGCGAAGGCGATCCGGTCCCGCCCCTCGGGGAAGCGGGCCGCGAGCGTACGGATGTCGACGGCGGCGCCCTCGGGCAGCGACAGGATGTGGGTGCCCACCCCGATCGCGGTCAGGGACAGGTCGCGGTGCTGGGCGAGGTGATTGCCGATGATCGTGTACCGGTCCGGCTGGTACTGCCGGATATGCGTCACCCCGCTGTGGGTGGCACTTCCTCGAACTCGGGAATACGGGCGCACGGCGGCGCTAGGGTTCTCTTCAGCCATCGGGAAGGGTCGTCTTCCTCTGGTGGTCAGGCCCTCGCACTGGGATTGCCGTCCCGGCGGGGGCCGTCGCATGTCTGCGGTGGTCAGGCCCGAGACTGCCCACCCAAGTCGGCCGCGCGCCAGCCGAGTTGAGCCAGTTCACCCCCACGAGTGACGTACGCGGGGTTTGGTGGGTTTGGAAGGTTCTCTCCCGGGGTTCTTTCTTCTTGACCGCCCGCCACACCGACCGCCAGGCCACCGGGTCCCGGGACTCCGGGCGCCGGTCCGAGTTCAGCGACCGGCACTGAAGTCGACCTCCGCCCAGACGGTCTTGCACGGCACCGGCCCCTCCTCGACACCCCACCGGTCCGCCAACTCCCCCACGAGCAGCAGCCCGTGCCCGGACTCGGCTGGCGCACCACCGCCCCCCGGCGGAGGGACGGGCAGCCGGTCACCGCGCGTATCGGTCACTTCGATACGGAGCGTGGCGGGTGAGGAGACGATGAGGCCGAGACGGAAGCACCGCCCGGGGACCCCGCCGTGCAGCACCGCGTTCGCCGCCAGCTCGCCGACGAGCAACAGGGAAGGGTCGAACGGCAGCCCCCACGAGCGCAGTTGCTCGGTGGCCAGGAGCCGCGCCAGCCGTGCTCCCCGCCGGGTGGCGGAGAGCGGCACGGAGAACCGGAGCGCCAGGGCGGGGCCTACGGCGAGCGCGGTATCGGAATTGCTGGTTCGGGTGATTCGCTGATTCACGTCACACAGCGTGGTCGTGCGCATCTGGCCTGAGAAGGACCGGGAGCCGGACAGGCGGCAACTGTCCGGGTTGGTACGGCTCTTGTCCGGGCCGTGCGGCGTAGCGATCACGGACGGTGGACGTTGAACATGCTCAGCACGACGGAGGGACGTCAGGCATGAGCGAATGGGATACGGGTCCGGAGGACGAGGAAGCCGGGGCCGTGATGAAAATCGTCGGGCGGCAGCTCAAGCTGTGGCGCGAGGCGGTCGGGCTCACCCAGGCCGAATTCGGGAAAGCGATCGGGTACAGCGAGGAGTCGGTGTCCGCGGTGGAGCGCGGACGCCGGGTTCCCCAGCCGGAGTACCTGGACCTGGCGGACGAGGTGCTGGGAGCCGGTGGCCGGCTCTCCGCCCTGAAGGAGGACGTGGCACTCGTCCGCTACCCGAAGAAGGTCCGGGACCTGAAGAAGCTGGAGGCAGCGTCGGTCGAGCTGTGCCACTACGAAAACTCCGTCTTCAACGGCCTGCTGCAGACCGAGGAGTACGCACGAGCACTCATCGGCAACCGCCGCCCGTTCTTCACGCCACGTGAGATCGAGGAGCGGGTCGCGGGCCGCATGGCCCGCCAGGAGATCATGGACGGTTCAGCGACTCCGCCCATCCTCAGCTTTGTTCAGTGCGAGTCGACGCTGCGCCGCCCCATCGGGGGCAAACTGGTGATGCACAGGCAGCTCGAACGGCTGTTGGAGGTCGGCCAGTTCCGGAACGTGGACCTCCAGGTGCTCCCACTGGCACGGGAAGTAAACCCGGGCCTCAGCGGTTCGTTCAGCCTGCTCCGGCTGGAGGGGGGCGATACGGTCGCACACGCCGAGGTCCAGCACCTCAGCCGGGTGATCTCCGAACCCCTACAGGTACAGATGCTCGACATGCGTTATGGCAACATCCGGGCGCAAGCCCTCACACCACGTGAGTCACTGGCCTTTATCGAGAAAGTGCGGGAAGAGACATGACCCTCAAGCCTTCCTCCGGGACCGAGCGCGAACCGAACTGGGTGAAGAGCAGCTACAGCACCGACGAAGGAGCCCAGTGCGTCGAGGTGGCCACCACCCCCGGCACCATCCTCATCCGCGACTCCAAGAACCCCGACGGCCCCCGCCTCACCTTCGCCCCCACCACCTGGGCCGACTTCCTCCCGTACGCCACCGAGCGGCAGTAACGCCGAAGGGCGCCCCCGAAGAGGCGCCCTTCAAAACCGTCCTACAGCCGCTCAGCTACGAGCCCGCCGACGCGACCCCGGCCGCCGCTCGCTCGGCCGCGTAACCGGGTCCCCGGCCGCGATCGCGGCATCGCGCCGCGCCGCCCCGAAGTCCGCGAGCGCCTCGGCCAGCTTGTGCACCGACGGCTCGGGCGACATGACATCGACCCGCAGCCCGTGCTCCTCGGCCGTCTTGGCGGTGGCCGGGCCGATACAGGCGATCACCGTCACGTTGTGCGGCTTGCCCGCGATACCGACCAGGTTCCGGACCGTCGACGACGACGTGAAGAGCACGGCATCGAACCCACCGCCCTTGATCGCCTCACGCGTCTCGGCCGGCGGCGGCGAGGCGCGCACGGTCCGGTAGGCGGTGACGTCGTCGACCTCCCAGCCCAGCTCGATCAGCCCGGCGACGAGCGTTTCGGTGGCGATGTCGGCGCGCGGCAGGAAGACACGGTCGATCGGGTCGAAGACCGGGTCGTAGGGCGGCCAGTCCTCCAGCAGACCGGCGGCGGACTGCTCGCCGCTCGGCACCAGGTCGGGCTTCACACCGAAGGCGACCAGCGCCTTGGCGGTCTGCTCGCCGACCGCGGCGACCTTGATCCCGGCGAACGCGCGGGCATCGAGGCCGTACTCCTCGAACTTCTCCCGGACCGCCTTGACGGCGTTGACCGAGGTGAAGGCGATCCACTCGTAGCGGCCGGTGACCAGGCCCTTGACCGCGCGCTCCATCTGCTGCGGGGTGCGCGGCGGTTCGACGGCGATGGTCGGGACCTCGTGCGGCACCGCGCCGTACGAGACGAGCTGGTCGGAGAGCGACGCGGCCTGCTCCTTCGTACGCGGTACGAGCACCCGCCAGCCGAAGAGCGGCTTGGACTCGAACCACGAAAGGCGGTCGCGCTGCGCGGCGGCGCATCGCTCACCGACCACGGCTATGACCGGCTGCCCGCCGTCCGGCGACGGCAGCACCTTGGCGGCCTTGAGCACCTGCGCGACCGACCCGAGGGTGGCGGTCCAGGTGCGCTGGCGCGTGGTGGTGCCGGCGACGGTGACGGTCAGCGGGGTGTCGGGCTTGCGGCCCCCGGACACCAGCTCACCGGCGGCCGCGGCCACCGAGTCGAGGGAGGTGGAGACGACGGCGGTGGCGTCACTGGCACCCACTTCGGCCCAGCAGCGCGCGTCGGCGGTGCGGGCGTCGATGAAGCGCACGTCGGTGCCCTCCGCGTCCCGCAGCGGGACACCGGCGTACGCGGGCACGCCGACGGCCGCCGCGATACCGGGCACGACCTCGAAGACGATGCCTTCGGCGGCGCAGGCCAGCATCTCCTCGGCGACGTAACCGTCCAGGCCGGGATCCCCGGTGACGGCACGTACGACCCGCTTGCCCGCGCGGGCGGCCGCCATGACAAGATTGGCGGTGTCCCTAAGGGCAGGGACATCGGCGGGGATTGACGCCTCGTCAGCTGACGCCTGCAGTGGTGTGTCCACCTGTGCGCGGGCATGCACACGCACGACGTCCAGCACCTGCGGGTCGGCGATCAGTACGTCCGCGGAGGCCAGCGCCTCCACAGCACGTAGCGTCAGCAGACCCGGGTCTCCCGGCCCGGCACCCAGGAAGGTGACCTGACCGGAGGCGGAGTGGTTTGGGGCGGTGGGGTTCAAAGTGCTCGCTCCCCCATAAGACCGGCCGCACCCTTTGCGAGCATCTCGGCGGCGAGTTCACGGCCCATGTTCAGCGGGGCCGGGACATCGTCGGGAGAGGCGGGTACGTGCCCGGTGGTGGACATCTGCACCAGTGTGCTGCCGTCGGTCGTGCCGACGACACCACGCAGGTGCAATTCGGTGACAGCCTGCTCGTCGGCCTTGGGGCCTCCCCTGCTCGAACGAAGTCGAGAGCTCGGGGAAAGGTCGGCCAGTGCTCCGACGGGTGCGGAACAGCCGGCCTCCAGGGCGGCGAGCAGGGATCGCTCGGCGGTCACGGCGGCCCGGGTGTCCGGGTCGTCGAGCTCGGCGAGCCGGGCGGCGAGGTCCACGTTGACCGCGGCGCACTCGATCGCCAGCGCCCCCTGGCCGGGGGCAGGCAAAACCACGTCGGGCGACAGCAGCTGCGTCGCCTCGTCGATCCGGCCGATGCGGGTGAGTCCGGCGGCGGCCAGTACGACCGCGTCCAGTTCGCCCTTCTCGACGAAGCCGATGCGGGTGTCGATGTTCCCCCGTATCGGCACGGTCTCCACACGCCGGCCCAGCGACCTGGCCCAGGCGTTCAGCTGCGCCATGCGCCGGGGCGAGCCGGTGCCGATACGGGCCACCCGGACCTCGTCGGCGGTCAGCTGCTCGAAGGTGAGCCCGTCCCTGGCGATCAGCGCGTCCCGGGGGTCTTCCCGTACGGGTATCGCGGCCAGGGTCAGGTCCTCGGGCTGCGTGGTGGGCAGGTCCTTGAGCGAGTGGACGGCGAAGTCGATCTCCCCGGCGAGCAGCGCGTCCCGCAGCGCGGAGACGAACACGCCGGTGCCGCCGATCTGCGCGAGGTGCTCGCGGGAGGTGTCGCCGTAGGTGGTGATCTCCACCAGTTCGACGGGGCGGCCGGTCAGTGCGTGCACCGCCTCGGCGACCTGCCCGGACTGGGCCATGGCGAGCTTGCTGCGCCGCGTGCCCAGCCGCAGTGCTCTCGTGGTGCTGTCGGTCATGCCCGCTCCCGTGCATCGTGCCTGTCGGCGCGCGTGTCGGCCCGGCTGACGGCGGCGACCGTCTGGGGGTCGAGGTCGAAGAGTTCCCGCAGGGCGTCCGCGTACCCGGCGCCGCCGGGCTCGCTGGCCAGCTGCTTTACCCGGACGGTGGGCGCGTGCAGGAGTTTGTCGACGACGCGGCGCACGGTCTGGGTGATCTCCGCGCGCTGCTTGTCGTCGAGGTCGGGAAGGCGGCCGTCGAGCCGGGCGATCTCACCGGCGACGACGTCCGCGGCCATGGTGCGCAGGGCGACCACGGTGGGGGTGATGTGCGCGGCCCGCTGGGCCGCGCCGAAGGCGGCGACCTCGTCGGAGACGATGCCGCGCACCTTGTCCACGTCGGCCGCCATCGGTGCGTCGGCGGACGCGTCGGCCAGCGACTCGATGTCGACGAGGTGCACGCCCTCGATCCGGTGCACCGCGGCATCTATGTCCCGCGGCATGGCGAGGTCGAGAAGCGCCAGCGGGGCCTCGCGCCCGTCGCGCGCCGCCGCGACCATCTCGCCCGCCAGGACCAGGCCGGTCGCACCGGTGCAGGAGACCACGATGTCGGCGAGCGCCAGCTCGTCCGGGACGGCGGTCATCGCCACCGCACGGGCGGCGAGCCCGGTGGCGGCACCGGTCCCGCCCGGCTCGGTGAGGATCTGGACCAGCCGCTCGGCGCGCTCGACGGTGCGGTTGGCGACCGCCAGCTCGCCGACCCCGGCCCGTACGAGGGTGGTGGCGGCCAGCGACGACATCGATCCGGCGCCGATGACCAGCGCCCGCTTGCCGCGCGCCCAGTCCGCGACGCCCCGGCCGGCCGCGAGCTGCTCCAGCCCGAAGGTGACCAGCGACTGGCCGGCCTTGTCGATGCCGGTCTCGCTGTGGGCGCGCTTGCCCACCCGCAGGGCCTGCTGGAACAGGTCGTTCAGCAGCCGGCCCGCGGTGTGCTGTTCCTGGGCGACGGCCAGCGCGTCCTTGATCTGCCCGAGGATCTGGCCCTCACCGACGACCATCGAGTCCAGGCCGCAGGCCACCGAGAAGAGGTGGTGGACCGCCCGGTCCTCGTAGTGGACGTAGAGATAAGGGGTCAGCTCCTCCAGGCCGGCGCCGCTGTGCCGGGCCAGGAGGGAGGACAGCTCGGCGACCCCGGCGTGGAACTTGTCCACGTCGGCGTAGACCTCGATGCGGTTGCAGGTGGAGAGCACCGCGGACTCGGTGACCGGCTCGGCCGACACCGCGTCCTGCAGCAGCTTGCCGCGCGCCTCCGGGGCGAGCGCGGCCCGCTCCAGCACGCTCACCGGCGCGCTGCGATGACTCAGTCCGACGACCAGAAGCGTCATGCCGGCATCACGGCGGGCATGTCCCCGTCAGGTCCCTTACGGTCATCCGCCACCGCGGCGGCGGCACGGGCGGCGGCTGCGGCCCCACCGCCGTCGGGCCCGACCTCCTCGCCCGCCTTCCGCTGCTCGTGGAAGGCGAGGATCTGCAGCTCTATGGACAGGTCGACCTTGCGCACGTCCACGCCGTCCGGCACGGTCAGCACGGTCGGCGCGAAGTTGAGGATCGAGGTGACACCGGCCGCGACCAGGCGCTCACAGACCTGCTGGGCGGCCCCGGCGGGCGTGGCGATGACACCGATCGAGACGCCGTTGCTCTCGATGATGTGCTCCAGCTCATCGGTGTGCTGGACCGCGATGCCCGCGACGGGCTTGCCGGCCATGGCCGGGTCGGCGTCGATCAGGGCGGCGACGCGGAAGCCACGCGAGGCGAAGCCGCCGTAGTTGGCGAGCGCGGCGCCGAGGTTACCGATACCGACGATGACAACCGGCCAGTCCTGGGTCAGCCCCAGTTCACGCGAGATCTGGTAGACGAGGTACTCCACGTCGTAGCCGACGCCGCGGGTCCCGTACGAACCGAGGTAGGAGAAGTCCTTGCGCAGCTTGGCGGAATTGACCCCCGCCGCGGCCGCGAGCTCCTCGGAGGAGACCGTGGGCACCGAACGCTCGGAGAGCGCGGTCAGGGCACGCAGATACAGCGGAAGACGGGCGACGGTGGCCTCGGGAATGCCTCGGCTTCGGGTCGCCGGTCGGTGAGTTCGGCCAGTTGCCACGGTGCTCCTGCGGGTAGAGCGGGGCTGCGGGCGGCCGTATGGAACCCGACCGCCCTGTCTTCTGCAGGCTATGTCTTTGTGAACGCGTGCACAAAGATGGTGTCCGGTTTGTCCGCCCAAAGTGACCGGGCTCACGCGGCTATTACAGGCCTCCGCGGAACCAACTCCCACGTCACACCGTTCACTCGCGCCACCCGTCAGACAGGGCAGCACCGGCGGGAGCACGCGCCCTCACTCCTCTTTCGCCATACCCCCGGAAACCTACAAATCGCCCACCGATGGTAATCGAACCGGGCCGCCCCGGGCACCGCCGCGACCCGGCACAATGGCTCCATGGCCCCCCTGTTCAGCCGCAGCCCCCGCAAGAGCCCCGCCGACCGGACGGTCACCCTGATCGGCAAGCCGGGCTGCCACCTCTGCGACGACGCCCAGGCCGTGATCGAGAAGATCTGCGCCGAGACCGGCGCGTCATGGGAGCGGAAGGACATCACCGAGGACCCCGAGCTGCACCGCAAGTACTGGGAGCAGATTCCGGTCATCCTCGTCGACGGCGCCCAGCACGACTTCTGGCGAGTCGACCCGAAACGCCTGCGTACGGCCCTGGGCGCCTGAACCGGCCCACCACCCCACCGGGAAAATCCCCCCGGCCCCAGCACGCGAGGAATACCCCCTCCCTCCATCACGTTGCGGCCCGCAGGGGGCCCGCCCCTCCCCTACGGGAAGTGTTCGCCCGCCCCCTAAGGCCCCCGAGGTGGCCGTAATGCACCCTTCCCCCGCTCCGGTCCCTCCTGACACGCGCCCGTAACCGGCTGCACCGAACAAACTGGCTACGCTGTCGGCATGTCGCCCGCTCGCCGATCCGGCTGGATGCCCTCCGGGGCGCTCTTCGACCTGGGCTGGATCCCCCGTCGCCGACGCCCCGCCACGGCCCGCAGCGTGCTGGCCGGCGAGGCCGCGGCCGAGGCCGCCCGCAAGTCCTCCCAGGAGGCGCCGCCCGTCGAGGAGGCGCCGGCGGAGCCCGAATTCCCGGTCGTCGGGGACACCGCGGCCGCCGCGTTCTTCGACCTGGACAACACCGTCATGCAGGGCGCCGCGCTGTACCACTTCGGCCGCGGCCTCTACAAGCGGCACTTCTTCCACAAGCGCGACCTGGCCCGCTTCGCCTGGCAGCAGATCTACTTCCGGCTGGCCGGCTCGGAGAACCCCGAGCACATGGCGGACGTCCGCAACAGCGCGCTGTCCATCGTCCAGGGCCACCGCGTCGCCGAGCTGATGTCCATCGGCGAGGAGATCTACGACGAGTACATGGCCGAACGGGTCTGGCCCGGCACCCGCGCCCTGGCCCAGGCCCACCTCGACGCCGGCCAGAAGGTCTGGCTGGTGACCGCGGCCCCCGTGGAGACCGCGACGATCATCGCCCGCCGGCTCGGTCTGACCGGCGCGCTGGGCACCGTCGCCGAGTCCGTCGGCGGGGTCTACACCGGCAAGCTGGTCGGCGAGCCGCTGCACGGCCCGGCCAAGGCCGAGGCGGTCCGCGCGCTGGCCGCGGCCGAGGGCCTGGACCTGTCGCACTGCGCCGCCTACAGCGACTCCGCCAACGACATCCCGATGCTCTCGCTCGTCGGGCACCCGTACGCGATCAACCCCGACACCCGGCTGCGCAAGCACGCCCGGGAGCAGGGCTGGCGGCTGCGCGACTACCGGACCGGCCGCAAAGCGGCCAAGATCGGCATCCCCGCGGCGGCCGCCGTCGGCGCGCTCGCCGGCGGCACCGCGGCCGCGGTCGCACTCCAGCGCCGACGCCGCTGACCAGGCCTGATCACCGAACCGGCCGGACGGCCATCCCCTCTCCCTACCCCCTCCGCCGTCCCGTCAGTCACGCTGCCATCGGTCAGCCACAACACGCCTTCCAACCAGGCAGATTGCGTTCCCTTCCGATCAATAGTTGCTCAGTATTCGATACTTGATCTGCCACCAACCCGGCACGGACCGTAAGTAATCGATGATTTGAGCAACTGGGTGTAGCGCTGCCTGTACGAAGCGTTATTCTCCTCAGACGCAATCCGGAACCCACACGTCCCTACGACGAGTGAACGGTCCCGCACTGCACGTGATGGAAGCTCTGCCTCTGGGAGTCCCGTGTACCCACACGTCGGGGTTGACGCCTCGGGCCTGGCTACGCTGCGTACGACACTCGTCGACCACCTGCGCAGTTTTGTCCCCACCGCGTACGCCGTCCCCGCATTCGCCTCAGCCGTCCCCGCTGCCGGACCCTGCTACGCCCTGGCCGACGGGAGTGCTGCGGTCGGCAAGGCCGCCGGCAGAACCCGCCGCTCCGGCACCGGCACGACCACCGCCCGCCGCCCCGCCGACAGCGACAGCCGTCGCATGATGGACCTGGTCGAACGGGCCCAGGCCGGCGAGGCCGAGGCCTTCGGCCGCCTCTATGACCAGTACGCCGACACGGTCTACCGCTACATCTACTACCGCGTGGGCGGCCGCGCCACGGCCGAGGATCTCACCAGCGAGACCTTTCTGCGCGCCCTGCGCCGCATCGGCACGTTCACCTGGCAGGGCCGCGACTTCGGCGCCTGGCTGGTGACCATCGCCCGCAACCTCGTCGCCGACCACTTCAAGTCCTCCCGCTTCCGCCTGGAAGTCACCACCGGGGAGATGCTCGACGCCAACGAGGTCGAGCGCAGCCCCGAGGAGTCGGTCCTCGAGTCCCTCTCCAACGCCGCCCTGCTGGAGGCGGTACGCAAGCTCAACCCCCAGCAGCAGGAGTGCGTCACGCTGCGCTTCCTGCAGGGCCTCTCGGTCGCCGAGACCGCCCGCGTCATGGGCAAGAACGAGGGTGCGATCAAGACCCTCCAGTACCGCGCGGTCCGGACCCTCGCGCGACTGCTTCCCGAAGACGCCCGCTGACCCCCTGTCCAGATGCGCAGACGCCGTCCCACGCCGTCGCACGCTCACTCCTGGTGACCTCCCGTACCCGGTCGGTCAGATCATCGTGAGTGCGTAACCCGAGTGCCGCGCCGCTCGTTGTGCGGAATGCAGGCTCCATGCGGTCACGCCATGCCCGCTGCCTCTCACTCGATCGAGTGGCGCGGACCACTGCGTGCAACCATCCGGTCCATCTGGACAGTCAAAGCCAGTCCGGGGAGTCGAGCGGGATGACGAGAGGAGGTGCCGCCCGTGATCGCAAATGTCTCGGTGCACCGGCGGGCCAACGCCTTCGCCCAGGCCCTGGAGGAGCAGGTCCTCGAGGGCGCGGCGGCCGAGGAACAGGTCGAGGATCCGGCGCAGGCGCCGGGCGAAGCACGGCTGTTGGCGGTCGCCGACGGCCTCGGGAAACTCCCGAGGCCGGAGATGGCCACCGAGGTCAAGACTGTCCAGCGCGCCCAGCTCATCGCCGCGATGGAGGCCGCCTTCGCCGAAGGCGCTCCGTCCGACGGTGCCCGGGTGCCCGAGCAGCGCGAACACAAGGGCGCGCACCGCGCCACGAAATCGATGGGCCGGCTGCGCCCGCGCTCCCGGCTCTCCAAGGGGCTGGCGGCCGGCGGGCTGACGGTCGGCGTCGCGGCCGGCGCGTTCAGCGGCGTCGCCGCGGCCAGCTCCGACGCCCTCCCGGGTGACTCCCTCTACGGCCTCAAGCGAGGCATGGAGGACCTCCGGCTCGGTATGACCGACGACGACTCCGACCGCGGCCAACTCCTGCTCGACCAGGCCTCCACGCGCATGATGGAGGCCCGTCGGCTGATGGAGCGCGCCCGGCTCGCCGACCTCGACCACGAGTCGCTAGGCGCGATCCGCAAGGCGCTCTCCGGCGTCCGGCAGGACGCGGGCGAGGGCCACCGCCTGCTGCACGCGGCCTATGAGCGCGATGGCTCACTCGGCCCCATCCAGGCGCTGAACTCCTTCACCAAGTCCCACCGCGGCACCTGGTCGCATCTGCGCGACCGGCTCCCGGCGCAGCTCACGGACGTTCGTGACGAGGTCAGTTCGGTCTTCGACGCCATAGACAAAGAGGTCGGTCCGCTCCGTTCGCTGCTGCCGTCCACCCCGGACAGCAAGCACCACCGCCGCGACACGCCCGCCTCCGCGGGCACCGGCTCCGGCCCCGGCTCCGACGACCGCCCGGCACCGTCCGGCAGCACGTCCGCCCACGACAAACGCTCGGGCGGGAAACACGCCCCGCGCCCGTCGGCCTCCCCCTCCCAGGAAGACGGCCTGCTCGGCGGCAATACGGGTGGACTGCTCGACCCGCCGTCCAAGGGGAGCAGTCAGTCACCGCACGAGGGGGGGCACAGCAGCGGCAAGGACAGCGGCGGCCAGCCCGATGTCACCCTGCCGCCGCTGATCCCGGGCCTGCTGCCCGGACTGGGCATCGACGGCGAGGACCTCCCGAAGTAGCGGAACCTCCGTGCCGACGCGCTCGGTGTTCTTCCGGCCTTTGGCTCAGAAGAACACCGAGCGCCGCTGTACGAGCAGCTTGTAGAGGGTGTGCTGAATCGTCTCCCGGACCTGGTCGGTCAGGTTGAACATCAGCATCGGATCGTCCGCCGCCTCTGCCGGATAGCCGGCCGTCGGGATCGGCTCACCGAACTGGATCGTCCACTTCGTCGGCAGCGGCACCGCGCCCAGCGGCCCCAGCCACGGGAAGGTCGGCGTGACCGGGAAGTACGGCAGTCCCAGCACCCGCGCCAGCGTCTTGGCGTTCCCGATCATCGGGTAGATCTCCTCCGCGCCCACGATGGAGCACGGCACGATCGGTACCCCGGCCTTCAGCGCCGTCGAGACGAAGCCGCCCCGCCCGAAGCGCTGGAGCTTGTACCGGTCCGCGAAGGGCTTGCCGATGCCCTTGAAGCCCTCCGGCATCACCCCGACGATTTCCCCGCGCTCCAGCAGCCGCTGGGCGTCCTCCGCGCACGCGAGGGTGTGCCCGGCCTTCCGCGCCAGCTCGTTTATCACCGGCAGGACGAACACCAAGTCTGCCGCCAGCAGCCGCAGATGACGCTGCGCCGGGTGGTTGTCGTGCACCCCGACCTGGAGCATCAGCCCGTCCAGCGGCAGCGTCCCGGAGTGATTGGCGACGATCAGCGCGCCGCCGTCGGAGGGGATGTTCTCGACCCCCTTCACCTCGACCCGGAAGTACTTCTCGTAGACGGGCCGCAGCAGCGACATCAGGACCTGGTCGGTCAGCTCCTCGTCGTACCCGAAGTCGTCGACCTCGTAGTCGCCGGTGATCCGCCGCCGGAGAAAGGCCAGCCCGCCCGCGATCCGCTCGTCCAGGGACCGCCCGGGGCTCGGCCGCGGGGGCGCCGCCGGCGGGTGCTCGGTCCGCGCCTCCGGTACGGGCGCCAGCGCCGCACCGCGTCCCGTGCGCCCGGCCCGCCTGGCCTTCCTGCGCGCCCGGGGCTCCTCGCCGAAGGGAATGACCTTGGCGTCCGCCATCGTGGATGAACTCCTCACTGGGTCGGGCCGCCGCGTGCGGGCAGCACGCCGGCGAGCCGGTCGACGGTGCGGGCGAGGGACTCGGGCGGCAGCAGCCCGGGTCCGCGGCTGCGGGCGAATTCCGCGAAGGTCTCCGCCGTCGTGTACTGCGGACGGAATCCCAGCGTTTCGCGCATCTGGGTCGTCTCGACGACCCTGCCGTGCGTGAGCAGCCGGATCTGTTCCGGCGAGAAGTCCGTGATGCCGATGGAACGCAGCGCCGTACCGGCCCAGGTGACGGTCGGCAGCAGCAGCGGGACGGTGGGCCGCCCCAGCCGCCGGGAGGTCTGCGACAGCAGCAGCACACCGTCTCCGGCGATATTGAACGTGCCGCTGTTGAGCGTGCCGCGGCGGGGCGCGGCCGCGGCGATCCGCAGCACCTCGATGGCGTCGTCCTCGTGGACGAACTGCAGCCGCGGGTCGTAGCCGAGGACGGTGGGCCATACGGGCAGCGAGAAGTACTCGGCGAGCGGGGAATCGGCGGACGGCCCGAGGATGTTGGCGAAGCGCAGCACACACACCGCGACGTCCGGGCGGCGGCGGGCGAAGCCGCGTACGTACCCCTCGACCTCGACGACGTCCTTGGCGAAGCCGCCGCTGGGCAGCGACTTCGGGGTGGTGGTCTCGGTGAAGACCGCGGGGTCCCGGGGCGCGGAGCCGTAGACGCTGGTGCTGGACTTGATGACCAGCCGCTGCACCTTCGGGGCCTTCTGGCAGGCGCCGAGCAGCTGCATCGTCCCGATGACGTTGGTTTCCTTCACCGAGGCGCGGCCACCGCGCTTGCCCAACGGGGTGCCGTTGATGTCCATATGGACGACGGTGTCGACGCCGGTCTCGGCCAGGACCCGGGCAATGGCCGGATGCCGGATATCGGCTTTGAGGAATTCGGCGCCGCCCAGATGGTGCTCCGGTGGCACGGCGTCGACACCGATCACCCGCTCGACATCGGGATCGCGCTGGATACGCCGGACGAACCGGCCGCCCAATTGCCGTGCGACTCCCGTGACGAGCACGACCTTGCCCAAGATCAGCCCTTCCTTCCCGCCGCGACCACGCCGTAGCCAGCCTGTGCGGCCAACGCTATCGGGTCGGTGTTGCGCAGTGATGACCGCAGGATGCCCGCGGCCACATTTCCGTCCGACCACCGTCCATACGGCCCACAACGCACCGCAGCCCCCCATCGCACCAAGGCGATGAGGGGCTGCGAATTCGCGATCAGCGTCGCTTACTTCTTGTTGCGACGCTGAACACGGGTGCGCTTGAGCAGCTTGCGGTGCTTCTTCTTCGCCATCCGCTTGCGCCGCTTCTTGATAACAGAGCCCACGACTACCCTCGCTCACTTCGAATCACTCGGTGCGGGGCGTCCGAGCCCACACTACCTACATCGGGCCAGCCTACCCGGCGCCGGGCGAACGGCGTAATCCGAGGGTCGGCAACGGACCCGTCAGGCTGATTCCACCCCCACAAAGGACTCCCGGAGATAGTCGTGAACCGCCTGCTCCGGTACCCGGAATGACCTCCCCACGCGAATCGCGGGCAGATGGCCGCTGTGCACCAGGCGGTACACGGTCATCTTCGACACTCGCATCACCGTGGCGACCTCCGCCACTGTCAGGAACACGACCTCGTTCAGAGGCCTCTGGTCTGCCGCCATGTCACACCTGCACCTTCCGCATAAGACGGTCACCGGCTTCCCCTCCGGTGACTCTTCGTCGCTATGCGCTC
Source organism: Streptomyces sp. NPDC058773 (assembly GCF_042746015.1). Classification (NCBI taxonomy): domain Bacteria; kingdom Bacillati; phylum Actinomycetota; class Actinomycetes; order Kitasatosporales; family Streptomycetaceae; genus Streptomyces; species Streptomyces sp. NPDC058773. The sequence continues at coordinate 256,307 of NZ_JBHYPE010000005.1, forward strand.
ACTCCCCAGATTAGGGGCGGGTGATGCGAGTGGGGAAGAGGAGCAGCGAACTGCCGCCTAATGGGACAGACAAGCACGATCGAGTACATAGCGGGCCAGCGGCCGATAGTCCTCCTCCGGCACCGCGTCATCGAGCGGCACCACCACGGACACCCGCCCCTCGGCCTGTCCGACGAACGGTGCCGGATCGTCCGTGTCCGCCAGCCCGATCGCCTCGAACCCCAGCTGACCTGCCCCGCAGACCCAGCCGTGGTCCCCGATCACCAGCTCCGGCAGCCGCCCCGCGACGTCCGCCGCGGCCGCCAGAGCGGTCCGTACCGGGAGCGGTGAATGGGTGTGTACGCCCCCGGTCCCTGGCGCGCCCCCCACGCCGGTTTCTCGCATCAGCGCGACTCCCCGTACGTACGTGAGGGTGCAGGGACGTACTCCGAACCGGGTCGCTATGTCGACACGGGCGCCATACGCCGGGGTGAGAACGGGGCAGCCCGCCGACGAGAGAGCGTCTGCGAGGGCGGCGTAGAACTCCAGCAGCCGGTGCGGATGGCCGGTGCCGATCAGCACCGGTGCCCGGCGGCCGGCCGCCGCGGCGAGCCGTTCGGCGAAGCCGTCCAGCGCGGCGACCGTACGGTCGGGGTCGATCACATCCGGGCCGGATGTGTGCGCGGGATCGGCCGAAACCCCGCACTTCCGCCCCATCAGTCGCAGGAGTTCACCGAGCGGCCAGTCCCGTTCGGGGTCCAGCCCCAGCAGCACCCTGGGATCGCGCGCCGCGAAGAGCCGGTAGCGCGCCAGGCTCTGCTCCCGCGTGGTCGCGATCGTCCCCGCGAGCCGCGCCTCGATCAGGTGCGCCCGCAGCACACCGGTTCCCCACACGCGTCCCATACTGTCCGGTTGGTCGGCCTACGGGTGCCCTGACCGACGGGTAGTCACACATCCGTGGGGCACGACGCCGTGGCCCGGCCGTACGGGAGCGGTGGACGGCGCCGGGCGGCCGGCCCCGCGGCAGCGGCCGGTGCGGCTACGACAGCGCCCGTACGCCTACGGCAGCAGCCCGTGCGCCGGGAAGACCGCCCGACGGGTCGCCAGGACGGCCTGGTCCAGCCGGTCGGCCGGGTCGTAACCGCCGTCGATGAAGTCCCGCCACTGCGGCGTACGGCCGTCCGTCATCCGGTGCGGCGCCAACTGCCGGGTCCGGCGGAAGACTTCGTGCCGCCAGGCCTCCGGCACCATCGTGGTCGGGTCGATCGGCCGGCCCGCCGCGATCGCGACCAGATGCGTCCAGCTGCGCGGCACCACGTCCACCACCGCATAGCCTCCCCCGCCGAGCGCCACCCAGCGGCCGTCCGCGTGCTCGTGCGCCAGATCGTGGCAGGCCTCCGCCACCGCGCGCTGGGCATCCAGGCTCACCGCGAGATGCGCCAGCGGATCCTCGAAGTGGGTGTCCGCGCCGTGCTGCGTCACGATCACCTGCGGCCGGAACGCGCCCAGCAGCTCCGGAACCACGGCATGGAACGCCCGCAGCCAGCCCTCGTCCCCCGTCCCGGCCGGCAGCGCAACGTTCGCCGCGGTGCCCTCCGCGCCCGCCCCGCCGGTCTCCTCCGGCCAGCCGGTCTGCGGGAAGAGCGTCCGGGGGTGCTCGTGCAGCGAGACGGTCAGCACCCGCGGGTCCTCCCAGAACGCCGCCTGCACCCCGTCGCCGTGGTGGACGTCCACATCCACGTACGCGACCCGTTCGGCGCCCAGCTCCAGCAGCCGGGCGATCGCCAGCGACGCGTCGTTGTAGATACAGAAACCGGCCGCCCCGCCCGGCATCGCGTGGTGCAGCCCGCCGGCGAAGTTCACCGCATGCGCCGCGTCGCCGCGCCAGACCGCCTCCGCCGCGCCCACCGACTGCCCGGCGATCAGCGCGGACGCCTCATGCATCCGCACGAACGCAGGATCGTCCGCGGTCCCCAGCCCGTACGACTCCTCCGCGTCAGCCGGGTCGGCCGAGGCTCTCCGGACCGCGGCGATGTAGTCCTCACGATGCACCAGCCGCAGGGTGGAGTCCCCGGCCGGCTTGGCCGCGACCACCTCCAGCGGTCCGCGGTCCAGCTCGAACGCCTCCACCAAACGCATGGTCAGCGCGAGCCGGACCGGGTCCATCGGATGCCCGGACCCGAAGTCGTAGCCCGTTACTGCCTCATCCCACATCAGCTGTGCGCGGCCGCTCATGCCCGTCACCGTATCGGGCCTCCGGCGCCCCGAACGAGCGGGAGTACACCAGCGTCACCAGCACCAAGGCCATCGGTACGAGCATGGCCCCCCGATAGCTCCAGGCCTCACCGAGCGCGCCGACCAGCGGGGAGCCGATCAAGAAGCCCACGTAATTGAAGATGTTCAGCCGCGCCACCGCCCGGTCCGCGGCCCCGGGACCGTGCTTCTCGAAGACCTGGCGCCCCGCCGCCGCGAACGTCTGGGGAACGATCACACACAGCCCGAGCCCCAGCAGCGTGAACCCCGCCATCCCGGAGCCGGCCCCCGGCGCAGCCGCCACCACCGCGAAACCACCCGCCGCGGCCACCGCCCCGGCCCGCACCACCGCGACCGCCCCGAAACGCCGTACCCCCAGATCCCCGACCGCCCGCCCGAGCAGCGTGGTGACCATGTAGACGTTGTACGGAACGGTGGCGAGCTGCTCGGAGCTCCCCAGGACGTCCTGCAGATACTTCGCGCTCCAGTTGGAGACGGTCGAGTCCCCGATGTACGCGAACGCCATCACCAGACACAACGGCAACAACAGCCGCATCACGAGGGGCGCGTCGGCCCCCGCCGTCCCGTCCTCACATCCCTCTGCCGCCCGCCCGTCCACGTCCACGAACCACCGGCCCGCGACCAGCGCCGCCGGCGCCAGGAGCGCCACCACCGGCCCGTACAGCAGCCCGAGCGACAGCTCCCAGTACGCACCCGCCCAGGCCAGCGAGGCGCCCACGATGCCGCCGAGGCTGTACGCGGCGTGGAACCCGAGCATGATGCTCCGCCCGTACGCCCGCTGCAGGCTCACCCCGAGCATGTTCATCGAGGCGTCCAGCGCCCCCACCGACAGCCCGAACACCGCCAGCGCCACCGCCACCTGCGTCATCGAGCCGACCGACCCGACGACCACCAGCGCCAGACACACCACCGGCTGCACCGCTCGCAGCACCCGGCCGGGCCGCACCCGCTTCACCAGCTGCTCGGTGACGAGGCTTCCCGCCCCCGCGAGGACCGGCACCGCCGCCAGGAACGCCGGCAGCAGGGCGTCCGAGATCCCGTAACGGTCCTGGATCGCCGGTATTCGGGTCACGAGGAGGGCGAAGACCGCCCCCTGTACGAAGAAGCTCAGGGCGAGCGCCACCCGACCGTACCGCAGCTGCGCTCCTGGTACCCGAGGGACCGTCATGGCCGCTCAGCGTAGAACTCCCCACTACCACTGGGTAGATGGATCACCACACCGATTACGGCGGCCCGCTGCCCGGCCACGACGGAGCCGTCCCCTACTGCAACAACCCCGGCAGCTCCGCCATATGGGCGAACAGCCCGGTGGCCCCGGCCTCCGCCAGCTTCTCCGCCGACGTCATCGCCGTGAAGCCGTAGACATCCATTCCCGCGGCCACCGCGGCCCGCACCCCCAGCGGACTGTCCTCCACCACCGCACACCGCTCCGGCGCCACCCCCATCTGCTGTGCCGCATGCAAAAACAGATCCGGCGCCGGCTTCCCCCGCCCCACATCCTGCGAAGAGAAGATGCGCTCACCGGCCCCACCGCCGTCCCCGGCGAACCGCTCCCACAACCCGGTCTTCGTCAATGCCACCCGAATGCGCTCATGGCTTCCCGACGACCCGACGCAGTACGGCACGCCGTCCGCGGCCAGCTTCTCCAGCACCTCGCCCACACCGGCCACCGGCTCCAGACTCCGGCGGAACTCCTCGAAGACCCGGGCATGAAAGTTCTCGTCGAAATCCGCGGGCAACCGCTTCCCGGACCGCCGCAGCACGCTCTCGTGGATACGGTGCATCGCACCGCCCATGTAGTCGCGCAACGAGTCTTCGTAGCTGGTCGGATGCCCCAATGCGGTGAGGTAGCCGGCAAGAATCCGATTGGAGATCGGCTCGCTGTCCACCAGGACGCCATCGTTATCGAAAATGACCAGCTCATAGCGCATGCCCAGGAGCCTACCGAGTGGCCCGTGAAACCGCCCGGAACGCAAAAAAGCTCCGGTCCCTGAACCAGAAGGTTCAGGGACCGGAGCATAAAATTTGTTCGGCGGCGTCCTACTCTCCCACAGGGTCCCCCCTGCAGTACCATCGGCGCTGAAAGGCTTAGCTTCCGGGTTCGGAATGTAACCGGGCGTTTCCCTAACGCTATGACCACCGAAACACTATGAAGTTGACCAACCCGGCAATGACACAGGTCGTTACTTCAGAACCTACACAGTGGACGCGAGCAACTGAGGACAAGCCCTCGGCCTATTAGTACCAGTCAACTCCACACCTTACGGCGCTTCCATATCTGGCCTATCAACCCAGTCGTCTACTGGGAGCCTTAACCCCTCAAAGG
>NZ_JBHYPE010000006.1:0-57292 GCF_042746015.1 Streptomyces sp. NPDC058773
CGTCCCGCGGCACCCCGCAACCTCGTCGGACGGAGCGGTGGCACGGGAAGGGGGCGGAACAGGCGTGAGCGGTACGGGTGATGTGGCATTCGAGTGCGGGAAGGTGGCCCTGGTGCGGGCCGCGGCCCTCCCGCTGCCCTCGGACGATCCCCCTGCCCGGCCCGACGAAGCCGCACCGGAAGAGGAACGGCTGCGCCGGCACATAGCCCAACTCGCCGCCGATGCACGGCTCATGGAGGCGGTGAGCCTGGCCAGCGCGAGCCTGGCCGCGGAGGTGGACCGCAGCGTCGCCGGGGAGCCGCTGCGGCTCAAGTCGCTCCGCCGTATCGCGGTGTCGCTCACCAAGTACCACTCCCGGATGTCCCACCGCCCCACCCCCTTCGGCCTGTTCGCGGGGGTCGGTCTCGCCGGCTTCGGACCGGAGCCCGCACCGGAACCGCTGGGCGTCGGGCGCAGCGTCACGCGGCCGGACGCGGCCTGGCTGGACGACGTTCTGGAGACGCTGCGCGATGTCCCCGCCGTACTGGAGCGTGCGCGACTGACGGCCAACAATCTGCACACCGTGCGGGACGGCCGTCTGGTGCTGGTCGACCACCACGACCGCAGCGGGGAGCGGCAGGTGGCGGGATCGGTGCGCCACACCCGGGTGGTCCGTCACCTCCTGGCGGCCGCGGCGCGGCCCACGCCCTGTTCCCGGCTGGTGGAAGCGGGCAAGCGGGAGTTCCCCGAGGCTCCTGAAGGCGCGGTCGAGGCCGCCGTCGCGCAGCTCGTCCGCGGCCACTTCCTGCTGACCGATCTGACGCCGCCGCCCGACTGCACCGCTCCCCTGGACCACGTATGCGACCGGCTGGACGGGGTCGATCATCCAACAGCCCGGGAACTGTGCGCGATCCACGCCGACTTACGTTCCCTGGACGCCGAGCCGCCGGGCGGACGGCGGCCCCGGCTGACCGCGGTCGCCACCCGGATGCGGGCGCTGCGGCCGGCGGCCGACGTGCTGCAGACGGACCTGTCGCTGGAGCTGCGGCTGACCCTGCCGGAGGAGGTGGCACGGGAGGCGGCTCGGGCCGCGACGGTGCTGTGGCGGACCTCCCCCGTGCACCGCGGCGCTCCGCACCTGCGCGACTACCACCTGGCCTTCCTGGAGCGGTACGGCACCGACCGGCCGGTCCCGGTCCTTGAGCTGCTCGACGACGCACGCGGGTTGGGGCTGCCGCGCGCCTACCGGGAGCCCGGCCCGCTGCCCGCCCCCGAGTCCGGGGCGCGCGACCGGGTCCTCGGCGAGCTGCTGATGGACGCGGCCCGGCGCGGCGCGCGGGAAGTGGTGCTCGACGAGGAGACGGTGCGCGCCCTGGAGCCCGCGGAGCGCGGACCGGCCCCGCTGAGCATGGAGGTACTGGCCGAGCTGGTGACACCGGACCGGGACGCCCTGGACGACGGGGAGTTCCGTCTGGTGCTCGCGCCGCAGGCGCTGTCGCCGCTGGCCGGGGCGATGTTCGGCCGGTTCGCGCCGGTGCTCGGCCCCTCCGGTTCGCCGCTGCGGGACCTGGCGCGGCACGCGGAGCGGAGTGCACCGGACGACGAGATCCCGGCCGCGGTCGCCTACCGGCCCCGGGTGGCGCGTTCCGGCAACGTCTCCGCCGTACCGCAGTGGCTCTCCCACCGCATCCCCCTGGGTGTCGGACCGGCCGCGGCGGAGACGGCGCACGATCTGCGGCTGGAGAGCCTCGCGGTCCAGGCCGACTCGGACGGCCTCCGGCTCGTCGACCGACCGACCGGCCGCCGGGTACGCCCGCTCTCCTACTCGATGCTCAACCCCGGCAACGGTCATCTCCCGTACGTGGCACGGTTCCTGCTGGAGCTCGGGCACGAGGGCCGGTCCTTCTGCGCACCGTGGAGCTGGGGACGCTGGGCCTCGGCTCCCGCGCTGCCGCGGGTGCGGTACGGCCGGACCGTGCTCTCCCCGGCGCGCTGGCTGCCGGACCGGGCCCTGCGCGCGGCGGCCGTCCGGGGGGACCCGGAGTGGGCTGCGCAGGCCGGGCGGTGGCGGCGGCGCTGGGACGTCCCCCGGCGGGTGCTGCTCACCAAGGCCGACCACCGTGTGGCGGTCGACCTCGACGACCCGATGCAGCTGAGGGTCTTCCGCGACGAGGTGCGGCGGGCGGCCGATCTGACGCTGGTGGAACAGGTCGGGGGCCGGGCGGAACGGCAGTGGTTCCGGGGTGCCGAGGGCGCCCATGCCGCCGAGTTCGTCTTCCCCGTCTTCGCCCGGCCCACCGGCCGCGGGACCGGCGCCGACGACCGTCCCGTCACGGCGCCGGTCCCGCTCCCGACGGCCGTCCCGGACGGCGGCGACGCCCCGCGCACTCATCTGCCCGGCGGCGAGTGGCTGCACGCGAAGCTCTATGTGCCCCGGGCCCGCCAGCCGGAGGTGCTGGCCCGTCACCTCGGCGCGCTGACCGAACCCGAGCTGCTGCACCAGGCAGGCGTCGACCGCTGGTTCTTCCTCCGCTACGAGGACCCGGAACCACACCTCCGGCTGCGCTTCCACGGCACGCCGGAATCGCTGTGGCCGGTGCTGCTGCCCGCACTCCACTCCTGGGCGCAGGCGCTTACCGAGGCGGGGCTCCTCGGGAAGATGGTCCTGGACACCTACGAGCCCGAGATCGAGCGGTACGGCGGACCGGGCGCCCTCGGGCCCGCCGAACGCGTCTTCCACACCGACAGCGAGTCCGTCATCACGCTGCTCGCGATGGCCCCCGACCAGCTGGGCGATCCGGTGCTGCCGGCCGCCCTGGGCGTCCTCGACATCCTCACCCGGCTCGGCTCCCCGGACGAGGCGCTCGACTGGCTCGGCAGCCCGTCGGTGCTCGAACGCCGGGGAGAGGTCCCCCGGGTCCGTAAGCAGGAGGTCGCCGCGCTGCTGGACGCGCAGGCCCGGCCCCGGCCGCCGGCCGCCGCGGACGGCTGGGGCGTGGGGTGGAGCACCCGCGGCCCGGCGCTGGCCGGTCTGCGCGAGGTACTGACCGCCGCTGCGACGGACCCGGACCGGACCGCGCGGATCGCGCTGAGCCTGGCCCATATGCACTGCAACCGGCTGCTCGGCCCGCACCGCGAACAGGAACTGGCGGCGCATGTGACGGCCCGTGAGGCGCTCGCGCTGTGGCTCAGCCGGAGGCGGAACAACAGATGACCGCACCCCTCGCGCTCTGCGACGCGGCGTCGGACCTCGCACTCCGCGTCGCCGATCTGCTCGGTTCGCCGGGGCAGGTGGCCGGCACCGCCCATACGGCGTTCGCCGCGCTGCCGCCGGACCTGCTGCAGCCCGCCTGGCAGCCCGCGTCGCTGCTGCTGGGCCACCCCGGCATCGCGCTGCTGCACACCCGGTGCGCCCGGAACGACGCGCGGTACGCGGCGGTCGGGCACGCCCACCTCGCGGCGGCCGTCGCTGCGGCCACCGCCGCCGGCCCGGCCGCGGTCGGCGATCTGCTGCTGCCCGCACGGCTGCACGCCGATGCGCACGGCGGCTACGCCCGGCTGCTGGCACGCTGCGCCGAGGTGCACGCCGCATACGTCCGGGCCCATGTCGCCCGACTGGTGGCGCGGCGCCGGGAGCAGGGCCCGGGGCTGGCGGCCGACGACTACGACGTGATCTCCGGCCTGGCGGGCGAGGGCCGCGGCCTCCTGCTGGCGGCCGGCCACGGCGACGAGCGGTGCGCCGAGGCGCTCCATGACGTCCTCGCCTGTCTGGTCGAGATGACGCATCCCGTACGGCCGCCCGCGGCAGGGGCCGGCATCCAGGTGCCGGGGTGGTGGTGCGCACCCGACCGGTATCTCGTCCCACGTGACCGCGCGGAGTTCCCGAACGGCGATCTCAATGTCGGTGCCGCGCACGGGATCTGCGGCCCGCTCGCCCTGCTGGCACTGGCGTACCGCGCCGGACACCGGGTGCCGGGGATGCGGGACGCCCTGCGCCGGATGGCCGACTGGGTGGTGAGCGTCGGGTACGCCGATGACCTGGGCATGCGGTGGCCCGGCCGGGTTGCGCCTTCAGGGACGGTAACTGCGCGTCGGGAGGCGGTCTCTTCGCGTCGGGAGGCGGCTGGTGAGTCGTCCCGTCCGGCAGCGGCCGGGGAGGCGTCCCCTCCGGCTCAGCGGCTCCGGCCGTCCCGGGACGTCGGGGCCAGGAGCCGGCCGGGGTGGTGTTACGGGACCTCCGGGATCGCCTGGACGCTGTATCTGGCCGGGCGCGCGCTCGATGCCCCCCGGCTGACGGCGCTGGCCGAGAACGCCGTCGGTGGTCTGGTGCTCCGCCCGTACGACGCCGCGGTGGCCGCCGACCCGGGCTTCTGCCACGGCAGGGCGGGCATCCTGCACACCGTCAGCCGGCTGGCAGTCGCCACCGGGCGCACCGAGTGGTGGACGGCGGCGGACGCTCTCGCCCGAGAGCTGGTTGACGAGTGCGATGGCTCAACCCCTTTTGGCTACCGGCAGGTTGTGCCCCCTGCTGCCGGTCCCGGGGCCGCAGCCCACCGCGTGGACAACCCCGGGCTGCTGGACGGCGCCGCCGGAATCGCACTCGTCCTGGCCGACTACTCCGACGCGCGGCGGGGAAGCGCCCGGGACGGATGGGAGCAGGGGAACGGCTGGGACGCGGCGTTTCTCATGAGCTGAGGTGAGCGGGTGAAGCGGCCGTGTTCGCGGGCTGACAGGGTCGCCCGCGTACCGGGGCCTCAGGTGAGGTGCGGGCCGCGGCGGGTAGGGGCGGTGTCCCTTGTCCCGGTCAGAATCCTCCGGCCGTCGGCCGTACCGCGAAGCCCGTCAGGCCCTCCGGTTCTTCCTCCCGTACGGACACGGCGTCGACGGTGGCCATCGGCGGGCCCTGGCGCGCCCATTCCACCAGCTTCTGCACACGCTCCGGCTCCCCCTCGAACACGGCCTCCACCGTGCCGTCCGGAAGGTTCCGTACCCAGCCGGTCACGCCGAGCCCCTCGGCCGTGCGTCGGCAGGTGTCGCGGAAGAACACGCCCTGCACCGCTCCGGAGACCACCACCCGTCTGCGGATCATCCGCGTCTCACCTCACACCTCGTCACTTCATTCGCCCGCCCCGGCTACCAGCGCAGATATATCCCGGCCCCGCGCTCACCGGGAGGTGCCACGCCCGGACGGCGCACGGCTCACGGAACGGCCGGCGGCCGCGGCGGCACGGGCGAACTGCTCGGCGTCGCGGACGGCCGCCCCGCCCGGATCGTTGTTGAAGTAGGTGTAGACATCGGCCCGGTCCGGCCAGGTGTCGGCGATCCGCCGCACCCAGGTGGTGAGCGCCTGCCGTCCATAACGCGGCCAGGGTTCCGCGCGGCCCTCGTGGAAGCGGAGATACCCCCAGTCGGCGGTCCGCCACAGGGGCGTCACGGGCCGGGAGCCCCGGTCCGCCCAGCACAGCGCGGCGCCCCGCCGCTCCAGCACCGTCCGGATCTCCGGGGTCCACCAGGAGGCATGGCGGGGCTCGACGGCCACCCGGGTGCCGGCGGGAAAGCAGCCGAGGCAGTCGTCCAGCAGACCGGCGTCCGCGTGCAGTGTGGGCGGCAGCTGGAGCAGGACCGGACCGAGCCGGGGGCCGAGGGCGGCGGCCCGCCCCATCAGCCGCCCGACCGGCTCCTCCGGATCGCGCAGCCGCTTGATGTGGGTCAGATAGCGGCTCGCCTTCACCGCCATCACGAAACCGTCGGGCGTCCGGTCCCGCCAGTCCGCGAAGGTCTTCTCCTCGGGCAGCCGGTAGAAGGCGGCATTGCTCTCGACGGTGGCGAAGTGCCGCGCGTACTCCTCCAGCCACAGTCGCTGCGGCCGGTCCTGCGGGTAGAGGACCTCCCGCCAGTCCTTGTACTGCCAGCCGGAGGTCCCGACGAGGACGGTCATGAGCGCATCCCTGCCCGGCCCGGGGCACGGCATATCAGCCATGGGTCAGATCGCGGGCCATCGGTGGGACGAGCGGGCGCCCGGCGGTCCCGCTCCTCCCCCGGCCGGCGGCGTAACGCGCTGTCGGGGTCAGGCGTCGCGGTCACCTCCCGGGGCCGGGTTGGCCAGCAGGACGCGGTCGGGGCGTATCGGTAGCTGCCGGTGGCGGACTCCGGTCGCATGCCAGACGGCATTGGCGATGGCTGCCGCGGCTCCCACGATCCCGACCTCGCCGATGCCCTTGATCCCCACCGGGTCGTCGGGGTCCGGGTCATCCACCCAGTCCACCTCGATGGGCGGGACATCGGCGTGTGCGGCGACGTGGTAGCCCGCGAGATCGGCGCCGACATGGCCGCCCGAGGCCTGGTCCCGGACCGCCTCCTCGTGCAGGGCCATGGACAGGCCCCAGGTCATCCCGCCGATGAACTGGCTGCGTGCGGTCAGCGGATTGACGATCCGGCCCGCGGCGAAGATACCGAGCATGCGTCGTACCCGGACTTCCCCGCTCATGACGTCCACGGCGACTTCGGCGAACTGCGCCCCGTAGGAATGCCGTTCCTTCTTCTCCAGCGCCATGACGGCTGCGCCGGTGTCCGACCGCGCCGTGATCCCCTGCGGTGGGATGCCGCCGCCCAGGGCCAGTTGCTCCCGCAGTTCGCTCGCCGCGGCCGTGATGGCCCAGGCCCAGGAGCGGGTGCCCATCGACCCGCCGGCGATCATCGCCGGGCCGAAGTCGCTGTCCGCGATCTTCATCCGGATGCGTTCCGGCGCCACCGCCAGCGCGTCCGCCGCGATCAGGGTCAGCGCGGTGCGCGCGCCCGTGCCGATGTCCGCCGCGGTGATCCGTACGGTGAAGCCGCCGTCCGGCTCCGCGGTCACGGCGGCCGTGGACGGCGCGACCCCCGAGGGGAAGGTGGCCGCGGCGGTGCCGGTCCCGAGCAGCCAGCACCCCTCGCGGCGCACACCGGGGCGCGGGTCCCGGTCCGCCCAGCCGAACCTGCGGGCGCCCTCCTCGAAGCAGGCGAGCATCTTGCGGCTGCCGAAGGGCAGACCGGAGACCGGCCCGGCATCCGGTTCGTTGCGGGCGCGCAGCGCGATCGGGTCCAGGCCGCACTTCTCGGCGAGTTCGTCGAGCGCGGACTCCAGCGCGAACGAGCCCGGCGCCTCGCCCGGTGCGCGCATCCAGCTCGGTGTCGGGACGTCGAGCGGGACCACGCGGTTGACGGTGTGGTGCGCGGCGGCGTCGTACATCGGCCGTCCGAAGTTGGCGCTGCGCTCGACGAATTCGCGCACGGTGGAGGTGAGGCACTCCGCCTGGTGGTCGAACGCGCGCAGCCGCCCGTCGGTGTCGGCGCCGAGCCGGATCCGCTGCACGGTGGGGCTGCGGTAGCCGACGAGCGAGAACATCTGGCGGCGGGTGAGGACGACCCGGACCGGGCGGTGGAGGACGGTCGCGGCCATCGCGGCGAGGACCGCATGCGGGCGGGTCGCCTTGGCTCCGAAGGCACCGCCGACGTGCTCGGACCGCACCCGCACCGAGGCGGGGTCGAGTGAGAACAGGTGGGCCAGTTCGTCCGCCACGAACCGGCTTCCCTGGTTGGAGTCGACGACCTCCAGCCGGCCGCTGTCCCAGCGCGCCATCGCCGCATGGGGCTCCAACGGGCTGTGGTGCTCTTCCGGTGTGGTGTACTCCGCGTCCACGACCACGGCGGACGCGGCGAGTTCGGCCGTGAGATCCCCCTTGGCCGTCTCCGCTGCCATGGTGGGGGAATCCGCCGGTGTGTACATACCGGGACGCCCGGCGGAGAAGGCGACGTCGTGCGGTTCCTCGTCGTACCGGACGACCAGCCGTTCGGCGGCTTCCCTGGCCTGTTCGGGGGTTTCCGCGACGACCAGCGCCACCGGCCAGCCCACGTACGGCACCCGGTCGTGCTGGAAGACCTGGAGGACCGGGTCGGGCGGGCCGAGCGGGCCCGTGTAGTCGCCGTGGAGGCGCGGGGCGTTGTCGTGGTGCAGCACCGCGAGGACACCGGGCAGGGCCAGGGCGGGCGCCGTCTCCACGGCGCGGATGCGGCCCCGGGCGATCGTCGACAACACCAGCCAGCCATGGGCGAGTTCGGCGAAGGGGAGCTCGCCCGCATAGCGCGCCGTGCCGGTGACCTTGTCCCGGCCCTCCAGGCGGGTGTGGGCGGCGCCGACGGCCCCGGCCCCCGTGCGCCGTTCCGTGGTCGTGGTCATCGGGAAGCCTCCTCGGTGAGTTCGGTGAGCACGGCCACGACGAGGTTGCGCATCAGGGTCACCTTGTATCCGTTGTCGGGCAGCGGATCGGCGGCGGACAGCTCGGCCTCCGCGGCAGCGGCGAACGCCCCGGCGTCCGCCGGTCCCCCGATGAGCAACCGCTCGGCCTCCCGGGCCCGCCACGGCCGGGACGCGACCGCCCCGAAGGCGAGGCGAACGTCGCGTACGGTGCCCTCCCGGACGTCGAGGGCGGCGGCGACCGAGCCGATCGCGAACGCATAGGACGCGCGCTCGCGGACCTTCCGGTAGCGGGAGGCGGCGGCGACCGGCGCCGGCGGCAGGGTGATTCCGGTGATCAGCGCGCCGGGCGGCAGTGCAGTCTCCCGGTGCGGGGTGTCGCCCACCGGCAGATAGAACTCCGCGAGCGGCATCTCGCCCGGACCATCCGCCGTTTCGTACGAGACGACGGCGTCGAAGGCGGCGAGCGCCACCCCCATGTCCGAGGGGTGGACCGCCACACAGTGCGCGGAGGCGCCCAGGATCGCGTGGTTGCGGTGCTCCCCCCGGACGGCGGGGCAGCCGCTGCCGGGGGCGCGTTTGTTGCACGGCTTGGCCAGGTCGGTGAAGTAGCCGCAGCGGGTGCGCTGGAGGAGATTGCCGCCGACCGTGGCCATGTTGCGCAGCTGCCCCGAGGCGCCCGCCAGCACGGCTTCGGCCAACGCCGGGTAGCGCCGCCGCACTTCGGGGTCGGCGGCGAGGTCGCTGTTGGTGACCGTCGCACCGATGCGCAGCCCGCCGCCGTCCAGCGGCTCGATCCGCCCCAGCGGCAGGTCCCGTACGTCGATGAGCAGCGCGGGACGCTCCACCCCGGCCTTCATCAGGTCGACGAGATTGGTGCCGCCGCCGAGACAGCGTGCGCCGGAATCGGCGCCCAGCAGCGCCACCGCTCCCGGGACATCGAGCGCCCGCTGATAACCGAACTCCCTCATGCCGTCCTCTCCCCGTCCACCACACCGGCCGGGCCGTTGCCGTACGGCGCTCCGGCCGGCCTCCGGCCGCCCCCCGTCTCCACCGTCCCCGCCATCTCCGTCTCCGCCGTCCGCGGCTCCCCCTTCTCCCCCGTGTCCGCCTCCGCCGCCCGGGCGACCGCCTGCACAATCGCCACATAGGCGCCGCAGCGGCACAGGTTGCCGCTCATCCGCTCCCGGATCTCCTCGGCGGTCAGCGCCGGGGCTTTCGCTTCGGGACGTATGTCGGCGGTCACGGCGCTCGGCCAGCCCGCCGCATGCTCCTCGATCACCGCGATGGCCGAACAGATCTGCCCCGGTGTGCAGTAGCCGCACTGATAGCCGTCGAGGTCGAGGAAGGCCTGCTGCACCGGATGGAGCCGCTCCCCGTCCGCCACCCCCTCGATGGTGGTGATCTCCCGCCCCTCGGAGGCAACCGCGAGCTGGAGGCAGGAGACGGCCCGGCGTCCGTCGAGCAGCACCGTGCACGCACCGCACTGGCCGTGGTCACAGCCCTTTTTGGTGCCGGTGAGATCGAGCTGCTCGCGCAGCGCGTCGAGCAGGGTGGCGCGGTGGTCGACCGGGAGGGTGCGCTTTTCGCCGTTGACGTTCAGGGTGATGACGCTGGACGTCGGTGGGGCCATGGTCAGCCTTCTTTCGCAGGGTGAAGCGCGACGGGCCGGCCCTGCGGGCGACATGGCCGAACAGGACGTCGAGCTGTCCTTGGTCGCGCGGGAGCGGAGCGTCCAACGGGACGGTCCTGCAAGCAGTTCGGGAGGGATGGCACTGTACGTGGCGGCGTCGACTGGGGTTGCTGCGGCGGATGCGGTGGGGACGAGGAACCGGGCGTGGTGGCGCGGGTCGTCCACACCGGCCGCATCGAGCGGTATGGTGGACCTAAGCGGACAGCTGTCCGTTAGTTTCAAAATCTACCGGACAGTTGTCCGCTTAGCAAGACCCACCCCACGAACCGACCGTTCCGTGCTCCCGGGAGGAGGACGAGTGCAGCAGCGAAAGACCCCGCCGGCGCGCTCGGACGCGCAACGGAATCGCGAACGCATCCTGGAAGTCGCCCTGGCGGAGCTGACGCAGTCGGCCGATACCCCGCTGAGCGCGATCGCGAAGAAGGCCGGTGTCGGCCAGGGGACCTTCTACCGCAACTTTCCCAACCGCGAGGCGCTCGTCCTCGAGGTCTACCGCCATGAGGTGCAGCAGGTCTCCGCGTCCGCCTCGCACCTGCTCGAAACCCGCGCACCCGACCAGGCCCTGCGCGCATGGATGGACCGCCTCGCCCAGTACGCCATGGCCAAGGCCGGCCTGGCCGACGCGCTGCGCAAGGCCGCCGCCGCGCACGGCGGTCCCGCCGGACTGGGACACGGCCCGGTGACCGCCGCCGTCGCCCTCCTGCTGCAGGCCAACGAAGAGGCCGGCACCATCCGTCCGGGCATGACCCCCGACGATTTCGTGCTCGCCATCTCCGGCCTGTGGCACCTCGACCCGCACGGCGACTGGCAGTCGCGCGCCGAACGCCTCCTGGACCTCGTCATGGACGGCCTGCGCGCCGGCGCTCCGGGGGCCTGAGCGGCGCGGCTCATCGGGTCCGGCCGAGCGAGCGCCGCACGTACGGGATCACCGCCCCGACACCCGGGACACGGCGGTCACCGCTCCGGACGCGCACTCACTGCTCCCGACGCACACTCACCGCTCCGAGCACGGCAACCGCACCCCCGGCGGCACCCAGCCGTAACACCCGCCCGCCTCCCGGTCGAGCCAGCCGTTGACGCTGGCGCGCATGGCGGCCACCGTGCGTCGAGACGCGGAAGCCGGCCGCGCTGAACTCCTCGTCCGGCTCCACCTCGATGACGTCCAGGAGGCCGCCGAAGTCCGCCCCCTTGGGCGCATGAACCGGCACGCCCAGTCCCTTGAGCCGCAGGACATCGACGTGGTCGGCGTGTTCGTGCGTCACCAGGACCGCGTCGGCACCGTGCAGCGCCCCGGGCTCGCTCCAGATGCCCGGGTCGATGACCAGGGCCCCGCCCCCCCCGGACGCTCCAACCGGACACAGGAATGCGTGTACTTGGTAATCCGCATCCTGTGGAGCGTACGCGTCCGGGGTTCCGGCGGCAGCGGACGGGAAGTCGCAGGTGGCCGGATGCCGCCCTAGATCCGGTCCGTCACATCAATGGCCCGGTAGGCGAGCTGTCGTGGGGTCAGCGTCAGTTTGAGCCGGTGTCGGGCGGAGGCCGCGTTCGCGCCGCCGGTGTCCGTGATCACCCAGGTGCGGACCCCCGACCGCGCCCGGGGGTCCCGCTCCAGCTCGACGGTGAACTCCAGCTCGATCGGCCCCATGTCGAACTGCAGCTCCTCGCCGTCGAACCTGCCGGTGGCGGCGCGCAGATCATCGCGTACGGCCTGTACCGCTTCGGTGAGGTCAATCCGGTTCCGGTCCATGCTCCTCTGCTCTCTGTGTGGCGGTGCGTCGTGGTCGACGGGTTCAACGCGATGGATCTCTACATGCGCCGGGATACTGCCCAGCCCCGAGGAGGCCGAGTACGCATCGGCCTCGGCTGCCAGGTGGTAGGCGGACAGCGCCTCGCCCGCGACCTCCCCGCTCTGCTCCTCTCCTTCCGCCAGTACGGCGTGCAGCTGCTGAGCACGGCTCCGCTCCGCCGCCAGTGCGGAGTTGCCCTCCATGGAGAGCCGGTCGTAGATCGCGAGGGACTCCGCCAGCGGGATCAGAGCCTCCTCCCGTGCGGCGCCGGAGGCCAGCAGGGTGGCGAGGTTGTGCAGACCACGGGCCAGCTCCGGTGCCACTCTCCGGTCCTCCCGGAACACCTCCCGGTAGCCCCTGATCGCCAGTTGCGAGAGGGCGATGGACTCCGCGGTGCGGCCCAGGGAGCCGAGGATCAGCGCGAGGCACTCCAGGGCGTTGGAACGGAGCCGCTGCGCGGGCGGGCGGAGCGGCGCGGGCAAGCCGTCGGTGAGCGCGATGGACTCCTGCAGCACATCGGTCGCCTCGTCGGCCGCCCCGATTTCGGCAAGACAGAGGCCGAGCTGGAGGAGTGCGTGCGCCAGTCCGGTACCGGCACAGCGGTAACGGTCGAGGAGTTCCCGGTGAATGCCCACCGCTTCCTGTGCGATCAGGAGCGCTTCCTCTCCTTCGCCCGCGGCACGCAGCCGCCGGCACGCGGTCAGCAGGCGGTCCGCGAGCTGTGGGCCATAGGTCCGGAAGTCGTCCGCCGCCTGTCCCCGCAGGCGCTCGATCTCCCCGCTCCGCTTCCTATCCAGCGCGCTCATCGTCACCTCCCCGTGCCATGGCCTGCCGCAGCAGCGTCAGTGCCAATGTGGAATCGAAGATGTCCGCGCTTCCCACCGGGGTGTGCCAGCTCATGAGCTTCGCCGGGCCGTCCTCCCTGGGGACGGGTGCCGTAGCGGTCACGGTCTCGTCCCCCGCTTCCGGAGGCGGTACGAGAGTGACCTCCGGTTCTGCGACGGGAACGGGGGCCGGCACCACCAGCCCCTTCACCAGCGCCAGCCGGCGCGCCCCGCCCATGGAGGCGATCAACGGCACATGGCGCAGCTCGGCAGCCTCCATCGCCGCCTTCGTCGCATCGAACACCGCCTCCACATCGCGCACTTCGGGCATCTGCGTGGCGGCCTTCAGGTTGGTGAGGAAATGCCCCGTGAAGGCGGTGTGGTCCGCCCCGTCCGAATCCTGGGACGGCTGGTTGGGGCCGCTGGAAGCGATCACGCAGACACCATCGGCATGGTCGTCGGGCAGCTCCTCGGCGAGTGGGATCTCGATCTCGGAAGCGCTGAGGCACAGATCCCCCGCGCCGCTCAGCAGCCCGGTGGCGACACCGCTGAAACAACAGTCGAGAACGATGATCCTGACCGCGGCCGGGGAACTCCGGACCAGCCGGCGGACCGTCCGATAGGCCAGTCCCGTGGTTTCGATCGAATCGGGGCTGGACGACTGGGAGGCCAGATAGAGGTCGCCGTCGACTTTCCAGCCGTGGCCCACGTAATAGAGCAGCAAGACGTCGGTGGCGGACTCGGCCGCCCGTTTGATGGCGACCCGCATTCCCTCGCCGGTCCGCGGATTCGACACCATCCGGCACTTTTCACGGGGAAATCCTCCGCCGTCGGACGGCGCGAGCAGACTGCGCAGACCCGCCAGGTTGTGAATCGCGGCCGGGACCTCGGGAAACTCGTGGTCCTGGTACTCCGACACCCCGATCAACAGGGCATACGAAGCGTCGAACCGCGGCAGACGCGCCAATGTCTCACTCTTCGTCAAGCTGCTGGACGGCGCGCTCGATCTCCTCGGCGTCCGTCCCGCTCACCGTCACGGTCTTGCCGTTCCGCTCGAAACTCATCGAAATCGTCGGGGCGTTCATCTTCTTCCACTGGGCGACGGTGTAGCCCAGGGACGCCGCACTGAAGCCGGAACTCACGACCAGCTGCACCAGATCGAGCACATATCCCAGTTCGCCTTCGGCCGGTGCGGCGCCGATCAGCTGCGGTTCGGCATGCCGGCGGGCGGCCGGTTCATCGAGCAGCCATTGGTAGAGGCTTTCCGCCAACTCGCCTGCGGAGTCCGCCCCTTCGCACCGGATCGTCATCTTCACAGCAAGCCTCCGGCCCGAGATGGAATGTGCTCAGAGCATAGAGCCGGCCGACACGGCGAGACGGAACTTTCGCGCTTTTCCCTTTCGGAGCCCTTCATCAGGTAGGGCGCGGATGCGTCTCCGGTGCGTCCACGGGCGGCTCACCGCCCGCCTTGTTGAAGGCCGTGAGGGCCTCGATGAGCGAGGCGCGCTGTTCGGGGGCGAGGCGTTCGACGATGGCGCTGATCTCCGCGCGGCGGCGGGCGGTGACCTCCTCGACCGTGCGCCGTCCCTCGTCGGTGAGCTGGAGCAGGGTCTCGCGCCGGCTGGCGGGGTTGGCCTGTCGGTGCGCCAGACCCGCCGCGATGAGCCGGTCCACCATGCGCATCGCGGTCGAGGGAGCGACCTGGAGCAGTTCGGCGAGGGTGACGAGCTTGGTGGCGCCGCGAGTGGAGAGCACCACCAGCATCCGCAACTGCGGCAGCGTCACCCGCTCCTCCACCTCACCGAGCGACCGCGCGGAGACCGCGACCAGCAGTCTCGACGCCGTGAGCACCGCCCGGGTCACCGCATCCACATCGTCCATGGCCCTCATGGGGGCTCCGTGCTCCGCCATCTCCCCTTTCTACCGCCCCAGCTGTCCGGATGTCCGCACAGCCTCCGGGTGGACCAGCCGACAGCCCGGTGAGCCTCCAACGGGCGGTTCAGCGCGCCCCGTTCACCAGGGGGAGCCCAGAAAGAAGGGGCGGCATCGTAGCCCATCCCCGCCATCCGCCCCAGGGATTTGAGCATCGCCGCTGAATCGGCTTCTTTGCTCAGTGCAATCGTTAGCGTGACCGTGCCCCGGCAGCCCCATGGGCGACAGCGCTCCGGCGATCAACGCGCGCAAACAGGAGGCACGATGAAATCTCATGCGCGGAAAACCCAGTCCACCCCGAGCCGTGGCCGCGTGACGGCCGCCGCGGTCGCGCTCGCAGCGGTCATCGCGACCGTAGCCGTGTGGCTCTCCCAACAGCACGGCTCCGCCCACGAGTCGGCCTCGGCCCACCTCCCCGCCGCGCAGGCCGCCGCGGCCGGGCCCGAGGGCGGCAACTCGGGTGACGTCAGCGCCCTGGACAAGACCTTCCTCACCAAGGTCCGGCAGGCGGGACTGTGGGAGATGCCGGCGGGGCGGCTCGCCCAGACCCATGCGTCGAGCGAGGCCATCAAGCGCGCCGGGATGCATCTGCTCGAAGGGCACAGCACACTCGATCAGCTGGCCCGTGAGGACTCCGAGGCCCTGAGCGTGCCCATCCCCGACCAGGCCACCGCCGAACAACGGGGCTGGGTGGACCAGTTGAAGAAGGCCCGGGGCCGGGAGTTCGACCAGCTCTTCGTGGACCTGCTGCGCGCCTCCCACGGGAAGATCTTCATCACCATCGGCGAGGTGCGCGCCTCCACCAAGAACACACTGATCCGTCGCCTGGCCACGCAGACCAACAACACCGTCCAGGACCACATGAGCGTGCTGGAGGACACCGGCCTGGTCACCGACGACACCCTCGACGACGTGGCCTCGACCATCCCCAAGTGACCAGCCGCACAGGGCGTTCCCCCAGGGCGGTGCCGGGCCGGTGACGCCGCCGCGCCGAGCCCCCGGCCAGGGCGCGCGTCACTCGCCCCAGATCTTGCGGTACGCCTGGCGGTAGCCCTCGGAGTCCCAGGAGAGTGCGCCGCCGCTGTTGCCGGCGGTGGCGATGTGGACGGGGGCGACATAGCCGCTGTCCGGGGCGTGATGGAAGGCGCGGTTGAACTCGTCGACGATCTGCCAGCCCTGTTCGGAGAGCGGCTCGGGCACGGTCGCGGCCTGGAACTCCTTGCCGTTGACGCGCTGGAAGGCGGACGGGTCGCCGTCACCGGCGCCGATGTTGAACGGGGCGCCCGCGCCGTCCTTGCCCGCGGCGCGCAGTGCGGGTGCGGCGTGCTGGAAGTACATGTCATTGATGGCGGCGGAGTGGGTCCACTTACTGCCGAAACGGGACATCAGGGAGCGGACCACCTTGATGGACCGGCTGTTGACCTGCGGAATCGGCATGTTGGTGTAGCTCAGCAGCTTGGTGCCGGAGCAGGTGGCGAGTTCCTTCCTGATCAGGTCGGACTTGCGCTTCGCAAACGGCACCGTGGCGTCGGTGAACAGGACAACGCCCGCACGCCCGTTGGACCGGGCGATGATCCAGTCGGCGCTGATCTTCGCGACGTCCTCGACCCGGGAGGTGACGTTGCTGAAGAGCTCCTGGTCCTTGCTGGGGCCGGGGGCCGGCGCGGCGTGCCAGCCGATCAGTGGAATGCCCTCGGCCCGGGCCTTCTTGACCTCCGCCGGGGTCGTCGAGGGGTCGAATCCGCTGATGACGATGCCGTCCGGCTTGAGGCGCAGGGCCTGCTGGAAAGCGGCCTTGAGGCCCTCCGGTGTGCCCTGGCCGTTGAGGGTGCGGGCGTGCCATCCAACGATCTTCGCGGCTTCCTGGACACCCTGGGCGACTCCGGCGACGCCGGGGTTGGTCAGGGTCTGGGCTATGTAGACGACGGTCTTGTCGTGGACGGCCTCAGGTCCCGTGGTGGGCCCCCTCCAGGGGGCGTTGACCGCCTCGGCCTTCTTGACCGCCCGCTTGGCCCTGGAGAGGGCGGTGGGGCATCCGGGCGTGGCGGAGTCCCGGTGGGACGCGGCGGCGCCGGCGCCGGGTTCACAGCCGGCGGCGGTGGCCATGACCAGGAATGCGGCGGCGGTCACGACCGCCTTGCGGGTGGGGTGCACGGGGCTCCTCGCAGGCAGGATGAGGATACGGGTGGGCGTGGGGGGAGACAGGTTACGGGTGGCGTCGCTCCGCGGAGCAGCCGCCTCCGGTCAGCGCGGCGTACGCCGCCGACGCCGGGCTCACCGCGGAACGAGTCGCTCCACATCCTCCACTCCCCGGCGGAAACCGGCCAATCAACCCATCCCGCCGGCACCGTTCTCCACAGTGAAGACAACGGGCCAAACATGACAAAGAGTTGAATACAGCCTGGCCATTGGTAGTCCTGTGTTGCCTGCGCGTGCACAAGCGGTAGTGTTCACGGCCGTCGGAGGTGTGGCGTGATCCTTTCGCTCGTGATGGGGCGAAGTCTGCGATCGCCACACTCCGCCCCCGTCGTCGGCGGTCGGCAACAACACCACCTCGGTCACCGCTCAGGAGCACGTCGTAAGGAGGCCTGGGTGTCTGTGGACACAGTGGACCCGCCGCATGAACCGGACCGTTCCGGGCGTTCGCCCTTGAGGCCGCGGCTCAGTCAGCGCACGGGCGCGCTCCTGGACCGCTGGGCGTTCCGGCGGAAGCTCAACGTGCTGGTGATCGCGCCGGTCGCGGTCGTCGGCGTACTGCTCGCCATCGGCGTCAACAACCAGATGGACAAGGCCCTGGACGCCGGCCGCACCGAGGAGCTGGTGCGCGACAGCGAGCAGGTCACCAAGCTGATCAACGACATCCAGGCCGAACACCGGCAGGCGCTGCTGCTGTCCGTGGAGCAGGAGGCGGCCCGGCCCGGTACCGCGCTGCCGTCGACCGCCGCCTACCGCGAGGCGCAGCGGGGCACCGACGCGCAGGTCACGACCGTGCACTCCGCATTCGGGCCGGACCTGCCGAAGGAGGGGGCGCGGGCGCTGGAGTACGTCCGGGGCCTGGCGGTGCTGCGGGACAAGGTCGAGCGGGGCTCGGTACCGGCCGCCGGTATCGATCCCGCCTACGCCGCCGCGGTCGGCTACCTGATCGACGGCATCGGCCTCGACCGCTTCCTCGGCACCTCGTCGTCCTCGGTCACCGATCTCCTCGACACGGTGCTGCGCGCCGACGCCGCCCACGCGGCCTACGAGAGCGGGGTGTTCTCCGCCCAGACCCGGGACGCCAACGCGCTCACCGAATACACCCGTGCGGTCGGCGCCCACAAGCTCTACGAGGAGCAGTCGGCCCGCTTCGCCAGGATCGCCTCCCCTGAGCAGGTGCTCCGCCTGGGCGGGATCGAGCGGGACGCCGACGCGAACGGCATCGAGGCGCAGTTCGCGGAGCTGCAGATCGACCCCGGCTCGCTCCAGGGCCAGACCCCGGAGCAGCTGCGCAAGGCGATCGCGGCCGGCACCCGGCAGGCCGAGGCCCGCCTCGACATCACCCGGTCGCTGACCGAGGAGATCGCCGCCCGCGCCGACAGCCTCTCCGCCGAGGCCCTGCGGAACGCGCTGGCGATGCTCGGTATCGCGCTGCTCGGCTTCGCCTCCTGGCTTACCTTCTCCGTCCAGGTCCGGCGCTCGGTCGTCCGTCCCCTGGCGGCCCTGACCGGCGCCGCGCAGCAGGTCGTCGACGTGGCCGGCGAAGAACTCGCCCGGGTCGAGGACGACGAGTCGGCGGACAGCACCCCGCTGCAGCCGCGGCCGATCCCCGTCCCGGTGCGCGACGAGATCGGCCACCTGGCCGAGGCGTTCAACCAGGTGCAGGTCACCGCCGCGGCGCTGCTGGAACGGCAGGTGCTCAGCCGCCGCAACGTCGCCGAGATGTTCGGCAACGTCGGACGCCGGGTCAGCAACCTCACCTCGCGTCAGCTCATGCTGA
Organism: Streptomyces sp. NPDC058773; assembly: GCF_042746015.1. Taxonomy (NCBI): domain Bacteria; kingdom Bacillati; phylum Actinomycetota; class Actinomycetes; order Kitasatosporales; family Streptomycetaceae; genus Streptomyces; species Streptomyces sp. NPDC058773. Next base: position 18,425 of record NZ_JBHYPE010000006.1, read on the forward strand.
TCGACGCCGTGGAGCGCGAGGAGACCGACCCCGACGTGCTCCAGCAGATGTACCGCATCGACCACATCGCGGTACGCCTCCAGCGCAACGCCGACAGCCTGATGCTGCTCGCCGGCATCCGGGACCCCGAGCTGGAGGCCCGGCCGACCAGCCTGGTCAATGTCATCCGCGCCGGGCTCGGCCAGATCGAGGGCTTCCAGCGGGTGTCCCTGCGGTCCGAGTCGGAGGTCACCATCGGCCCCGACGTCGTCGACGATCTGACGCTGATGCTCGCCGAACTGCTGGAGAACGCGGTCTCGTTCTCGCCGTCCGACACCCCCGTCGAGGTGGTCGTCCGGCCCGGCACCGACATCACCGCGGACGGCGGTGCCCTGATCGAGATCATCGACCACGGCCTCGGCATGAGCGCCGACCGCCTCGACGAGGAGAACGCCCGGCTGGTCCGCCGCGAGCGGCTCGACCTCGTGCCGACCAAGGTCCTCGGTCTGTTCGTGGTCGGCAGCCTCGCCCGGCGCTCGGGCATCCGGGTCACCCTCAGCCGTACGCCGGGCGGCGGCGTCACCGCCACCGTCTGGCTCCCCTCCGCACTGCTCCCGGCCGTGCTCCCCGTCACCCCGTCTCCGGCTGCGGACCTGTCCGCGACGGAGGCCGGGGACGAGCACGGGGACGGCGCCGGTGACCGCGAAGGGGCCGGCGCCGAGGCCCCGTCAGTGCACCCGGCCACCCCCGGGCAGGAGCCCGATGCGTCAGGGTCCGGCCCCGAGCCGGCCCCCGCCACGCCCCTCCCGGTGCGGACCTCCGCCACCGCGCCGAAGCGGCGGCCCGCCGCCGTCTCGCGGCAGGGCGAGCTCCCCCGGCGCCTCCCGCAGCCTGCGGACGAGGAGCGGGACCGCTCCGCTTCCGGTCCTCGGTCCGCGCAGGCCGGCCGCCCGCTGCGGCGGCGGGTGCGGGGCGCGACGCTCACCATGACCACTCCGACGGCCGACCGGGAGACCCAGGCCCTGCGCCGGCCCGCCGACGCCGACGCGGTCCGTTCGGAGCTCGACGAATTCGAAGCAGCAGTACGACGGGCGGAGCAAGAAAGCGCTCCGCCCCAGGGGGACTCAGCTCCCTCGCCACACCAGCAACCCCGGAAGGAGTCGGGCAGTGACGACGCCGACAGGTAAGAGCAGTCCCGAGCGGGCGGAACCCATGGATCTGACAGCCGCCGCGGCCGACTTCACCTGGTTGCTCGACCGGTTCGCCACCCAGACCGCCGGTGTCGTCGACGCCATCGCGGTCTCCTCCGACGGTCTGCTGATCGCCGTCTCCCAACTGCGCGAGCAGGCGGACTCCGAACGGCTCGCGGCGATCGTCTCGGGCATCACGAGCCTGGCCTCCGGCGCGTCCGGCAACTACGGCCTCGGCGGCCTCAACAAGGTCATCATCGACCTGGAGGGCGGCCACGTCCTCGTGTCGGCCATCGGCTGCGGCGCCGTCCTCGGGGTGGTGACCTCGAAGGAGGCCAAGCTCGGGAACATCGCCTACGAGATGACCCTGTTCGCCAACCGGGCGGGCAGCGCGCTCACGCCCCAGCTGGTGCTGGAGCTCAAGAAGAACGCCGGCGCCGCACCGGCTCGCTGACCGTCCCGGACCGCGGAACAGGCATACAGGCGCCAAGAAAAGGATCACGAGATGGCCGCCGGTGAACCAAGACCGGACGAGGGTGGGGGTCCCCCCGGCCCGAGCAGAGCCGAGGGCTTGGGGGAGGGCAGCGCCCCGGGCCCGTCGGAGCCGGTCGGCCGCGCTCCCGCGATCCGGCCCTTCCTGCTGACCGCCGGGCGGGTGGCCGGGGGCGGTACCGGCCCGTCGCTCCCGGTCGAGACGCAGATCGTGGCGACCTCGTCCGGGATCACCGCCCTGGGGTCGCTCGCCTTCGAACAACACGACATCGTGGCCGCCTGCCGACGGCCGCAATCGGTGGCGGAGCTGGCCGCCGGGCTCCGCCTGCACCTCAATGTCGTCCGGGTGCTGGCCGAGGATCTGCGCATCGCCGGGCATCTGGCAGTGCACGTCCCGAACGCCGGCACCACCCAGGACATTTCCGTACTGCGAAGGGTTATCGATGGTCTCCGCGCCGTCCCCGACTCACGGGACTCACTCCGTGACAGCGGTTGAACAGCCGCCGGTACCGGTCAAGCTGGTCATCGCCGGCGGCTTCGGCGTCGGCAAGACCACCGCGGTCGGCGCGATCTCCGAGATCCGGCCGCTGACCACGGAAGCCGCCATCACCGAGGTCGCGGCGGGGGTGGACGACCTCACCCACACCCCCGGCAAGACCACCACCACGGTCGCCATGGACTTCGGCTGCCTCACCATCGACCCCACGCTGAAGCTCTATCTGTTCGGCACACCGGGCCAGGACCGGTTCGGGTTCATGTGGGACGACGTGGTCGAGGGCGCACTCGGCGCCCTGGTGATCGTGGACACCCGACGCCTGGACGACTGTTACGCCGCGGTGGACTACTTCGAGCACAAGGGCATCCCCTTCGCCGTCGCCATCAACGCCTTCGACGGCGAGGTCCACCACAACCTCGACGAGGTGCGCTGGGCGCTGGATGTCTCCGAACACGTACCGCTGGTCGTCTTCGACGCCCGCACCACCGGCTCGGTCCGGGACGCCCTGCTCGTCGTCCTCGAAGTCGCACTGTCCCGCGCGGAGAACGGCACGACGGGCTGACTCCCGGGCGGCCCACCGCCTCCCTCACGGCCGTAACTACAGGTAAGTGATCAGTTTCACCCCGTACGGGCCTCCGCCCGCCCACCCTGCCGTCCTCCCGGCTGCCATGATCCCTACCGATGCGGAATCGACTGACTCCGTACGGACCGAAATGGCAGCGACATCAGGGGTGTTGGCGTGAGATTAGCGTGGTCGCGGTGGGCTGTGCACAGGCGGGCGGGTACCGGCACGGGTTCCGCCCCGAGGGGTCCGGGGGCGGCCCGCCGCTCACGGGCGGGGAGGCGACTGGCGGCGGCCGGCGCGGCCGCCGTCCTCCTCGGCCAGCTTCTCGGCGGACAGCCCGCCGTGGCACGGCCCGGCGCCCTGCCGGGATCGGCGTTCCCCCTCGTCCTCGACGTGGACCTGACGCCCAACCCGGTGTGCAGTGGAGCCGTGCGCGGCCGGGTGGAGCTCTACGACCCGGCCGCTGCGAAGGCCGGGGCCACCGTGGAGTGGCGGGTCCGCGCCGGTGCGACGCGCGTGGCCGGCGGGCGGCTCGCCATGACCGGCAACGTCGGCACGGCGAGGTTCCGCATCCCCTTCGACCGGGTGCCCGCGACCGAGACCGCCTTGCAGATCGACGCCCGCATCGCCGCCGCGCCCGGCCACCGTGCCGCCGGCCCCTACGGCAAGGTCTGGCGGGACACCGTACGCCGGGGGTGCGACCCGGTGCGGGTGGCGTCCGTCGGCGACTCGGTGGTCTGGGGACAGGGCCTGGACCATGACCAGAAGTTCCCTTACCTGACCGGTGAGTTGCTCGGCCGGGAGACCGGCCGCGGCCATCAGCAGAGGGACTACTCGATATCCGGTGCGGTGCTCGACGCGCCCGAACTGCCCGCGGGCAACAAGGACGCGGCCTGTCTGCGCAGGACGGAGAGGCAGGATCCGGACGGCGACGGGGAGATGGAGTTCGGTGAGGTCACCCAGCAAATGCCGGATGTGTTCTGCCAGTTGGAGAAGGCGGGCGCGGAGGCACGGGCGGGCGGCTACGGTCTCGACCTGGTCGTGATCAACGGGTGCATCAACGACCTCGATCCCTTCTTCGGCATCGGCGTCGGCATCACGCCCGGCTCGGAGAACCTGCCCAAGGCGGTGCGGCGTGAGTGCTCCGGCGTCGGCGCGGCAGCAAAGAACCCGGCCAAGGACGTGCCCTACTTCAGCGGTGCGAAGGTGGGATACGGCGGACGCGGGATGCGGGCGGCGATCGAGAAGGCCCATGCCCTGCCCGGCCGGCCGAAGGTGCTGGTGGCCGACTTCTACTACGCGCTGAGCCGCAGCAGCTCGCCGATCCCGGTCAAGACCTGCTCGACCCCGGGCATCACCGGGGCGCGACGGGCCTCCTGCAAGGCCGCCCTCGGCAAGGTGGCCGAACGCTACGAGCAGTACACCCAACTGGCCAACGCCGCCTACCGCCAGGCCGCGGCCGCCGCCAACAAGGCGTCCAAGGACGGCCCGTACGCGACCGCGGGCGACGGACTGTTCACCGTCGACAACGCCGCTCTCACCCCGGACTCCAAGGTCTGGAACACCCCGGTGACCGACCCGGCGTTCCCGCTGCGCACCCGGGCCTGTCCCGAGCTCAGCGCCACCCCGCTGCAGTGTCTCAGCGCGGCCGTCGGCCACCCCGACATCACGGGCGCCCGGCAGTACGCCGACTCCTTCCTCCTCAACCCGCATCTGCGGTCCTGGTTCCACCTCCCCCGACAAGGCCCCCGGGCACAGCTGAAGGTCCCGGCGAACGCACACGTCGACAGTGAGGTCCCCCTCTCGGTAACGGTGCACGGCAGGCCACCCGCCGCCGGCTACCGCTACCACTGGTACTTCGGCGACGGCACACAACAGGAGACGGACGAGCCGGCCGTCCGCCACGTCTACGACCGCAAGGGGCCCTGGCTGCCACGGGTGGTCATGACCGGTGGGGACGGGAAGGAGGTCCTGGTGGAGGCCGGCCGGACGGTGACGGCTCGCTGAGGCGGGCAGCGCCGGCGTACCGCGTGCTGAAGCGCCGAGCGCTGCATCACCACCCGCGGGAATCTTCGCGGGAATGAAGGCCCGGCCCCAAGGGGGCGGCTCGCGGACGCGGGCCGCCCCCTTGACTGCTCCGGTCGCATCGGCCGCTCCACCCCCTCCCCAACCGCTCCGCCCGCTCCGAGTCCTCGGATGTCTGCGGCCCCCGGGCCTGGCGCCGGCGGCCGGGGCACGATGAGGTGGGCTTCCACACCGAACCGTCGGACGAAGGCCGCGCGCCCGGCACCACCTCACTGTGGCACCGCCACCCCACCGTGGCACCGGCACCGCACGGTTCGGACAGGAATGCGCGGACGGGAGGAGTGCGGGCATGGAGTTGGAGCTTCGGCACCTGAGAGTGCTGTGTGCGATCGCCGATGCCGGGAGTGTGGGCCGGGCCGCCGCGGACCTGGGGTACTCACAACCGGCCATGAGCACCCAACTCCAGCGCATCGAGCACTACTTCGGGCGTCCGCTGTTCGAGCGGAACACCTCCGGTGTGGAGCTGACGCGGTACGGCACGGAGGTGCTGGCCCAGGCCCGTGACGTACTGGCCCGCGCGGCCGCGATCGGCAGCCGCCCGGCGGACGGCGATGCCCGCCCCCGCCGTCCCCTCCGCCTGGCCGCGACCAACTCTCCGGTCCTGGCCGGCCTGCTCATCCGGCTCCGCAGCCGGCTGCCCGACCTCGCGCTGACGGTGAGCAGCGTCTATCCGTCCTCGGAGATCGTCGAACTCCTGGAACACGGTGAGGTGGACGCCGCGATCGCCGCCGACTACCCCGGACGGGAACTGCGGCACTCGGCCACCGTGGCGCACCGCGGAATCGTCACCGAACCGTCCTTCGTCGCCCTCCCGGCCGGACACCGGCTCCGGCACTGCCCCGAGGTGACGCTCGCCGACCTGGCCGATGACGCCTGGTTCCTCACCCCGGACGACGGGGCGGGCTGGCCGGGAGTCTTCTACGCGGCCTGCCGGGCGGCCGGTTTCACCCCCACGGCGGTCCATGAATTCCTCGGCGACCAGCAGCAGTTACAGAACATGATCGCCGAAGGCATCGGCGTCTCCGTCGTGCAGGCGACGCTCCGCCCGATCCCCGATGTCCTCGTCAAACCGCTGGCCGGCACGCCGCTGTGGTGCCGCTATGTGCTGGCCTGGCGACGCCAGAGCGTTGCCGACGAGATAGCCGACACGCTCTTCGGCTCCGCCACCGCGGCCTACCGCGCCCTCATCGCCCAGTCGCCACACTTCCGGACCTGGGCCTCCCGAACCTGGAGCGTGACGAGGCCGAACGGACTGGCTTGAATGACCCGCGTCATGCCCAACTGACTTACCCGGCAAGGCCATTCGGGCGTCCGGGCCGCCGCTCACGCCATCCCCCGATGTTATGACGCGCTCCCCCCAGGTGCTATGTCACACCTTATTGTCGCCGTCACCGCGCGCTGAGAAGGTGCCACTCACGCCTCGGCTCGATCCCGAGGCGCATCTGTCCACGAAGGAGCATGGATGCGCTACCGCTTCCCCCTGCCCAGAGGTGCGGCCGGCGGACTGGCCGCCTGCGTCGCCACGGTCGGCCTGCTGGCCGCGCCGGCCCAGGCGGCGCCCCACTCGCCGGCTACCGGCCGAGCCGCCACCACGTCCCGGACCGCCGCCGCCCACCCCGTACCACCCACCGGCCCGTCAACCGGCGTCAACGAACGATCCGCGCTACAGGCCCGGCCGCACGACACCGCCGAACTGCCCCCACTCACCGCGAAGAGTCCCCCCACTTCTTCGACTGAGACCGGGCATCAGGACGGATCGCAGCACGGCGCCACCGCCTCCTGCGACCCGTCCGACTTCGGCAGCCGGACCGGCTCCGAACTGGTCACCTTCATCGAGGCCTCGACCACGGAGTGCGTGAACACCCTGTTCAGCGTCGTCGGCAAGGACGCACACAGCATCTTCCGCGAGGAACAGATGGTCACCGTGGCCGACGCCTTCAAGAGCGGGGCGCCGGCCTACCCCGGTGACAACTCGGGCCACATCTGGCAACTCGTGCTGTTCCTGCGCGCCGGCTATTACGTGCAGTCCAACCACGCGGACGACGTCGGCGACTACGGCCCGGCCCTGGCAGCGGCCACCGAAGGCGGGCTGGACGCCTTCTTCGCCAACTCCCACTCCAAGGACGTCACTTCAGACAACGGCGATGTCCTGGGAGAGGTCATCATCCTCTCCGACAGCGCCAACGCACAGGCCCGCTATCTGAACACCTACAAGCAGGTGCTCAGCGCCTACAACAGCTCCTACGACGCCATCCCCAGCATGCTGGCCGCCGTCAACGACGTCTACACCCCGCTCTGGCGCGGCAACTGGAACCCCGAGTACGTCAAGGCGGTCACGGCCGATCCGAGCATCATCGACACCCTCGACCGCTTCGCACTCGACCACCTCGACATGCTGGGCGGCGACAACTCCTACCTCGACTCCAACGCCGGGATGAACGTCGCCCGGTACGTCGAGCACGCGGCCCTCAAGGAGAAGGTCCGACCTCTCATGAAGGGCCTGCTGGACGCGTCGAAGATCACCGGCCCGACCGCCCCCCTGTGGGTCACCGTGGCCTCCCAGGCCGACGCCTACGACAAGGACAACTGCTCGTACCTGGGCGTCTGCGACCTGTCCGACCAGCTCACCAAGGCGGCGCTGCCGCTCACCCACTCCTGCGACGCGACGCACACCATCAAGGCGCAGTCGCTGACCGCCGGGGAACTCGAAGCCGCCTGCACCAGCGTGCTGGGCCAGGGCGCGTACGTCCGCGACCTGGTGAAGAACGACGGCCCGATCCCCAACCAGTACGAATCCACCATCGAGCTGGTCGTGTTCGGCTCGCGCAACGACTACCGGACCTACGCCGGAGCCATCTTCGGCGTCGACACCGACAACGGCGGCATCACCATGATCGGTGACCCGGCCGAACCCGACAACAAGCCCCTGTCCATCATGTACCAGCGGAGCGACGACAACGGCTTCCCCGCCCGGATCTGGAACCTCAACCACGAGTACACGCACTACCTCGACGCCCGTGACGACATGAAGGGCGACTTCGGCCAGCAGACCTCGGTCCCGGACGTCTGGTGGATCGAGGGCCTCGGCGAGTACGTCTCGTACAGCTACCGCAAGATCACCGACGACGAGGCGGTCACCCAGGCCGGCAAACACACCTACAAGCTGAGCACGCTGTTCCAGAGCACCTATGACAACAGCGATGTGACCCGCACCTACCCGTGGGGCTACCTCGCGGTCCGCTACATGTTCGAAAAGCACCCCGACGACATCGCCACCATCCTCAGCCACTTCCGCACCGGCGACTACGAGGGCGGCTACGCCGTCTACCACACCACCATCGGCACCCGCTACGACGCCGACTTCGACACCTGGCTCACGGCCTGCGCAGAGGGCGCCTGCAAGGCCAAACAGGCCCGTACCGCCACGCACCGCTCCACGGGCTGACCCACCACACCTCGCCGACCACCTCGGCCCCGGGGCCACTGGCTCCGGGGCCGAGGTGGTGCACCACGCCCACCGGTGCCTCACCCCTCCATGGCGGCCGGCCCGCCCACCTGCGCTACGCCCCAACCGGCCCGGTATCAGTCCGGAAGGTGCGTGCGGGCGAACGCGAGGGTCGCCTCGATCTGCTTGATGCGTTCGTCGGCGACGAGTGAGCCGTGCCCCGCGTCGTACCGGTACACCTCGTGCTGCTTGCCCAGTGCGGCGAGGCGGTCGAGGTAGTTGTCGATCTGCCGGATCGGACAGCGGGGGTCGTTCTCGCCCGCGATCACCAGAACCGGTGCGGTGACGCGGTCCGCGTAGGTGAGGGGGGAGGACGCCCGGTAGCGCTCGGGCACATCGTCGGGAGAGCCGCCGAAGAGTGAGCGGTCGTAGGCGCGCAGGGCCTCCATCTCGTCCTCGTAGGCGGCGAAGTAGTCCGCCACCGGCATGGTGCTGATGCCGACGGCCCAGTTCCCGGGGCGGGTGCCGAGGCCCAGCAGGGTGAGGTAGCCGCCCCAGGAACGGCCGGACAGGACAAGGCGCTCGGGGGCGGCGAGGCCACTGGTGACGGCCCACTCGCGGACGGCCTCGATGTCCTCCAGCTCGGTGAGGCCGGGGCGTTTCTCGATCGCGTCCCGCCATCGGGAGCCGTAGCCGGTGGAACCCCGGTAGTTCACCTGGACGACCGCGAAGCCGTGGTCGACCCACGCGGCGACCACGGGGTCGAAGGCGTCGTCGTCGTAACCGATCGGGCCGCCGTGCACCTCGAAGACGCACGGGAGCGGGCCGTCAGTCCCCGTGGGCCGGGAGACCAGCGCGTGGATACGGCCCCCGGGGCCCGCCACCCAGGCATCGGTGACCGGGACGGAGGGCGGAGCCGTCGGTCCCGGCGGGGCCAGTACGGTGCCACCCGAGGTGGACCGGACGACCGGAGGGTGCGCGGCGCTCGACCAGACGAACTCCACGGTGCCGTCCGGGCGTGTCCCGGCGCCCCTGATGACGCCCTTCGGGGTGTCCAGACGAGTCAGGCCGTGGGCCTGCGCAGTGCCGGGTTCCAGCCGGTAGAGCTCGTCACGGGCGTGATGGGTGTGCCAGATCAGCAACGCCGAGCCGTCCTGGTACCAGGCCGCGCTGACCTCGCCGGGCAGGTCGAGGGCGATCTCGCGCTGCTCGCCGGTGGCGAGGTCCCAGATCATGGGCTCGGGCCGGCTGCGGCGCTCGTGCTCGATGAGCAGCCTGTTGTCGCCCGGGACCGGGGAGAACGCCATACCGCCGAGGCCCTTGCCCGGTCCGTCCCAGATACCGCCGAGGCCGCGCCCCTCGCCGTCCCACAGGTCCGCGACCACCCTGCCGTCCAGGCTGATGACGCGCACCGCCTTGTGCCGGCTGTCGCCGTGTTCGCTGTGGCCGATCGCGACGAGGGTGTCGTCGGCGGACAGGGCTCCCACATGGGCGTCCGACGGGTGGCTGTAGAGCGTGCGTGGTTCGCTTCCCGGGCGGCAGACATGCACGGTGGACGCGCCGGTCACGGTGGTGCCGATCACGGCCAGGCCGTTCGCGCCGAGGGCGAGTCCGGCCTGGTAGGCGGGGTCCAGGCCGGGCACGGCGGGTTCCTCGTGCTCCCCACCGAACGGGCGGCGCATCCACACGCCGCGCTCGTCCCCGTCGGTATCGGCGAACCACCACACCCAGGCGCCGGCCGGGTCGATGAAGCCCAGGGCGGTGCCGTGGGGGCGGTCGGTGAGCCTGCGCCGGGCGTCACTCGCCCGGTCCCACTCGTACACCTCCCATGTACCGGTGGCGTTCGACCGGTAGACACAGCGGTCGGGAGCGTCGCGGGCCCAGCGGGGCACCGTCACATGGGCGACTCCGATGCGTGCCTTCCACCGCTCGTCATCGACTCCGCCTGCCATCTCAGCCACTGACCACTCCATCCGCACTCCTGGAACTCCACTTCTCGGCGTCGAACACCGCGCCACGCAGCAGCAGGACGACGGCACACAGACCGGCCACCGCCCCCGCGCAGATCACCGCGCTCGGACTGAACAGCTCTGCCACCGCGCCCCCCGCGGCGAAGCCGAGCCCCTGCCAGAACATGAGCCCGGCTGTCTGGAGGCCGAGCGTCCTGGCCCGCAGCTCCTCCGGCACCACCCGGAGCAGCAGCCGGTCCTGGCCGAGCTGGGTGCTGAACCCCAGGCCGCAGACGAACAGCACGGCGATCGCGGGCACCAGCCCCGGGCGGAGCACGAAGAGGAGCATCGGCACGAACACCAGCAGGGCGGCCGGCCCGATCATCCGGATCTGCCGTTCCTTCGGAACCAGCCAGTTGGTGAGGATCTCGCCGGTCACCGTCCCGAGCGGGATCGCGGTGAGCAGAAGTCCCGCGGCGGTCGCCCCTCCCCCGAGGCCGGCGGTGTACGGCACCGCCAGGGCTTCCGGTATCACTCCCAGTGCGGGGACCGCCCAGCCGAGGAGCAGCATGCGGCGTACGGCCGGAACCCGCATCACCGCGCCGAGCCCGGTCAGGGAGTCGCGCAGCAGGGAGGTCCGCCCCGTGGTCCCGCTGTCGTCGTGGAGCCTTCGTTCCCTGGTCCCCAGCCGCAGCAGGAGGGCCGAGAAGAGGAAGCAGCCCGCGTTGATGAGCAGCATCACCTGCGGTGAGAAGGCCGCCATCAGCAGGCCGCCGACCGCGAATCCGCCCAGCTGTGCCCCCTGGGCGACCAGTCGCATGAGGCTGCGGCCCGGCACGTAGGCGTCGCCGGGGAGTACCTCGGGCAGGGTGGCGGCGCGGGCGCCGGAGAACACCGGCTCGATCAGGCCGAGGGCGAAGGCCAGCGCCAGTACGGCGGCCACCGGGGTGCCGGACAGCGAGATGACGAGAACGAGCCCCGCGGAGAGCAGATTGCAGCAGACCAGCAGCCGCCGGACCGGGAGCCGGTCGATGAGCGCGGACAGCAGGGTGCCCGCGATCAGATGCGGTGCGAGGACCAGCGCGAAGACCAGTGCGGACAGCAGCGACGAGCCGGTGCGGGAGTAGACGAGCACGGCCAGCGCGAAATTCGCGGTGACCGCTCCCGCCATGGAGACGAGGTGTGCTGTGAAGATCGCCCGGAATTCGGGGATGCCGAGCGCCGTGCGGTACCTGCTCATGGAGCGAGTTCCAGGGGAAGTTCTGCGAGGGTGCGGACGGTGGCGAGTTTCTTGTGCACCGCGGGACCGGCCGGCTTGAGGGTGGTACCGCGTTCCACCAGTACGGTCAGCAACTCACGCAGCAGCAGATGGGCGAGCAGCGACCCGGTACAGGCATGGGCGCCGTAGCCGAAGGTGAGATGGTGGTTCGGCCACCGGTCGAGCCGTACCGCGTCAGGGGCGTCGAATTGCTCGGGGTCGCGGTTGGCGGCGGCGAAGAGCATCAGCATTCCCTGGCCGCGGCGCACCTGTACACCGTTGAATTCGAGGTCCCGGACGGCCAGCCGGGTGGTGCCCTGGATCGGCGCCTCGTAGCGGAAGAACTCATGAGGCGCCCGGTCGATCGCCTCGGCACTGCCGAGCTGGTCGGCAAGGAGGCTCGCGTCCCTGGACAGCACATTCAGCGCGTTGCCGAGGGAGGCCGGGACGGCGGTGAATCCGTTGACGACGAGGGTACGCAGCGAGTTCATCGCTATGTGGCGTGGGACGCCGGCGGCCATGGCGTTGTCCACCAACGCGCGGAGGGGGTGGCCCGCGTCCATCCCGGTCACCCAGCCCTCGATCATCGCGGCCAGTTGACGCTGCGCGGCGACGCCCGGTTCCCTGGCTGCCGGGTTGAGGCCGGAGTCCATGGCCGCGGTGATGGCCTCGGCCATCGGCCGGACGGTGGTCAGGTCGAAGGGCGGAACCCCGATGGCCTCGGGGATGAACCAGCGGGCCAGCGGCTCGGTGAACTCGGTGATCGCGTTGAAGGGCCCGTCCGGCCGCGCGTCGAGCACGGCCGCTATGTGATCCCTGGTGCGGGCGGCGAGGCCGTCCGAGGCCATGTCCCGCAGAGACGCGGCGAGCACTCCGTAGATCGCGGTGTGGTCGGGCGGGTCGATGGTGTGGACGTCCAGCGCGGGGTCGGGGACGGTCTCCCCCGCCCGCCGCCAGTCGGCCGCGAAGTTCTCGTGGTCCAGGAGCACTTGGCGGCAGTCCTGGTACGAGGTGAGCACCCAGCTGTCGAGCTTCTGGTTCCACACGGGTGCGCCGGCCGCCCGCAGGGACGCGTACACCGGATAGGGGTCGAGCAGGGTGTGCGGGGCGAGCGGGTGGTATTCGACTGCGGCGTCGGTTGTCATGGCTCTCACTCTCAGCGTTCGGGCTCGGCGTTCTGGAACGTGACGGGCAGCCGGTCCGGATAGCGCAGGGTGGCGCGCGGCACCCTGACGGGCGGGGCGGCGAGTCGCGGGGGCACGGGTGCGGCCAGCAGCTCCTGGACGAGTGCCCGGATGATGATCCGGGCGAGGATCGCGCCCGAGCAGGCATGCGGGCCCCAGCCCAGGGAGAGATGCCGGTTGGGGTGCCGGTCGAGCAGCAACTCGTCCGGGGACGCGAACCGTTCGGGGTCGCGGTTGGCGGCACCGAAGAGCGCCAGCACCAGTTGACCGCGCTCGACGGTGACGCTGTCGATCTTGGTGGTCTCCACGCAGGCACGGGTGGTGCCCTGCACCGGGCCGTCGTACCGCAGGAGTTCGTCCACTCCGGAATCCAGCAGAGCCGGATCTCGCAGGCGTTCCAGCGCGGCGGGGTGTTCGAGGAGGGCGAGCACGGCGTTGGCGGCCGCGCCGACGGTGGTGCTGAATCCGGCCAGGAAGAGCACCCGCACGTTGTTCCACACCGCGTCTTCCGTGACGCCCGCGGCGCCGGCGCCGTGGAGGACCTGGGTGAGGAGGCCCGGCCCGCGACTGGCGGTGAACCACTCGCTCATGAGCTCATTGATCCGGCTTCGGGCCGCCATCGCCGGTTCCAGCACCTCGGGCAGCAAGCCCGCGTCCATGCCGCGTACGAGCGCGTCGGACAGCTCGGCAAAGGCGGCGACCGGCGGGGGTTCCACGCCGAGCAGACGGCATACCGCCTGGAGCGCCACCGGACGGGCCACTTCGGCGGTGAAGTCGAAGGAGGGGGCGCCGGCGAGTCGCTCGAAGACCGCAGCGGTGTCCCGGACCGCGAAGGCCGCTATCCCGTCGAGGTCCTGGTCGCGGAAGGCCGTGGTGAACAGCCTGCGGACCGGTGTGTGGTCGGGCGGATCGAGTTCCTGCATGCTCAAGGCCGCGGTGGGCGGCGCCTCATGTCCCGCCCTGCGCCAGTCGCTGGCGAATCCGGCCACATCGCTGAGCACTCTGTGACAATCCGCGTAGCGTGTCACGATCCACGAGCCGAATCGCTCGCTCCAAAACACCGGCGAATTCTCCCGCAGCCGCTCATAAACGGGATACGGATCGGCCACCGTGGCCGCGTCAAGCGGATCGTAGTCAGTCACATTCCGTCCCGAGCGAGTGAGATGAACACGAGACCCACGCACATCAAAAGTCGCGCGGGCCGGGGCCCAGCGGCCCCGGCCGACGCCTCATATACCTCAGTACGCGTAACGCATGATGGCACCCCCTTGCCGTAGCGCGACGCCCATTGCAAACGGAATCCGGAAATCCACGAAGGGGAATCCCCATTTCCGCCCCCAAGGGCAACCGGCGAACTCCCGCCGGACGCCAAGACTCTATTCACACGAGAATTCGCCGCACGAGACACCCGATTTGACCGGAATCGTAGATTGCTGAGCTAGGGAAGGTTTTGAGCCATCGCCAAAACCACACAAGGAGTGCATTTTGACGCTGAAACGTGACCCACGTCACGATCCTCAGCGATAAGTCTCAGCCACCGAGGCCGAATAACACTCACGGAATGAGTAATTCGACCTTGCAAAAATGCCGAAACCGGCCTGCCGATTCACCGGCTCGTTGTGGCGCGAGCGCTCGACCGCGAGGCCTTGCTGCCGGCGTGGCCGTGGCCCCGCAGAGATCGTTGGGGCCGTTCCCGTGGGGGCGGGCCGTAGGGGAGGGCGAACGCCTCGCCGCCCACTGCGCTCAAACCCCCGGCACACCCACACCAACGACCTATCCTCCCAACGGAATTCCCCTGGGCCCCAGGTCGGGTGGCCGTCCGTCCAGAGAATGACGCCGAGGCCGGTGGTGGTACTTCAGAACCGTGCGGCTTTGGGTCCCTGTGGGGGAGGACGGCGCTGACCTGTGCATTCGAGGATGGGCGTCGAATCCTCCGCCCGTTCCCAGGAGTCCCCCATGTCGTACAGGTAGCTGCTTCGCCAACAGCGCGCGCACCCGTGGCACATGGCCCCGGTGCGTCCCGGGCCGCTGCGGGGCCTCCCCCTCGGGGCGTTCCGTCACGCGCTGAGCGAGCTTCTTCACCGTGCCTCTTGCGAGCCGCTGCGCTGTACAGGGCAGCGACACAGACGTCCACATCGCCTTCTCTCAGGAATTCCTTCTCTTCATGAATGAAAACACTGCGCACAGCCGTGTCCGGACTCAGCGTGCAACCGAAGGCTGGGCCTTCTTGGTTGAATCGATACGGAACCATCGCACGGTCGGTTCCATCGCTCCCAGCGGCAAGTCACTGGCCAATCTGCTGACCGACCCGCTGCTGCAACGGGCGCCACGGAGCGCGAACGTCCTGGAAGTGGGCGCGGGTACCGGCTCGGTCACACGTGTCCTGCTTCCCCGGATACCTCGGGGAAGCCAACTGGACATCGTGGAAGCGAACGCGCACTTTGCCGCACATCTGCGTCGCCTGGTTCGCGGCTACCCGAGCCTGCTGGAAGAGCAGGAGCACATACGCGTCCACAACATGTTTGTTGAACAGCTCACCACGGACCGTCGCTATGACGTGATCATCTCTGGTCTGCCGTTCGCCAACTTCTCCCCCGGCCAGGTTGACGCAATCATGGGCCGCTACCTGGATCTGCTGCGCCCGGGGGGCACTCTCACCTACTTTTCCTACTGCGGCAGCCGCTGGGTGCGCACCTTCCTGACCTCCCGCCCGGAGGCCCGCCGTCAGCGCAACGTCAAAGCGCTCTTGAACCGATACCACAACCAGTACGCCGTCGGCTGCTGGACGGTGTGGGGAAATCTGCCACCGGCGACGGTGTGGCAACTACGCCGACCCATCGATACTGCCAACCGCTCCGGCGCGTTGACTGTCCGTCCGGGCATATCGCGATGAATACCCTCGCCGGCCTGCTCAGCAGGATTCCCCCCGAAGCCGCCTACACGGTGCTGGCCGCGGCGATCATTGCAGAATCCGTCTTGCTGGTGGGTGCCGTCATTCCCACTCTCGCTCTCATGCTCACCGCGGGAGCCTTGGCCCGCACTGGCAGCATGAACCTTTTTTGGGTCATCGCAGTCGCCGCCGGCGCTGTCGTGGCCGGGGACGCTCTTGGCCATCGCACCGGTCACCTGATGGGCAGACGCCTACGTACCGGGAAGCTCGGCCGCCGCATTCCGGCCTCAGCGTGGCAGCGAGCCGAAACCCTCATGAACAAGCGCGCCGGCCAAACCCTCCTGATATTCCGCTTCGTGCCCGTGATGCGGACCCTTACCCCGCACCTGGCCGGCATCCTCGGCCTGCCGTACCGTCATATCGCCCCGTACAGCGCCCTGGCCTCGGTCGCATGGGCAAGCGTGGAAAGTGGCGCGGGCTACACAGCGGCCTTCTCTTTCCAGCACATCTCCGCGATCGGAGGCCCGTAGCGGAACGGGGTTCAGTTCAGTGCCTCCCTGATGCCGCTCCGGACGCCGGCTCACGCCAACCACGGTGGCAGAGGAGGCGGGACACGGTCATCCCGCAGCGACACGACAAGCCGCTCGTGGAAAACAGGCCGCTCTCGTCAACATCGCAGCGATCAGGAAGTGACCAAGGCGGTCAGCCCGTAGTCCAGCTCTGCACCGTCGACGAGCAGCGCCTCGACCGTGCGCGTACTGGGGTCGATGTCGGCCACGATCCCGTGCCCGACGTAGCGGGGGTAGCCCGAAGCGCCCGTTTCGCCCGTTGCCTCGACGACCGCCGACCGTACGGCTGAGTCCTCCACGGAGGCATCGCCTCGGTCCACAACGTGTTCGGGGACCACCAAGATAGTGAAGCGCTGCGGCTCTCTAGTCACGCTCCGATATTTAAGTGCCTGTGGCACGCGCCATGAGACAGGCGCGCGGCGTCGGCGGTTCGAATGTGGTGTTCCCGAAGATTGCCGTCGGGGGGCGAGACCGGCGTGGCGGCCCGGGGGAAACCCCTGCGCGTCCGACGAAGGCATGGATGACCGGGCAAACCGTCGGTGACGTGGGAGGGTGGAGGGTATGTGCGGTCGTTTTGTTTCCACCCGCCGTCCGCAGGATCTGGTCGACCTCTTCGACGTGACGCGCTGGGATCCCGGCCAGCTGCTCGAACCGAGCTGGAATGTGGCCCCGACCGATGACGTGTGGTCGGTGCTGGAGCGCGTGGAGCGCGACACCGGCGAGGTCACGCGGCAGTTGCGCCCGCTGCGGTGGGGGCTGGTGCCGTCATGGGCGAAGAGTCTCAGCGTCGGCGCGAAGATGATCAATGCCCGGATGGAGACGGTCGCGGAGAAGCCGGCCTACCGCCGGGCCTTCGCCAAACGCAGGTGCCTGCTGCCGGCGGACGGCTTCTACGAATGGCAGGCCGTCGCGGCGACCGAGACGACCAAGGCCCGTAAGCAGCCCTACTTCATCAGCCCCGAGGACGGCCAGGCCATGGCGCTCGCCGGGCTGTACGAGTTCTGGCGCGCCCCCGATGTCGCCGACAGCGACGCACCGGGGGCGTGGTGGACCACCTGCACGATCATCACCACCGAGGCCACCGACGCCGCGGGGCGCATCCACCCCCGTATGCCGCTGGCCGTCGCCCCCGACGGCTGGGGCGCCTGGCTCGACCCCGCCCACGAGGACCCCGGCGACCTCCGCGCCCTGCTCACAGCACCGGCCGCAGGACACCTGAACGCCCGTGCCGTCTCCACCGCGGTCAACAGCGTCCACAACAACGGGCCGCACCTCCTGGACGAGATCACCGAGACCCCACCCGACGGCTGACGGCCCGCGCCCCGACAAGGAACCGGTCGACGCATTCAACAGAAACGGAATGGAAGCCGACGGCACATACACAACGACGGCTCGCGCATCCGACGGGAGACGTCGGTAACCGGCGGCACTACGAAGCCATGCTCGACGCTTTCCATGACTCGCGGCGGGCCAGGGATCTGTACCGGAGATATGGGTGATCGCGTCTTCGCGACAGCCCTGGCGTGCGTCGCGCGTGGGCGGCCGAGCCGCAGGCAGACTGAGGGTCTGTTGTGTGGTTGTGATCAAGCAGCGTGACTGAGCGCCCGAGTTGAGCACTGAGTGTTCACCTGGCCGCGCTCGCTCTCGGTTCTGCGCCGGTCGTGGCGTAGCGCCCTTCTTGCTCTCTGCAGTTTTCCGGCGAGGTGTCGGAAATCTGTCGGCGGTGTGTCGGTGGAGGTTGCGACCTTGGGCGGGTTGGTGCTTCCCGTGAGCACGCTGCCCCAGAGCGCAAGGAGCCTGTCATCGTGTCTTCCGCATCCCAGAGCCGGCCGTGGGACATACACCGGCTGCCGTGTGCCGAGGGCAGGACCTTCCTGGTCACCGGGGGTAACGCCGGGATCGGCTACTTTGCCGCGGAGCAGCTCGCCACCACCGGCGCCGTCGTCATACTCGGCAGCCGCGACCGCACGAAGGCCGACGCCGCCATGGCCTCGATTCGCTCGCGCGTCCCCGGCGCGCATGTGCGCCACCTTCAACTGGACCTCGCCGACCTGTCGTCCCTGAAGACCGCCGTAGACAGACTGAACCTCGATCATCTCGACGCGGTGGTCCACAACGCAGGGGTCGCGCTCGACGACCCGCCGCGTCGAGAGACCGAGGACGGCCACGAGTTGATGTTCGGCACCAATCACCTCGGCCACTTCGCGCTGACCCAGTGGTTGGCTCCCCTGCTGTCCGCGGCGCCCGAGGGCCGCATCGTGACGGTGGGAAGCTTCGTCGGCGCGGTCCGAGCGACTGGACCTCGGCGATCTGCAGTCGACGCAGGACTACCGGCCCAAGCGCACCTACGGCCGATCGAAGCTGGCGCAGATGTGCTTTGGCTTCGAACTCGATCGCCGCCTGCGTGCCGTCGGCAGCACGGTGCTCAGTGTGGTGGCCCACCCCGGCGGCGCACTGGACTCCCTCACCCCGTCCCGCCCGCCGGTACGTGTGACGACCACCGGCGAGCGGCTGCGCGCCTGGCCCTCCGCGCTCTTGGTGCAGGGCAAAGACGCCGGAGCATGGCCCGTCGTCCGCGCCGTCCTCGACTCGGAGGTGCAGGGAGGACAGCTGTGGGGGCCGAGGGCCTTCGGCCTGCGTGGCCTACCGCGGCGTGAGCCCATCCCCTCTCACATGGCCGACCCGGCCGTCGCCGCTCACCTATGGACCGTCAGCGGTGAGCTGGTCGGCACCGATCCGCACCTCGGCTTTCGGTAGGCACGGAGCCGCGCCCAGGGCGGCCATTCGGTGGCCCACCGCCCTGTTCAGCCCGGCCAACCGGGCTCAGTCACAAACAGTTCTGCAGGAGGTCGCTACCGTCCTCCCACCATGGCGGCCAGGCCATCGAGGTCCTGCCCGGCGGCGCTGCCGGCGAGGACGAGTGCCACGTCGTCCTCGTTGACGTGTACCCCGCTCGCAGTCCCGGGGTTCGCTTGATCGCGGCGAGCAGCACGGCACGGGGGACAGACCGAGGCAGCACCCCCTGGGCGCGCTGCACAGCCCCGGCAGCGGGCACCGCGCGGACGCCGCACCGATGGGTTATTCCGCGCGCCGGCGCCGTTCCAGGTCCGCGGCTGTGTCGCCGGCCCACTCGTGGCGTGCGCGGGCGACGCGGATGCCGAGGTCCAGGGCGTAGGACCCGAACGGGGCTTGCGACGCGGCCGACTCGTCGAGGGCGGAGCGCAGCCCCTCCAGCTGCTGGAGCTGTGCGGCCAGACGGTCAGCCTCCTGACGGATGAGTTCCGCGGCCTGTGCGGGGTCGAGGAGGCCGACGAGGAAGGCGCGCAGGGCGAGTTCGCTGCGTACGTTGCTGGAGGTTTCCTCGCCGGTCAGCCACTGGGTGATCTCCTGCCGGCCGGTGTCGGTGATCGTGTAGACCTTGCGGCGGCGGGTGTCACCGGTGTCCTCGACGGTGGCGGCGTCACTGGCGACCATCCTGGCCAGTTCGGGATAGATCTGACTGTGCTTCGCCCGCCACGCCAGGTTGATGGAGCTGTCGAACTGCTTGGCCAGCTCATAGCCCGAGGCGGGCCCGTTGGCGGCCAGCATGCTGCGCAACCGCAAACTCTTGCTCATGCCCACCCTTCTGGGCACCGCCCTCACCCTCCTGCTGTCCCTGATCTACATGGGCGGCATCGTGAACCCGCCCGGCGAACTGCACCGCCTGCCCATCGCCGTCATCAACACCGACCGCGGCACCCCCTACCCGGACAGCGGGAAACCTCGGCACACAGATCACCCACACCCTCCTCGCCGGCAGCAACGACAGGATCACGGCGATAGGGATCATTGGCGGGCCCCGCGTGCACGCCACGTACCACATGATGGTGCCGGTCCACCTGTACCGGGCCGGGCCGGGCCGGCGCATGGCAGGTCTTCAGGCGCTCCCCGTCACCGGCTCGACCGTCGTCGGTGGCCGACCGGAAGACCTCGTGATGCGGCGTGCCCGGCCGGAGCGGAGGCATGCGGTGGTGGCGATCACGAGAGCTGCGGCTCCGTAGGCGCAGGCCTGGAGGGGGAATCCGGGGAGGAGGCGGCCGGCCAGGTAGAGGACGGTGCCGGCGAGGGTGACCGTCAGCCATTCCCAGCGGCCGTCCATGGCTACGAGGGCGACCACGAGCAGGGAGTACCAGGGGTAGTTCGGGGAGAAGAGGAGCAGGGCCGCGCCGGTGAGCAGCAGGGCGCCGCGCCAGGGGCGTGCCGGGTCGCCGCGCCACCACACGTGGAGGCCGATCAGCGCGAGCAGAAGGGCGGCGGTCGCGCCGGCGGCGGCGTCCGGCAGGACGAGTCGCAGCAGGGCGAAACGGTGTACGTCGCCGGGGTCGTAGCCCTCCTCCTGGAGATATCCGGGCAGGTAGCCCAGGACGCCCGCGCCGGAGGCGGCGACGTGGGGCAGGTAGACGAGCGCGACGGTGCCGGCGGCGGCCGCGGCGACGCGCAGGACGCGGACCGGGCCGCGTTGCCCGGACAGGGCTCCGGGCAGGGCCAGGACCGGCAGGATCTTGACCGCGATCGCGGCGCCGAGCAGCGCGCCGCGGCGGATTCCCGCGGTGGCGGTGCCGAGTGCGAGCACGACGAACAGGACGCCGAGCGTGTCGATGTGGGCGTTGTTGACCGCTTCCAGGGCGACGGCCGGGCACCAGGCCCACAGCGCGGCCCGGGCCGGGGCCCGCTGCGGGTCGCCGCGACGACGCAGGACGCGGAGCAGCGCGAGGGTCGTGCCGAAGGCCAGGACGGCGCCGCCGACCTGGAGCGGTTTGTGGCGGCTATCCGGCGGGGACAGCGCGTGCACGGCGAGGTACCAGCCCTCGGCGACCGGGGGATAGATGGTGGGAACGGTGGGCCGGTTGATGCGGACGCACAGGCTGTCGTCGGTGCGTGCGATCCCCCAGCCCTTGCAGGCCTGTTGTGGAGGGAAAAGCCAGTCGTCGCGCAAGCGGGTCAGCTGTGGTGCGGCGGGCGGGTGGGCATAGGGGGAGATTCCGGCGGCCTGGACGCGGCCGTCCCAGGCGTAGCGGTACATATCGGTGCTGGTGCGCGGCTGCGTGGTGAGCCCGGCCACGGCGACCACGGCCGAGCCTGCAAGGACGAGGACGGTCGCGGCGCGGGCCGGGACTGTGCGCACGGTCCACACAGCGGCGGCGAACAGGGCCCAGGCAACGGCGTATCCCGCCAGAAGCCGGCCGGGCGCGCTGTGGTTGTCGCCTGTCTGGAGGGTGGTGACGAGGACGGCGGCGAGGGCGGCCAGAAGGACGGCGGTCAGCGCGATGGAGGTCCGGGCCCGGTGGCCGGTCGCAGGTATGGAGCGGGCCGGGGACGGGGGTGCGGCGGAGCCACCGGGGCCTTGTCGGTGCGGGGCGGCGGTGTCGGTCATGGGCGGTTCGGCCCTCCGGCGGGTGCGGGGTGTGTGGAGTCGGTCATGGGCGGTCCGGACGTCCCGGCAGATGCGGGGTGTGGGGTGTCGGAGCCGGGGCTCAGGTGGTGGAATTCCAGGAAGGGGCGGTCGTCGGTGGTCCACCGGCCGGTGAGGATCCAGCCGGCGGCGTCGGCGGCGCGCAGCAGGGCCGTGGTGCCGAGACGGGCCCAGGGAAAGGGACGGCCGTGGCGGCCGTGGGCGTCCTGGACGCGGACGGTGAGGCGTTCGTCCACGTCCTGCGGGTCGGCTTCGGCCAGCAGGCGCCCGTCGGTCCGGGCCAGCTCGCGCAGGCGCGCGAGCAGAGCCGCCGGGTCGCCGCCGATGCCGACGTTGCCGTCCATCAACAAGGCCGTGCCCCAACTGCCTTCTCCCGGCAGCCGGTCGAAGACGGACCGCTGCAGGGCGGTTCCGCCCAGGCGGCGGGTGAGGGCGACGGCGGCCGGGCTGACATCCACCCCCAGCGCCGGTATCCCCCGGGCGGCCAGGGCGGCCACCAGGCGTCCCGGCCCGCAGCCGACGTCGAGGACGGGGCCGGTACAGCGGTTCAGTACGCCGGTGTCGGCGGCGTCGGGCGCGGCGCAGAAGCGCGCCACGTCCAGGGGCAGCAGTTCCGCCGTCCCGTGGGCGTGAGGGGTAAGTCGCCTCAGGTACAGCGGGCCGCGGCCGGTGCGCAGGGCACGGCCGTAGGGGTCGTCCGTCCAGGGCTCCCCGGGCTCGACGGCCGTGAGCCGGTCGGCGCGCTGTACCGGCTCACGGAGCGGGGAGGGGAGGGTGACGTGGAGGAGGTTCTCCTCCGCCAAGGTTCGCTCCAGGGGCCCGGTCCGTCCGGCGAGGGCAGTGCGCCTCCCGTGTGCCGTGCCGCTCATCGGACGGTCTCCGCGAGCGAGGCCAGGGTGGCGGTGAAGCGTGAGCCGGGCGGGCAGGCGGTGGCCACCGCGGCGACGTCCGCTGCGGTGTCCATGTCGCGCAGCAGCGGCAGGTCGCCGACCGTCAGTCCGGCCTCGACGAGTCTGCGGCGCTGGACGGCACCGGTGCGGTCGGTGGACATCGGGACGCCCCGGACGTGGGCTCCGGCGCCCGCCGGATCGGCGAAGCCGAGCGCCCAGAAGCCACCGTCGGCCGCGGGACCGAACCAGGCGTCGCGACCGTCGCGGCCGACACCGGCCAGGAGGTCCGGGGTGACCTGCGGAGTGTCCATGCCGAGCAGCAACGCCGGGCCGTCGTCGCAGTCCTCGAAGGCGGCGGCGATCCGCTCGTCGAGGCCGCCGGACGACTGGGGCACGACCTCGAAGCCGTGCGGCAGCCAGGGCCCCGGGGTTCCGTCGAGGACGAGTACCCGGCGCCGGGCGGGGACGTGGAGCATCGTGTGGAGCGTGTCGGTCAGTGCCGCCTCGGCCAGGGACGCCGCCTCCTGGGGTGTGTAGGGCGGGGTGAGCCGGGTCTTGACCCGGCCGGGTGCCGGCTCCTTGGCGATGACCAGCAGGGTGACGGCGTCCGCGGCCGTGGCACGGGCGTTCATCGGACGCCTCCCGCGAGGCGCGCGCGGCCGGTTGGGGTGGCGGCCGGCTGCTCGGCGAGGACGGCCCGCATGTCGCGCACGGCCTGCCAGGTGCCGCGCCAGGTGCCGGTGACCTTCGAGCGGCCCGTACGAGGCTGGTAGGGCACCTCGGTCTCCGCCACCCGCCAGCCGGCGTCGGCGGCGCGGACCACCATCTGCAGCGGATAGCCGGAGCGCCGGTCGGTCAGGCCGAGGGCCAGCAGCGCCTCCCGGCGGGCGGCGCGCATCGGTCCCAGGTCGTGCAGGCGTACGCCGGTGCGACGGCGGATGCGACGGGCCAACTCCCGGTTGGCCAGCCGGGCGTGCAGGGGCCAGGCACCGCGGGCGGTGGGGCGGCGGCGGCCCAGGACCAGATCGGCGGTGCCGTCGAGGACCGGGCCGGCCACCGTCCGCAGCCAACCGGGGTCGAGGGAAGCGTCGCAGTCGCAGAAGCAGACCACATCGGCCGTGGCGGCGGTGAGGCCCGCGTGGCAGGCGGCGCCGAAGCCGCGCCGCGGCTCATGGACGACGTACGCGCCCAGGGCGCGGGCGATGTCCGGGGAACCGTCGGAGGAACCGTTGTCGACGACGATCGCGCGCCAGCCCGGCGGTATCCGCTCCAGCACGTACGGCAGGGCCTCGGCCTCGTCCAGGCAGGGCAGCACGATGTCCACAGAAAAGGGGGAAATCTTGATCAACTCACTCACGCTACGGACGGGAAGCCGTCGAAGGGGCGTCGCGACCTCACGGATCGCTGACGTCGACTCCTGCTTCCGTCCTCGGCAGGAATCCTGATTTGAGACTGATTGCCAAAGACGCGTACTCAACGGGTACGTGTCGTGGACGACGACCGGCCATGCCGATGTCGTCGCCGGATGTCCGGACCGGCCGAACTCACCCCGCCCGCGGTGGCGCCGCCGCGAACTCCGCCATGCCTTCGGCGAAGCCGACCTGGGGCTTCCAGCCCAGCTCGTCGCGGAGCCGCCGTGAGGAGGCGGTGATGTGGCGGACGTCGCCCAGCCGGTACTCCCCCGTGACGACCGGCTCGGGCCCGCCGTACGCCCCGGCCAGCGCGGCCGCCATCTCGCCGACGGTGCGCGGGGCTCCACTGCCGGCGTTGTACGCCCGCAGGCCGCCCTCCGGCAGACCGTCCGTACCGGCCAGCGCCGCGAGGTTGGCGCCGGCGACATCCCGGACGTGGACGAAGTCCCGCCGCTGGCCGCCGTCTTCGAAGACCCGCGGGGCCCTGCCGCGTGCGAGCGCGGACCGGAACAGGGAGGCGACGCCCGCGTAGGGGGTGTTCTGCGGCATCCCGGGGCCGTACACGTTGTGATAGCGCAGGGCGGCGACCCGCCCGCCGGTCGCCCGCGCCCACGCGGCGGCCAGGTGCTCCTGAGCCAGCTTGGTGGCCGCGTACACATTGCGCGGATCGGCCGGTGCGTCCTCGCCCACCAGTCCGCCGGCCGGCGGCGCACCGCAGTGCGGGCACACCGGCTCGAAGTCGCCCGCCTCCAGATCCGCCACACGGCGCGGACCGGGCCGTACGGCGCCGTGCCGCGCGCACTCGTAGCGGCCCTCGCCGTAGACCACCATCGAACTCGCCAACACCAGGCGCCGCGCCCCGGCTTCGGCCATACCGGCCAGGAGCACGGCGGTGCCGAGGTCATTGCAGCCCACGTAGTCCGGGGCGTCGGCGAAGTCCTTGCCGAGACCGACCATCGCGGCCTGGTGGCAGACGGCATCGACGCCCCGCAGGGCGTCCGCCACGGCCTCCTTGTCGCGGACGTCGGCCTGCCGCCAGTCCACCCCGTCGGGGATCGGCGGAGCGGTGCGGTGGGCGGCGGGCAGCAACGCGTCGAGGACGCGCACCTCGTGCCCCGCGGTGAGGAGAGCGGTGACGAGGTGCGAGCCGATGAAGCCCGCACCTCCAGTGACCAGGATCAACATGCCACCAAACGTAGGGAGGTGCGCCCCGAAGCGGGCCGCTCGGCGCGAGGACGTCAGGGGTTCGTAAGGCCTTGGTGCTCCCGCGCGTCCTCGCCGGGCGCCGACGCCGCCGGCAGCGGGGCGCGTGCCGCCGCGAGGCCCGGCATCGGGAACACACGGACGGGCGGCCCGCGTGCTCCGGCGCCCGCCCTCACGCCTCCGGCGAGCGTGCAACGGCTCGCCCCACGGCCGCGCACTCAGGTCACGCATCGGACCGCCGGCGACCACGCCCGTACCCCCGCACGCCCAGCCAGAGCGCCGCCACCGCGACCACGGCCACCATCGCGATCAGCCAGTTGTGCGGATAGTCCAACGGCAGCACCGAGGCATTGGCCGTCTTCCCCGGCCGCAGCAGCACGGGCACCGCCACCGTCGTCAACGCGCCCGCGACCAGCAGCGCACCGCGGACCGGACCGCGCGCCCAGCCGCGTACCAGCGCCCACCCGACGAGCAGCACGAACGGGGCGATCAGCACGTCGTGCAGGAGGACCGCTCCGCCGAGCCACACCAGAACATCCAGCGGGTCGCGGACGTCCGTCACCAAGGACACCCCCACGCCCATGAGCGCCACACCGGCCGCCCCCACCACCACACGCAACGCCTTCACACCAATACCTCCAGTCGCCCGACCCACTTGGTCTGCAGCACACCCGGCCGATTCGGGGCGATGAGCCGCGCCGGGTAGCCGTGGTCGGGGTGGAGTTCCTCGCCGTTCACCCGCAGGGCGAGCAGCGTCAGCGGATCGCGGGCGTGCCCCTGGCCAAGCTCCGATACGCGGTAGCCGCCCCTCGATTCCAGCGACTCCACCCTTACGCGCGCATGCGCCGGGGCCCCCGCGCGCTCCAGCAGCTCCACGACCCGTACGCCGGTCCAGCGCGCCGACTTGCTCCAGCCCTCCACACACGCGATCGGCAGCTCCACCTCGTGCTGGGGCAGGGCGCGCAGCTCGTCCAGGGTCAGGGTGTACGGCTGCGGGCCGGTCACCACCAGGCGGTACTCCTCGGCAGTGATCCCGTCGGCCCCCGCCGCGGCGGCGGTGCGGTTGACCGGCAGTCCCTGCGGGCCCTCGTCGGGGTGGCGGGGCGCGAACAGCAGGACGTCCTTCAGCGGGGTGAAGGACTGGCCCACGGTGGTCAGCGTGACGGCCCCGACACCGGCACCCACCGCGGCCAGGAACGAGCGCCGGTCGGGGCCGTCCTGCGCGGGCAGGGCCTGCGTCCCGGCTGACCGGCGGGTCCAATGCGCTGTGATCTCGGGCGCCTTGACCGCTACGTGCAGCAGCAGCGCACCGACGACCAGCCACGCCACCGCGTAGTGCACGGGTACGAACGAGAACGGCCACGGATACCACTGGGCCGTGTTCAACAGCCCGGTCGCCAGCTCGAAGACGGAACCGGCCACCAGCACCGCGACCGACAGCCGCTCCAGACCGTGCTTGACCGACCGCAACGGCGGCCATCCGAACAACCGCGGATACACCGCCCACAACTTCGCCAGCAGCAACGGGACCGCCGCGATGCCGGAGGCCACGTGCAGTCCTTGAGTGAGCCGATATCCCCACGACGGGCGGCTCGGGATGCTGTTGGCCAGCCAGTCCGGCGGATGCTGCATGAAGTGACTGACCAGCCCGGTGACGAAGCACAGGGCGAATGCCGCCCCCAGCCATCTGCCGATCGAGGTCGCCGTGCGGGCATCATGCAGTCTGCCCTTGAACACCGGCGGAAAGACTCCCAGTTTCATGTTTTCCATTCCAACTCGGCGCGTGGCCGCCGCGGAACAATTCAACTCTTACGGAACGCTGACATCCCGTCGGCACAACGCTCGCTGCCACTCAGGGCATGGCCGGGCCATCGTGTGTCAGCGTCGCGCCCCGGTGTGATCAGGGGCCGGTAACCGAAAGAGTCGCCGAGCCGGACGACGCTGATGACAACCGCCATTCGTGCCATGACACATCCGAGCCGATGGAAAAGGCTGAACCGTTCCGCCCCCTGGACATTTACGAGTTGAGGCTCGAACCCCGGAATCCGCCGACTCGGTTCTTATCCTGGCTGTATGCCTCGGCGTCGGGAAGCGTAGAAATACGCGTCGTGCTGCTTGAGCGTGTCCAGGTATTGAGACGGGCGGTGGTGGCCCGCTCGTCGGTCAGGAACCGGCCTGGGTGCGACGGGTGCGGTCGCCGGACACCACGGCGTCGCGGCCAGGCGTGGTCCGGCAGCCGTGCTCCAGGCGCCGGCGCCGCCCCCGCCGGGCCGTGACCCGCCTCGCCCACGCCCAGCAGCGACCTGGCGGCGAAGAGCTGCGCATATACGCAAGCGACCTCGACGCCCCGAACCAGCTCTCCGACCCGCTGCTGCGCCCTACGCCCGCCAGTGTCGGCCCCAGCACCATCTCCCGCTGGTTCCGCGACGAGTTCGGCACCAGCCCGACTGCCTGACGCGCTGCGGCCTGGAGGCTGTGGTCTTAGTGGGCGAGGCCGTCGAGTCCACCCACGGTCACCCGGATGTACACGACCTCGCCTTGGCTGTTCCCGCCCGCACACCACCAGGAGAGTTGCCCGTTCGTCGCACGCGGATGCATGCCGTGCGTGTTGCAGAACGACCGCGGCGCATGATTCCAGCCATGACCGGGATCGTTGGCGCGTGGAGGTCAGCGACCCGAATCCGGAACCTCGCGCGGGGTGGACAGGGCCTGGCCTCCGGGCCGAGCGACCCAGCCGGCGGTGGCGGCCAGAGTATGCAGGACGGTAGCGCCGGCGGACACCACCGAGGAGACCGGCCATCCCATCCATCGCGCCAGATCACCTCGCAGGTCGGGGTCGACCTCGACGGTCACCCGGATATATCTGCTCTGCCACCTGGTGACGTTGGTGGACCGAGGTGCCGAGACATCCGGCCCCCGCCGCAATGCCGCGCGGTAGTTCTCCTTGCGCTGATTCATGCCTCGTCCTGACGCTCGATCAGTTCCTCCGCGAAGTCCATGTACGCCGACCCCTTGGCCTGGACCGGGTTCCCGAACGACTGGGCGTACAGGTCGAGTCGCGCGATCTGGGTGTGCAGCACCTCGAAACCCCTCTCGGTGAGTGCCTCGCGAGCGTCGGCATCGGGCCCGGTGCGCGTGGCATCGGGACGGTTGGTGCGATTGAGCAGGACCGCCGTGCGGGCCGGCTCGGCACGCAGGGACTGCACGTCCGCCATCTCGCCGAGGATGGGTGCCATCCGGTCCAGTTCGATGGGGGCGGGGGTCACGGGCACGATCCACTCACCGGCGTACCTCATGATGCTGCGGGTAATGCGGGGATGGTCCTCCAACTGGGGCGCGTCGAGCACGACGGCCTGCCGGTTGCCGAGGAAATCGTTCACGCGACGGTGGACATCCCCCACCGGCAGAGCGATCACCGGAAATGGGAAGCCACCGGCCAGCTCGCTCCAGCGCAGCGCGGAAGAGGCCGGGTCACCGTCGACCAGCAGCGGACACCTACCCGACTCGTAAAGCGCGTGGGCCAGCCACACTGCACTCGTCGTCTTTCCCACGCCGGGCTTGAGATTCACAAACGCACAACTCAAAGGCACAAGAAAGGACAATAACGGGCATGATCGTCCAATTCGGTCGGCGCGACGGCGTGGTCTCCTAGTTCACCCGCAAGCCGTGAGAAACGTCGGACACTTGGTTGAAGGTCGCGGCCGACCCTGTGCGCCACCTGCGCCCTGGGCACTGTCACTTTGTGTTAACCTCAGACGTTTGGACGGCTGTGACGGCTGTGAGGGCCGGCAATTCTGCCCGTCCGATTCCCTTGTCCGTTGGATGCTCATTTCCTGCCGTGCCTTCCTCGGTACGTTCCGCATACGGAAGGCTCTGCATGAACCAGCCGGACCTCCTGGGCACCTCGCACGGCGACCTCGCCCAGCCAGTGCCCCTCACCCCGACGGTTCCCCCGGCCGCCTCCTTCGCTGACCTTGAACTGCCGGCCGAGATGCTGCGAACGCTCACCGAGCTCGGCGTGCGCGAGCCCTTCCCGATCCAGGCAGCCACGTTGCCCAACGCCCTCGCGGGACGCGACGTCCTGGGGCGCGGGCGCACCGGATCGGGCAAAACCCTCGCCTTCGGCCTGCCGCTGCTCGCACGGACGGCCGGGCGGCGCGCGGAGCCCAAGCAGCCCCTCGCCCTGATCCTGGTGCCTACCCGAGAGCTGGCCCAGCAGGTCACCGAGGCACTCGCGCCGTATGCCGACGCGCTCCGGCTGCGGATGACCGCGATCGTCGGCGGCCTGTCGATCGGCCGGCAGGCCGCTGCGTTGCGCGACGGGGTCGAGGTCATTGTCGCCACCCCTGGCCGCCTGCACGACCTCATCGAGCGCAGGGCCTGTCGCCTGGGACGGGTGTGGATCACCGTCCTCGACGAGGCCGACCAGATGTGCGACATGGGCTTCTTGCCGCAAGTCACCGAGGTGCTCGACCAGGTACACCGCGACGGCCAGCGGATGCTGTTCTCGGCCACCCTTGACCCCGACGTCGACCACCTGGTCCGGCGCTACCTCCATGACCCCGTCGTCCACTCGGTCGACCCGTCCGCGGGCGCGGTCACGACCATGGACCACCATGTGCTGGTCGTTCATGGCCCCGACCGGTATGCCGTCGCGACGGAGATCGCCGCCCGCGACGGCCGCGTACTGCTGTTCCTGGACACCAAGCACGCGGTCGACCAGCTCACCCGGCACTTGCGGGCCAGCGGGGTGGATGCCGCCGCTCTGCACAGCGGTAAGTCCCAGCCGCAGCGCACCCGGACCCTCGCGCAGTTCAAGAGCGGCCAGATCACCGTCCTGGTGGCGACCAATGTCGCGGCCCGTGGCCTGCACGTCGACGACCTCGATCTCGTGGTCAATGTCGACCCGCCCACCGACCCCAAGGACTATGTGCACCGCGCGGGCCGCACCGCCCGGGCCGGTGAGTCCGGCCGCGTCGTCACGCTGGTCCTCTCGGGCCAGCGCAGCGCGATGAGCCGCCTGATGGCAGAGGCCGGCATCAAGCCGACGACCACCAAGGTGCGCTCGGGTGAGGCGGAGCTGAGCCGGATCACCGGAGCCAAGCGCCCCTCCGGCACCGCGCTCGACGGTAAGCCCGCCGCACACCGGGCCAAGAACACCCATACCCCCTTCCGCGGCCTGGGCACCAGCAAGGACACCTCCCGCGCCACCGGCGGCAAGTCCCGCAAAGCCACCGAGGCCCGTCAGCTCGCCGAGGCCCGCAAGGCAGCCCGGGTGCGCCGCGGCGGCTGAGCCCCCGGATAGCCGGACCTTCCCGTCCGGCCACGCTCTGCCGTCTCGGTGAACTCGGTCCGGAAGCCGTCGGGCAACGCCTGGAGCCGGATCAGGCGGTGATCGGCCTCACCAATCCGCCGAGCCGCCTTCTTCGACACCAGCCGGAGTCGCACCCGCAAATGGTGTGACATGAACACGTGCGGAACTCGTCAGAAGAGGGCGCGCTTCCATGCCAACCAGCGCAAGGACCCCGGATCAGCGGACTGATGGCTACCTCGGCACGTTCAAGTGGGCCCCGATGTGAGGTCGGCTGTGCGCCGTGCTCGGTGTGGGTGTCGGCGGGGTTCTCGGCAAGGGCCTCGGCGGAGGCCGGGAAGTACGGCGCGCGACCAGCCGGTACCGGGAGGATCACTCCCGGGCGGCTCGTCCGCCCTCCCAGCTGAGCTTGACCGTCAAGTGGCCGTCGAGGCTGGATTTGGCGATGACGGCACCGGCTTCGGTGCTCAGGCGCACCCCGAACTCCACCTCGATCTTGTCCGGGCACACGGGCGCATCACGGAACTGGCCGAGGATCGTGGACGAGGCGTCCCGCACACTGCTCAGTGCGGACCCGAGCGAGGTCGCCGCGGACCGGACCACATCCCGGGAGCGGGACACCGGGCTGATCTCGGGGCCATCCTCCGCGATCTCCACCAGCACCTCTCCGCCGTCGTCCAGCGACCAGCGAGCGATCTCAGCCATGTGACACCTCATCCGTGAGTGATGTGCGTGCTGCGTAGGCAGTCCCGGCTCAGGGGCACAGGGACCCTTTGAAGGCCCCGGAGGGGATCAAGTCCTTGATGTGGTGCGAATCGTTGACCTGGGGGCCCAGGAGCGCGCACAGGCGGTCGATGCCGGGTGGCTTCCTGACGGCTTCGCGTGGGCCGGCCTCGGCCGCGTCCGCCACCCGCTGGAGCGGGCTCCGCCCGCCAGAGGCCGCCGACACGACGCCCAGCGCCGTGTGGTCCACGAGCAGGACCGGGCCGTCCGGAGAGTCACCCAGCGGCATCAGTGTCGACCAGTCCCCCGGATAGGAGGAGCGGCCAACGCGTTTTCCCGTGGCCAGTGACCGGATGGATACGCGGCTTCCTGCCTCGGCAATGAAGTCGGCGTGGTCATTGATGGCGTCCGCATCGGGTGGGAGGGAGAACCATGCGGCGGTTCCGGTGGAGTTGAGCGAGAGGGTCCCGTCGACCTCCGCTGGGTCGAGGCGCGGGATGTACCCCGTCTGCGCGCCGGTGGCGATGTTCCAGGCCCTCAGCTCGGCCGAGGTGCCAGGCGCCCCCTTGAGTACGGCAGCGACGGTCCGGCCGTCCGGGCTCGTGATGAAGTTCTGCGTCCGGGACGGATCTGCCAGCGCGGTGCGGGTCATTCGATCGGATTCCACACGTACTCGGGTCAGGGTGATTGCGGTACGGATCGAAGACCCGTCCGACTCGCCCTCTCCCAGGATCGCGGACTCACCGTCCGGCCCCAGCCAGAAGTGGAACACCGCGCTTTGCCACGGCAATACGGCCTTGCGGAGAAGCTTGCCGCTCTTCAGGTCGAGGAGGTACAGGGTGTTGCGCCGGCCCGCGGCCGTCATGGGATCCATGCTGTCCGGCAGTACCAGCCCGAGTACCCGGTTGTTCGGGTCGATGCTCATGGAGACCACGCCGACCCGGGGCAGCGGGGGGAACTCGGTACCGAGGACGACCCGGTGTCCGACCGTGTCATAGACCACCAGGCAGACCTTGTTGGTGGCGCTCATCATGTCCGGCACAGAACAGGAGCCGGGGACACTCCGCTTCCCGTCCAGGTCCGGAAAGGGCTCGTCGAGGAACGCGATGTACCGTCCGTCGCGGCTGATCACTGCATGGTCGGTCTGGTCGTTCTTCTCCAGCACCCCGTCCAGGGGCTCAGCCACCAGCCCGCGCCCGGTGTCCCGCCACGGGACGATCTGGCCCTTCGGGCCGCGCGTGACCAGGGTCCGGCCGCCGGCCGCCACCAGTGGGGTCAGATCCTGGAGTGCCATCTGGTCGGCGTAAGACAACGGCGGAACCTTCTGCGCGGTCGGTGTCGACGTCGGGGATGCGTTACGTGGTGCCGTGGTCTTCGCATCGAGGTTGGGCACGATCCGGTCGACGGGACCCAGTCCGTCGAAGACGTCCGGCAGACCGCTGTCAGGGTGCGTGCGGTAGGCGCGCAAGCCCAGCTGCATCGCGCCATAGGGGTCGTAGGAAGCCCGCTCCTCGGCCTTGGTGCGCAGGGTACCCGCGAGGGACGCCTCCACCTGCTCGCTGCGGTTCTGGTAGATCAGCGTCCCCGCCACCAGCGCGAGGGCCAGGGCGGCGGAGACAGAGCCGTTCACCCGCCAGCGGCGCGCCCGGCCGGCCATGATGTATCGGGTCTCCTGGGCGGAGAGATGGGCCTCATGGCTGCGCATCCACCGGTGGGCGTCCCTCAGCTCGGCGCCGGCGAGCAGCCGCCTGCCCGGACGTCCCTGCTCGGACCAGGTGGCGATGCGCTGCCGGAGGGTGTCCTGCCAGACGCGGAACGCGCGGTGCTCGTCGCAGAGTTCGCGCAGATGTCCCCAGTGCAGCAGGAGCGAGTCGTGCGCCAGCTCGATACCGGAGGTGCCGCTCGGGTCGCCGCCGATCCGGTGCATCACCAGGAGCCGTGACGTGGCGAGGCGCTGCCCGACGGTCCACTGGTTCTCGTCGCACTCCTCACGCAACGCGGTGCGGCGTACGGCGAGGTCCCCATCGGGCAGGGGCCGGACCAGCTGAATGAGGAGCCGGTCGGCGACCTTCCGGCTCTCCGGGTCGATGCCGGCCCAGATCCGGTCGGCGTAGCGGGCGAGTGCCTCTGAGATGCCGCCCAGTTCCTCGTACGCCGCATGGGTCAGCACTCCCGCCCGTCGGCGCGCCCACAGCTCGGCGAGAGTGAATTCGAGCAGGGGCAGGGGGTTCGGGGTGTGTTTCAGGTCGTCCAGGATGCGTTCGACCAGCCCCTCGGCGAAGGCGACCGTGCCGACATTCTCCAGCGGTCCGGTCATGACCCGGCGCAGTTCGCCCTCGGTCATCTCGCCCACGGTGACCGGCAGCCACGTCCTGGCGAGGTCGGCGACGGCGCGATCGGCCAGCGCCGCCCCCAGAAAGGTGTCGCGCAGGTTCACCAGCACACACAGCCGGGACCCGGAGGACAAGCAGGGCACAAGAGCGCGGACGAATGCGGAGCGGTCGTTGGCCGACGCCGCGAAGACCTCCTCGAACTGGTCGACGCACACCACCAGTTGGTCCGCGTGGTGCTGCTCCAGCACAGCCGCCACGATGTCCGGCAGCTGTCCCCTGGCCAGCCGGCCCTCGGTCGCGGCGACCGACTCCAGCCGGGCCGCCGCTGTGAGGGCGGGGCGCATCAGCCGGTCCAAGGCGAAGGCCAGTGCGGTCAGCGGGGTGGCGGCGTCGGACGGGCGTAACGCCAGGGTGAGCCGGATGGCGCCCGAGGAGTCGGTGGCGCGCAGCCGCGGCACCACGCCTGCGTGCCACAGCGAGGACTTCCCGATGCCCGATCCGCCGATGACGCTGATCAGCGGCACTCCGGAGCGGATGCGGTCGGCGAGCTGACCGGCCAACTCCTCGCGCCCGTAGTAAAGATCGGCATCCTGCTCGGTGAAGGGGCGCAGCGCCCGGTACGGAACGCGCCGCTCGATCACCTCGGCCAGCTCGGGCCACGCCTCCAGCAGCATGTCCACCGGGAGCATGTAACCGATCTTCGTGCCCGCGCCGGTGACCCGGTAGCCGACCATGCCCACGGCAGCGTCCGCGTCGGTGCTCCATACCGGGGCTCCGGAGAAGCCGGGAGCCAGCATGGCCTGCCGTGCCGGGTCACTCTCGATCTCCACCCAGCCCGTGGCGACGGGACCGCCCTGGCGCCCGTGTACCCAGGTGCCGAGCTCCAGACCACGGGGAAAGCCCACCATGACCAGCGAACCGTCCAACTCCCCGTGTCGCCGGCTCAGGACGAGCGGCCGGGCGTCCGCAGGCGGTGGCTCCCGCAACCGCAGCCCGACGACGTCCATCCCGTGCTCCGGCACGGGAGGCCGCCAGGCGACGATGTCGGCGAGCTGCCGTCTGCCCGGGGCGAGCAGCGGGAAATCAAGACTGACCGAGGCCCCCTCCAGCGGGCGCTCGTCGGCGGACAACCCGAGAGCCCCGGCGACCACATGCGCGGCCGATACCAAGTGCCGGGGGCCGGCGAGAAAGCCGGCCCCGACGGGCTCGTCACCGTCCCAGATCCGCACCAGCCCAGCCTCGAGAGGCACACGCATATCAGACCCCCGTGTACTGATTTCTGCCTCAACGGTACCGGCATACCACCACGCGCCCGGGCGGTATGCCGGAACCCTTCGGATGCGAATGGGAGAGATCATTTTCACTGCCGAAGAGGACAAGCCGGCGGCTGGCGACAACTTCGGGAGCGGAGAGCCGTATCAGGCGGCACTCGGCGCCGGTCTCGTCCTCGTCCAGCTCGGGGGCGTCCGAGTTGCGCAGGGGCCGCAGGTGACCTCCGGCCGGGTTGGCGGCGGTGAAGCCGTAGCGGCCGGGCACGTTGAGGTTGCGGTGCTTGAGCGATGAGGTCCACCTCGCAGCCGACGACCGCTGCCGGCCGCCGGCCTTCGTCCTGACTGCCGGGCCCGGCAGGCCGGCGATGCACCTGCCTTCCCGAATGTGATGGCTCGCGTGCGCGTCCCGCCCGCGGGGGCGGAACCCGGCGGGCCGACAGCCGAGGACATGGGCACGGACCATCACCTCGTTTCCGGCGGCCAGTAGATCTTGCTCACCTTCACTGCGACCTCTGCCGGCGTCTCGCCCGGAGTGCCGCTCACCGTCACCCGATCTCCATGCGACTGGCGTGGTCGCGAGCGGATTCCGGTATGTCCTTGGCGCTGAGCGCGAGGTTGTTGTCGACGGTGAAGAAGGGCGTGAGGCGGGTCATGCCACGCTTCGGGTGTGCAAGATGCGTCACCGGAGTCTTGTCCGTCCTCTTGCGATCAACTATGTCTCCTCCGATGCGGCCTATGGGGATGGGGGCGTGGCCTGGGGAGTTCAAGCGCAGCCGCAGGTCCCACAGGTCGTTCTCTGCTCTGCGGTGGTTGAGCATGTCGCGGTAGTCGAGGGTGAACTCAAAGCTTCCGTCGACAATTTGGGTGACCGAGGTGGTGAAGTCGTGTTCGGGCCCGGTGCGGGAAGCGGCCACCACGGCCGCCGCAGTCAGGTTCGCCTCGATGTTCGGACTGAGCAGTGTCGCGGTGACCGACACGTATGCGCCGTCGACCGTGATGCGGTGCACCTCTGCGTGGGCGGGGCGGTGCCAGGTACGCAGGGCGAGGTAGCCGTCGCTTGTGGTGTACGGGATGCAAGCGCTGACTCCGTCGCGGCCGGTGAGGGGGTGACGTCCCACAAGGGCGGCTTGTTCAGTGAGCGTTGCGGTGAGCCGGGTACGACGCGCGGCGGTGTTGGTGTCACGGTGGGCGACGTAGCAGTCCCAGCGGCCTTCGGTGAGTCCGGCGCCGACCGGCAGGATGATGTGCGGGTCAGTCTGGTCGGGTGCGGTGGCTTCGGATATGGGGAGGCGTATCTCGCGACCCTTGGGATCCTTGCGCAGCCGGGCGACGAAGTCGAGGAGGCCGGTGGGGAGGGTGTCGGCGGCAAGGCGGATGAGGAGGGCATCGTCGGACAGGGCCCGTGCGCGCGCCGATGCGCGTGGGGCGGTGACGTGGTGGGGCTCTGTTGCGGCCTGTGCCGGTCGTTGCTGCCGCCGCGTGTGCACCGCGGGCGCGGCTGCGCGCACCGCTGAGCGCAACCTTGTCAAAAGGGACGGGCGAGCAGTGGTCCGCAGGTCACCGAAGAGCCGTTCGTAGCGACGGGCGGCTGAGGCGGGGGCGAAAGCGCGGGCACGTTCACGGGCGGCATCGCCGAGTCGGTCGCGTAAGGCGTCGTCCGTCATGAGCTGCCTCAGCGCGTCCACGTACGCGTCGCTGCCGTCCTGCAGCGGGACGAGGACGCCGTTGGTGTCGTGATCGATGATCTCGGCCGGTCCGTGCGGGCAATCTGTGGCGATGACCGGTACGCCGCAGTGCATGGCTTCGACGATGGTCATGCCGAAGGACTCCATGTCGGAGGAGACCGCGGCGATGGCGCCCTTTGCCCATTCGGTCTCGATCGGTGCGGCAGGGCCCATGAGACGGACCTGTTCGTAGAGTCCGAGCCGGTCGATCTGCTCGCGCAGCCGGGGCTTGTCGGGGCCGCGTCCATAAATGCGCAGGGTCCAGTCCGGGTGGTCTGCGGCTGCCTCGGCGAATGCGTCGATCAATCGGTCATAGCGTTTGACGCTGACCAGCCGGCCCGCGGCCACGATGACTTTCGAGCGACGGGTTGAGGGATCGACCGCGGGCTCGGGCACGCTGTTGGGGATGCAGAGGATTCGCGTCGATATGCCGGGCAGGGCAGCGCGGTACTGGGATGCGTCGGCCTCGGATACGGTCACGAAGGCGTCCAGGCCGGCGATGGCAGCGGCCTGGTGGCCGCGTAGGGTCGGGCTGTGGGCATCGAGACTCAGGTGTTCCTGTCCGATGCGCAGGTAGCGGCTGCGCCCGTCGCGGGCGAGGTAGCCGTTGAGGTCGGGGCGGGTGGCAATCACCACGTCTGCGTCGGTGTGATGGAGCCAGGTGCCGATGCGTTCGTCGTGTAGGGCCGAATACGGCAGGTGCCCGGAGTTCGCGGCGGCGCCCGTGTCGGGGAACATCGTGCACGGTTGCCGGGTCAGCTCGTGGCCCCGTTCACAGCCGGGGCTGTGTTGACGCATATCGATCAGGGAGGTCAGTCTCACCCGTTCATCGAGGGCGATAGCCGGTGTGTCACTCACCCGGTGCACACTCACCACCTCGACTTCGTGGCGTGCGGCGAGGGCGCGCGACAGGTTCATCGTGGATCGGATGGTCCCACCGATACCGAACGCATTGTTGATGAGGAACGCGATTTTCATCGTTCTCTTTCACAGTGATGTCGAATGTACGATCGCCAGTCCGGGAGCCGCCCAAGGCGCGGAACCAGACCGTGGTGGATTTGCGAAGGCTGTCGGACCGTTCGCTTGTCACGGGAAGCGCCTGTGACAAGGTGACGAGTCATGGTCGGGTTGATTCCTCACTGCGTTGCTTCGAGGCAGTGGGCTTGCCGCCATGGCAGGAACAGTTCCGGGCGATTGGTGATGACGCCGTCAACACCCCATGACGCCACAAGCTGCCAATCAGTCTCGCTGTCGACCGTCCAGACGAACACTTCGACCCCGGCCGCCTTCAGTTGATCCACCACAGCAGGACGGGCAGAGAGTCCCTTGAAGTTCACCGCGTACGCACTGAGAGCGAAGGTGCGTGCCGTGGCTACGGGATCCGGATCGAGCTTGGACCGGAGCAGTGCGACCTTGGTCCGGTAGCCGGAGGCAGCTGCATGCCGTACGACGTCCTCGTCGAAGGACTGGACCACGGTTCGTTCGTTCATCCCCGCTTCGGCCACGAGCTTGAGGGCATGCTCCACCGCTGCTGACGTCTGAGGCCCCTTGATCTCCAGGAGTAGACGGGCAGGCCGGTTCTTCAGGGAGGTCAGGACCTCTTCCAGGGTGGGCACGTGTCCGCCCCCCTTCACCCTCAATCGGGAGATCTCTTCGGCGGTGAGCTGGTCGATACGTCCTGTTCCGTTGGTCATCCTGTCCACGGTGTTGTCGTGCATGATGACCGGTTGACCGTCCTTGGTGAACTGCACATCCGTCTCGACCCAGTCCGCACCGTGATCGGCGGCTGCTTCCAGTGAGGCAATCGTGTTCTCCGGGGCGATCTCCGGGGCGCCACGGTGACCGATGGCATAGGTGCGGGCGCAAGAAACAGCTGAACTCCGCTGCGCAATGCGGATCTCGTCGATGGTGCCGGCGACGTATTCATGCCAGGCGCCTTGGTGGAGCAGCCGGCCGATCTGCAGGCCGCCGTTGGCTCGCCACGGTGTGGTGAACCGGACCGACTGCTGCAGTTGGCCGTTCACGGACAGCGACAGTGTCTGCTGGGCCGCATCGTAGGAACCGGCCAGATGGGTCCATACGCCCGAGTGAGCCGCATTGTTGCTCACGGCCCGGACTATGGTGGTGTCGTCGGTGTCCTTCGTGCGTCGGTTGAACGCCCACTTGTCGTAGGTCTTCGAGTAGTAGAGCTGGAAGCCGCTTGCCCGGTTACCGGCCTGCGACAGGAACGTGTAATTGCGGTCCTTGTCGTCGAGCTTGACCCAGGCCGATACCGAGAACGATTTCGTGGTGTCCACCACCGGTCCGGCCGTAGCCGCGTAGGCGGATGTTCCGTTCAGGTGCAGGGCCGTGCCGACCTTGCCCACGACGCCCAGCTGAGCGCCGCTACCGGCCAGGGTGGCGACGGGGCCTGCGCCATGACCACCGCTGACTCGTGCACTGCCCGA
>NZ_JBHYPE010000006.1:57391-251333 GCF_042746015.1 Streptomyces sp. NPDC058773
GACCCAGGCCGATACCGAGAACGATTTCGTGGTGTCCACCACCGGTCCGGCCGTAGCCGCATACGACGACGTCCCGTTCAGACGCAGGGCGGTACCCGTCCGGCCGGCAACACCCAGTTCGGCCCCGCCGCCCAACTGCGCCACGAACTCCTCAGCCACACCACCCGACAACCGCCGCGCACCAGCGCCCTCATCCAAGCCGAACGCTGCCTTGCCGCTGAAGGTGCTGCTTTTGAGCCACCCGGAGATGTTGTCAGTGCGGGCCGCGATCGCATCGGCGCTCTGTCCGGACTGACCAAAACAGCCGGGATGGTCCGCGCGACTTTGAACCGCCGTGATGCGTCCGTTGTCGTCGAGAACGGGGCCTCCGGCATCGCCCTTGCAGATCCGACCGCCTGTCAGCTCCAGGGTGGTGGCGGCGTCGCCCTTCCGGGTCACGGTGCTGTGGTGCGGACTGCTGGGCACCCACTCAGTGGCGGTGCGGCCGAACCCCGCAGCCAGCAGCGCGGTTCCCTCAGCGGAGACGCTTCCCGCGAGCGTGGCGGGGTTGATGCCGGTGACCGGGGTGGCCAGCCGGGCGAGCAGCACGTCCCGGTCGCTCCGCGGGATCAAATAATTGATCTTTACCGGGGGTTGCCCGGCGAAGGTGGCGGTGGCGTCGAGCGTTGGCGCAGCCGCGGCCCGCAGCGGGCGGGACGGGTTCTCCGTGAGGCAGCTTGCAGCAGTCAGCACCCATGTCCGATCAATGAGTGCACCGCTGCAGCTTCGACCACCCTCATAGCCCGGCTTGTTCACTGTGACGCGGGCCAACCACGGATGATCGGCATCTCCCGACAACTTCGGAGGCGTTGGCCTGTCCTGACCTACGCCGATCTCGACCAGAAGGTGTTCGCGGGCCTGCGGGTCGGTGGATTCTCCGACCGGAGTCCAGGTGTCCTTGCCGACCTCAACTTCCACCTTCTTGCTGTCCGGCGTGGTGAGAGTGATGTCGGCAGCGTGATCGGCGCTTCCCTTGACCGCGAACACGGCCGGGATCTCCATGGTGAGGTACCCGGAAGTACCTGTGATGCGGAAGCAGACCTTGTCGTTCTTTCGCGACCACACCTCCATCAGCCCTGCTGAGCTGCCGCATTCGGCGAGGATGATGCGGCCGTCACCGCGCTTGAGAGTGATCCCCTTTTCTTCTTTGATCTTGTCTGCGTCCGGGTGGACGAAGTCTTCGATCGCATGGCCCGGCTGGGCGTCCGCAACCGTCTCCATCGGCAGTTGGGGTAAGGATCCGTGCGAGGTGGGGGCGATGACCGTGGTC
The DNA here is from genome assembly GCF_042746015.1 of Streptomyces sp. NPDC058773. Taxonomy (NCBI): domain Bacteria; kingdom Bacillati; phylum Actinomycetota; class Actinomycetes; order Kitasatosporales; family Streptomycetaceae; genus Streptomyces; species Streptomyces sp. NPDC058773. The sequence goes on from NZ_JBHYPE010000006.1 coordinate 58,701, forward strand.
GCGCAGGCCGCCGCTGCCGCACCCATGACGAGGGTCCGCCGTGCGAGATTCATTCAAGTCCCTTGCGTGAAAGGTGAGTTGATCCGCGCTCCCCTATTCGGGGCGATCTTCGCCAAGTGCGGTGGCGGTACGGGCGCGGAGGTGCCGGAAATCGAAACACGCGTTCGTGTCCCCCACCACTCGATAAGTCCGGGCAAATCCGCTCATTACCACCCGTATGGTCTTTGTGTTCCTTCTCACATCTTCACAGGATGTACACAGGTATCCGGCGAGTGCTTCACGTATATATGGTCACGCAAGCGCCCTCTCGTGTTGCTGGTCAACTCACCTATCGCTACCGAGACATGGGCGGGAAACCCACACGAACGTGTTCGTCGGCACGCCGTCGTCTGTGTGCCTGCCGCCGGGCGCGCCATCCGATAGGACCGCTTTGGACACCAGTTACTGGAGCAGACGGCGCTTACTTGCCGCAGCAGCGGCTACTACTGCCGCAGCTGCCACATCGAGCCTCGTCCTCAACCCTCTGGCGGCTGTGGCAGATGCCGCGGAGGGTGGCACCGACGAAGATCCGCTCACCCTGCCCGACACCGACCGGGCCAAGGCCGTCAAGGCGTGGCTGACCGGGGGGAAAGCCACCCGAGCAGCCGCGGAAGCCGCCCTCGTCGGCTCCGATGCCGAAATCAAAACATTTCTTGATCATGAATTGCCCATGGCAACGGTGGAGGACAACCGAGTCGCCATCATGACCGCCCTCGCAGGGGCCGGAAAGGGCACCCGCCGCGAGGCCGTCAAGGCGATCGACGGCGGCGATGCGTCTATCGCCGCGTTCCTCAAGGGCGGCTACGAGCCGGCCACCATGGAAGATCTCCGAGTCGCCACCACGACAGTGATGGCGACCGGCGACAAGGCCGTGCGACGGGAGGCAGGCTCCGTCCTCGATACCGACACCCAGTCGGCTCTGGCAAGCTTCCTCACCGGAGGCCAGTACACCGCCCGCCTGGAAGACATGCGGGTGGAGGTGTCGAAGATGCTCACAGAGGCGGGGCCTGAGGTGCAGAGGTACGCCTCCCGTGCCCTCTCCGGCAGCGCCCAGGAAATCGAGTGGTTCCTCGACACCGGCCAGCACATCGCCAGGGCCCGTGACCAGGAGTCGGCCACGATCGAGGAACTCGTCGCGGTCGTCGAACGCGAAGGCAAACGGGCCGACGCGAAGACGAAGCTCGCCGAGGAGGCCTCCGCCCGCGCCGTAACGGCAGCCGAGAAGGCGAAGGAAGCCGCACAGAAGGCGGCTGCTGAAGCCGAGGCCGCGAAGGACGATGTGGCCAAGTCCGGCAAGGCAGCCCGCAAGGCGGCGAGTGCTGCCAAGGGTGCGGCGGACGCCGCCCGAACAGCCATCCGCGCCTCTCACGCCGCAGTTGCCGCCTCCCGCCGCGCCGCCTGGGCAGCGACAGCGGCGAGCCAGGCCGCCGCCAGTGCGGGGAACGCCGCCGCCCGCGCCTACAACTCCGCGATCGCCGCCTCCAAGGACGCCTCGCAGGCGAGCGCCGCAAAGAACGCGGCGATCGTTGCACGCAACGCTGCCGCCAAGGCCCGAAGCGCCGCGAAGGCCGCCGACCACGCCGCCACCGCCTCCGCGCAGGCCGCCTCCGCCGGATCCGCCGCCGCCTCCGCCGCCCGTAATGCGGCTTCCGCAGCCGGCAGCGCAGCCGCGGCAGCCGTCGCGGCGGGCAAGGCCCAGGCCCAGGCGGCTGAAGCCAAGCGACAGGCGTCCATCGCCAATGCCAACGCCACCATCGCCACCAACGCGGCCGGGACCGCCCAGGCGCTTGCCAACGCGTCCGCCGGGGCGGCGCGAACCGCACGTGATACCGCGAACTCCGCAGCCGACCATGCCGAGAAGGCCGCAGACGCTGCCGAGTGGGCGGCCAAGTATGCGGGGCAGGCCCTCGAATACGCCAAGAAATCGACCGAGTTCGCCAATGCAGCCACCGAAGCGGCCAACAACGCCACGAAGGCGGTCACAAAGGCTGTCGAAGTGGAGAAGAAAGCGCGGGAGGCCGAATGGCAGCGTCTGGACGAGGACATGAAGCAGGCCCTGCAAGAGGCTCGGCAGCTCGCGCAGGCCGAAGAGCAGGAGCTGTCCGAGCTCGCCGATAAGCGTACGCAGAAGGAGCAGACCGACAAGGCCACGAAAGAGCTCATCGCCCGCGCCGAGGCAGCACTGAAGGCGAACGACCTCGAACTGGCCACCACCACAGGGCGCCAGGCCGCCACTGCCTTCCTCGACTCACACGGCACCTGGACCAAAGAGGCGGCCCGCTTCGCCCTGTCGGGGGCAGAAGCCGACATCCACGCGTGGATTGACGCCGATCGGGCTCTCGCGCAGCAGCAGGACGACCAAGAGACCGTCCTCTACCTCGCCCAGACCTCCAGCCAGGCCATCGCCGAGGCGGCTCAGAAGGCGCTGGAGAGCGACGCACCGAACGCCGCCACCACGTTCCTGGAGACAGGTGCGATCGAGGCGGCCGCGATGGACAATCGCGTTCAGATCTTCCGCATCCTCGCCAACAGTCCCGGCTCCGCAGTCAAAAAGGCCGCGAATGAAGCAGTCAACGCGGGTACCGCAACCGCGTTGCACGCATTCTTCGACACCACTTACCAGGAGGCGCTGAAGGAGGACGACGCGGTGACCACCGCCACCATCCTCGCCAAGGCGGGTCCCTACACAAAGGCCCACGCACAGGCAGCGATGGAGGGGCCGGCGTGGATGCGCCGCAACTTTGTCGCCACAGTGCAGCACAAGACCGCCCAGCTGGACCACGACTCCGCCACTCACATCGCCGCCATCCAGGGCTCGATCGCCGCCGCTGCCAAAATCGCGCACAAGGCGCAGGAGGACGCGGCCCGTGCCCAGCAAGCGGCGGCCAAGGCGCGCAGCGCAGCAACGGAGGCGGCGGATTGGGCGGACAAGGCTGAGGCGTCGGCTGAACGTGCGCTGTCATTCGCGAAGGAGGCGAAGGCGAATGCGGATGCTGCGGACAAGTCGGCCGCGGCTGCGCAGGCCTCCGCGAACGAAGCGAAGAAGGCAGCCGCCACGGCCCGTTCGGCCGCGCGGTCGGCGAACTTCTCCGCCAATCGCGCTCTGAGCGCTGCGCACCGAGCTGTGGCTTCCGCCAATAGTGCGCAGGTCTCCGCCACCCAAGCCCGCGCCTCGGCGGTTCAGGCGGGCAAGGACGCCAAGACCGCGGCAGCGGCGGCCAGCCAGGCTCACCGGATCGCCGTGGCCAAGCGGAAGGCCGAACGCGCGGCGGCCGCCAAAAAGGCAGCCGAGGAAGCGCGGAAAGCCAGGGAGAGCGACAACAACCCTGTCGACTCGTCCGATAACGACAGCGTCAACGGCGGCGACACGCCGTGGTGGAAGGACGCGGGGTGGTGGGCGGACACCACCAACAAGCTCAGCATCGCCACCGGGTTCATATCCGCCGGACTCGGCATCGCCGGCCTGATATTCCCGCCGGCTGCACCCGTTCTCGAAGCTCTCGCCGGCGGATTCGCCATTGCCTCCTTAGCACTCGGAGGGCTCAGCGCGGTGTTCACGGGCATCGAGCACGGATTCGCGAGCCAGCAATTCTGGCAGTCCGCGGGAAGCGCAGCCCTGGGCTTGATCACCTTCGGCCAGTCCAAGTGGATCGGAGCCCTGGGTGCCGGCAACGTCGCAACGAAGATCACGCAGTTCGGTCACGACCTTGTATCGCCGATCACCGGATTGCTGGGGCTGTAACCAGAACCTTGTTAGGATCCGCTCCAAGGGCTGGCGGCACACGTGACCGCCAGCCTTTGGGCATGCCGAAAGGGGCACTTCATGCTTGCTTCGCTCCCCCTCGTCTACCTGTTAATCCTGGCCGCCGCTGCCACATCCCTCTTCTGCTTCTCCATGACTAAATGGGTTCCAGGGCGAAAGGGCAGGACGGTCTTTCCTCTCGTATCCGCAGCATGCTGCATCGGTATGATCCTGGTCGGCCGAATCCAATACCAGCACTGGCCCGTGCAGCACATGCTGGTTCTGTATTCCTTCGCATGGGTGGGGCTCACGATCGGCCTCTTTCCCGCCAGGAAACTCATGCACAAGTACGCCACGGAGATCAATGCGGGAGTCAAAAGAGAGAAGTACGATGTCCCCGCACGTTATCAAGTTTCCGCGATTTCCTCCGTCATCATCGGATCCCTCCTGGGGATAATCCTGTCGTAGCGGCCGAATCGGAAGTCCGAATTCCGGATGTGGCCCAGGAGCGGGCGGGTGATCGGTGCATGGCCACGTCGCCCGCACGGCTGAGAGGCCGCACGCACCTCCCCGTACGGCCCCCGAACCACCGTCAGCCCGGATGACTCACGAGGACTGGGCCTCGTTGTAGAGGTTCTTGGCGTCGTCGCCGAAGTAGGGGCCGAACATGGTGTTGGGCAGGAACTGGTAGCCGAAGCTGTTGACCGAGGACTGGAGGCCGGTGCCGGTCTTCTCGTCGAACGAGGTGAACCAGGGGCCGCCGCCGGAGCCGCCGGTCATGTTGCAGGACAGGCCGTGGTCCTTGGAGAACAGCGGGTCCTTGAAGGTGGTGCCGCTGCAGTAGATGAGCTTGCTGCCGTCGTACGGGGCGGCCGCGGGGAAGCCGAAGGCGTACATCGCCTTGCTGTAGCCGGCGTTGAAGGACAGGCCCTGGCCGCCGACGACGTCGGTGAGCTTCTTGCCGTCGAGCGGGGCGACCACCGCGGCCCCCACGTCGTAGTTGATGTCCTCGCTCGCCGTCCCCTGGGGAGTGGAGAGCGTCTTGGCCGCCGGCCACTTGCCGTACGGGGCCTGGCCGTCGTGGTAGCCGGGGACGAAGGTCCAGTTGGTGTGCCAGGCACCCTGGAGCTTCACACAGTGCCCGGCCGTGATCACGGTGCTCTTGTTGCCGCTGGTGACCGCGTCGCCGGAGCAGGAGGCGTTGCGGCCCTGGTAAGTGAAGAACACCCGGCCGGTCGTTTTGACGACCGTGCCGCCGCCGGTCCACGGTCCGCCGGCCAGGGGGAGGGCCCCGGGCAACGTCTGGGCCGTTTCGGGGAGTCGGGGGAGGGTGGGGGACACCGTGCGCGGGGCGCTGCGCGGGACCGCGGCGGGGGCGGACCGCTTCGTGGGTGTGGCGAGGTCCAGGGATCTACCTGCGGGGCGCGGCGCCGGTATGCAGTGAACTGCCGGTATGCCGCGAGCGGTTCGTCTCACGCGTAACTCCTCGTGCGGGACGGGCCGCACGGCGGCGGCCCGGCAGACGAGTGGTGCGGATTCGAGGAAGCGCCTGTCTTTGCACCCGGCCCGTCGGCCCGGCGGGGTGCGAAGGGAGGCCGGTGGCCTGCCGCCGCGGCTCGCCTTGCGAAGTCGGTGACCGCGTTGGTCGCCTGGGATCGGGGTTTTGCGCGCCCCGGCCGCGTGCTCGCGCATGCGGCAGTGCTGGTCGTATGGGTTTTCCGGACGGTCCGGGCGCGAGTTGCCGACAACGCCGGGCCAACCAGCGAGGGTCGAGCCGGAGATAGTCGGCCGTCGCGACCAATCGCTGCCATGGCCGACTTCCCGCGGTGACGGAGTGCCGGCGGGCACTGCCTGGCACTTCGGCGCAACCTCGCAGCACGCCGGGCCTGCTGGTATCGGCCATCTTTACGCCATCATCGACACGGACTCAGGTGGCAATGATGGCCTTATGTCCGGGTTCCAGCGCGAAGCCTTCGCGCTGCTCATCGCCGGCGTCGACGGAAAGCCAGGCCGTGATACCGAAGGACTCCATGAGCGCCATCGCGAGAAGGACGAGCACACGCTCGTAATGAGGCGAGGCCACAACAGCGGCTTCCGGTACGCAAAATGCTCGCCCGCCGCCGCTGTGGGGGACAGCGGGGGGCCTGCTGCAGATACTGCAGCTTATGGGCGAAGAGCAGCCAGGTGGCGGCCTCTTCGCCGTACTTTGTCTTCCCAGAAGGCAGGCTCAACCCACTTGGCCACCCCTCGCCGACAAGGAGCACATCGGCTATCGGCGCTGAACCGGCTGAGCCGGGTGCCGCACCGAGTGCAGAACCGCTGCCTTTTGGTATCCATGATCCTCCCCCTACCCGAGCAGCCCGATCGTGCCACCTTGATCAGGCCCTCATAAAGGCTCATACGATCCGGAGCAGGGCCATGACCCTCGTTGACCACAGAAGCTCCGGCCCTCAGAGAGAAATGCCCCCCATATACCTCTTCGGTCATTCCATCCCCCCCTGCACGTCACCGCCGTTACCCATGGCCGAGTTCATTTCGGCCACCGGACCGCACCCCCCCCGTTACGGCCAAAGCGAACCATCAAGGGAGAAATGTTTACACAGCAGAGCAATACAGGGGAAGCCTGAACCAGGGAGATATTAGCCAAGATGAGGGATATAGCAGACAAGCAATACATTTCGGCCGCGTTCCATGCGCAGCCCAGCATGCTCGCTCGTCACCATCAAGATCCGGTCATCGAACGAGTGGCAACTTGACGCGAAGGGTACAGGTCTCACACATTTCTGATCTCCATCACGATGTTGCGCACGCTCGGAAGTTCCGGCTATTCGGAGGTGTTACACATGAAGGCATTGCTTGTTGAGGACGATGAGGGGGTGGCGCAGGCCCTGATGGAGGGGCTACAGCAACACGGCTGGACGGTGGAGCACATGGCCGCCGGAATCGATGCGACACGTCGGCAGGTCACGGCGGATATCGTGCTGCTCGACCTGAATCTTCCGGACGTTGACGGTTTTGAGGTCTGCCGCCATCTGCGCAGTGTGAGCAATGTCCCCATTATCGTTGTCAGTGCACGTTCGGACACCTTCGATCAGGCGCTCGGGTTATGGCTCGGCGCCGACGACTACGTGGCCAAACCCTACGCACTCCATGAATTACTCGCTCGAATGGCTGCGGTCCTGCGACGTGGAACCACCAGCCGCTCCCTTGCGCCGTCCGTTGATGCACCATCTGCTGATTCCAAAGCCTCGGCCGGGGAGCAGATCTTATGCCGCGGACCGCTCAAGATCGACCAAGAAAGGCGGCAGGTCTCCCTTCGCGACTCCAACATATCCCTCACCCGTAAGGAGTTCGAACTGCTGGCGCTCCTCGCCAGCGCCCCCGGGCGGGTCTTCACCCGGGAATACCTAGTGGAGCACGTATGGATGCAACGGTGGATCGGCAGGTCCCGCACAGTCGACTCCCATGTGGCCGCGCTGCGCCGAAAGCTGGGGGAACCCGGCTGGATTGAGACAGTGCGCGGAGTCGGTCTTCGTTTTGTGACGCGAAATTGAAGAGATTTATGTTCCGTCTATCACTGGCGCTCATTGCCATTCTCACTGTGGGGCTGCAGATGGCCCCTGCCCTCTTCCTCCATGGCATTACCGCTCACAGCCCGGCCCGGGGCCGGGGCGGCCAGCATTTGACCGCTGTCGGTAGCACAAGATCGCCAGCCGTCGACCCGCGGCGTGCTGTCCCTGCCTCCCGGCCCATCGACCAGGGTCACACAGTCCAGGGCAAGCCGGGTGGCATCCGTCCACGGGGCATCGGCGCCCCCTGGATAGCACTGGACGGTCCCATCACCTTTTCGGCCACTGATCGCCGCCGATTACCGGAGACCGTCAGACAACGATCCGCCTCTCCGGCGCCGCAGGCAACAGCCTCCCCGGGCACCGGTGCAGAGCACTGCCCACCAGTAGATCTGCCCGGCCCCACGACGGTGGACCGGCGCGTACTGGCCGGCACCTTCTTGCTGATCGCACTGAGCGGTGCCGGGCTGCTGCTCGTCACGCGTCGCACACGTTCGCCATGGACCGGAAGGAGCAAAAGCAACCACAATGCCCTTGTGACGAAGGCGCTTCCGGAGCAATCCGATGCGCTGGGCGGTGTCGAGCGACGAAGTCCCGGGCACCGCGATCTGCTCGCCCCTGCCGCACGATCCGCGGGCGAACTCCGACGCTCCGGACAGAGCGATATGGCCCACCAATTGCGGAACCCGATGACCGCTCTCCGGCTGCGCCTGGAAAGGCTCGGTGCCTTTCTGCCGTCCGCCGCAACGGAAACATACCAACAGGCGCTCAGAGATCTCGACCGGATGGACCGGACCCTGGAAGTCATGCTGGCTCGTGCTCAGCCGCTGCCCGCCGGTCAGGAGCTGCAGACCGTGGAGGTGCGCGGCGAAATCGAGAGTGCGCTGAACGGTTGGTCCATCGTCGCTCTGGGATGCTCAGTCGGGCTGCAACTGGATGGCCCGGCACAGGTGTGGGCGTTGGCGCAGCCGGGCGCCGTGGAACAAGTTCTGGACATCGTGGTGGACAACGCTCTCAAACACAGTCCGACAGGCAGCACCATTCGGACGAATCTGAGGGCAGACGATGCGGTGGTGCAGATCCATGTCAAGGACGAGGGATCCGGACTGTCGGAAACCGAGCGGCAGTTGGCCCTCATGCGGGGATGGCAGCGGTCGCCGGGAAAGGGCGGCGGTCTGGGACTTTCCATCGCATCCGGACTGATGACCGCTTCGGGCGGCAGACTGGAACTGTGCTCTCACGAGGGAGCGGGCCTGGATGTGGTGCTCTATCTGTCCGCTGCCCCGGCCGAGGCGCGCGCGAAACGACCAGGCACAGCGCCCCAGCCACTCACAGGGGAGAACGGCACCGCTTCCCCAGGCATCCGTGACGCCGCCGGATCGGCCCTGGAATACGACTGTGGCGGATGCAGATGATCCGTCCCGGCATCGGCCCTCGCGCAAACCGGCGTTCAAGAGCCGTTCGAGCGTGCACGGTCATGCTCAATGCGTCGGCTCCCTGGCGGGCGCGGTAGCGGCGTCCACCAGGCAGGGCGCCGGGGATGAAGTCCAGCAACGGGAAGGTTTCCCTGATGAGTTCCGCACGGAGTTTCACTGACCTGTACGTCGCTGTCCAGCAGTTCTACGCCATCCAGATGCGGATGCTGGATGAGGGGGACTTCGAGGGGTATGCGCACACCTTTACCAGCGATGGGGAGTTCACACATACCCCCGGCAGGCCGCCGGCCCGCACTCCGGGAGGCATCGTGAAGGAGCTGGTCGACTTCCACAAGAAGTTCGAGGGGAATCCCGTCCAGCGACGCCACTGGTTCAACATGCTGGCCCTCACCGAAAACGACGACGACACCCTCGAATCCACGGTGTATGCGCTGGTTCTCACCAGTGGCACGGACCGGGTCCCCGAGGTCGCCCCCAGCTGCACGGTCCATGACGTTCTTGTCCATGAAGCGGGCCGGCTCAAAACCCGTTCCCGCACGGTTGGACATGACTACGACCGGACGCCCAAGAGCGGGCCGGCAACCTTGACCTGAGTCACCCGGCCGCCCTGTCCGCGATCAGCAAAAGGCCGTCCGAATCGATGACATGGGAGCCCGGCATGCGTCACCTCGAGGTGAACGGCACCACGGTGTCCTACACGAAGGAAGGTTCCGGCAGGGGTCTGGTCCTCTTGCACGGCACCCATGCAGATGGCGCGTCCGCCTTCGGCCTGCTGTCCCCTCGCTTCAGCGACCGGCGCACCGTCATCGTGCCGGACTACGCCGGATGCGGTGCCTCCACGGTGCCCGAGGGCGAGTTGTCGCTGGATCTTTTGGTCGAGCAAGTGGCGGCGGTCACCGGCAGCGCGGCGGCCCAGCCGGTGGATCTGGTGGGAGTGTCGCTGGGCGCCGTCGTCGCCGCTGCCGTCGCCGCCCGCCATCCGGGGCTGGTGCGCCGACTGGTGCTGGTGGCCGGCTGGGCCGACGGCACAGACTCCCGGCATCAGCTCGTATGCGAGACCTGGCGCCGGCTGGCGCAGGCCGACCCTGAACTGGGGGTGCGGTTCGCGCTGTCGGTCGCGTTCAGTCCGCCGTATCTGTCCGCCCTGGGCACCGATGAACTCAGCGCATTGATCTCCCGTGCCGCCCCTGACGGCATCGACCACAGGATCGGGCTCTGTCTGCGGGCAGACCTGCGAGACCGCCTCTCCGGAATCTCGGCACCCACTCTCGTCGTGGGGCTGCGCCACGACCACCTCATACCGGTGGAGAGTTCCCGGCGTTTGCACCAGCTGATCGCCGGCAGCAGCTATGCCGAAATCGACAGCGGGCACGTGGTGACGCAGGAAAAGCCCGATGCGTTCGTGGCCCAGGTACGGGACTTCCTCTTCTCGGGCGCGGACCCGGCAACCTCTGCGGGTGCGGATGCCGCATCAACGGACGGGGCGAGCGGCGGGTGAGACGGCCTGGACGCGTCCGGGCCGGAGATGCGACGACCTCGGCGGCAGAGGCTATTCGGCGCTGAGCCGGAGAGCTGACGGAATGAGGTCGAAGGCTTCCTCGACGCATCGGGCGAGCGCCTCCCGGTCTTCCGAGCCGCCGGTTCCCTCGCCTCGTTCCTGGCGGGCCGTCCAGGTCAGTGCTCCGACCCAGTAGGCGCCCAGCGCGATCTCGCACAGCAGCCGCAGTACGGGGGCCCGGTCCCTGCCGAACCGGGTCTCCAGCCTTGCCGCCAGACGCGACTGGGCCCAGTCCGAGAGCACCATGCTGTGTTTGTGCAGCGCGGGTGTGGTGGCGACGAGCCGGCGCGTGGCAACGAAGCGGCAGTCCCAGTCCTCGTCCATGCCCTTGATCGCGGCGATCAGTGCGCCGCGCAGGGCATCCAGGACAAGGCCACGCACGTCGGTGCCCTCGAACTCATCGACGGTCGCCTGCCAGAGGTCGGCCTCCGCGGCGATCGCGACCGACTCCTTGGACGAGTAGTAGCGGAAGAATGTCCGCTTGGCGATCTCGACGGCGTCCACCAGTTCGTCAAGGGTGACCGCTTCAAAGCCGTTTTCGCTGAACAGCAGCAGCGCGGTATCAGCCAGCGCACGTCGCATTCGCAGCTTCTTACGCTCCCGCAGGGGCAGGTCGCGGTCCAGGGCGGGGCTTCCGTCGGGATGCACATCGGCCACCTTAACTGCCCCGGATCGGTTACATGTTGGCACTGACAGCATCAAGCCCCCTATGGCAAAGTTGCACTCGGTGTCACTTTATCGGCGATGCGGAGAGACTGTGCTGTTCCGACTCGTACGTGTCCACTTACGCCCCTACCGTAGATATCTGGCTCTCGTGGTGATCCTCCAGCTGGCCCAGACGGCCGCGGCGTTGTCCCTGCCGATGCTCAACTCCCAGGCCGTCAACAGCGGCGTGCTGAGAGGAGACAGCGCCCAGGTCCTCCGCACCGGTCTGCTGATGCTCACGGTGTCCGTGCTCCAGGGCGCCTGTGCCGTAGCCGCGGTCCACTTCAGCGCCCACACGGCGATGGCGATGGGGCGCGATCTGCGCGAGGCGGTCTATGCCCGCATCCAGCGCCTCTCGGCCCTGCAGATCCGCGACTTCAGTGCGGCATCCCTGATCACGCGGTCATCCAACGATGTACAGCAGATCCAGCAATGGGTGCTGACCGTGCTCACCCTCATGGTGGTGGCGCCCATGATGGCGGTGGGCAGCGTGGTGATGGCGCTGCGTCTGGACGCACCGCTGTCGCTGGTGCTGGCTTTCGTACTTCCGGCGCTCGCGATCAGCCTGGGCCTGATCGTGCGCCGGATGATGCCCTTGTCGGCGGGTTTGCAGGAACGCATTGACCGCACCAATGTGCTGGTGCGGGAGCAGATCACTGGAATCCGTGTGATCCGGGCGTTCGTCCGCGACGCCTACGAACAGCGCCGTTTCGAGCGCGCCAACCGCGACACCCGGTCGGTAGCCCTTCGGCTGGGGCGAACCCAGGCGCTGATGATGCCGGCCTTCACCCTGATCATGGAGTGCGCCGGAATCGTGGTGGTGTGGTTCGGTGGACACCGGGTGGCGGAGGGCTCTCTTCTGCCGGGCACGGTGATCGCGTTTCTGCACTATCTCACCCAGATCCTGCAAGCCGTGCTCATGGCCGTGGGCGCCTTCATGCTGATGCCTCGTGCCGCCGTCTGCGCCGGCCGTGTCCAGGAGGTCCTCACCACCTCGCCCCGTCCGGTGGCTCCCCGGCAAGCCGCCGGCGCGGTCCGCTTGAGCGGGCACCTCACCATCGAGAACGCGGTCTTCCGCTATCCGGGAGCACAGCGAGCGGTCCTGCGGGACGTCTCGCTGGACGCCCGCCCAGGTGAGACCGTGGCAGTGGTGGGCTCGTCGGGCAGTGGAAAGTCGACACTGCTGAATCTGGTGCCGCGGCTGTACGACCCCGAGCGGGGCATCGTGCGGTTGGACCGCCACGACCTTCGCACCCTCGACCAGGGCACCCTGGCCGCCTCCATCGGACTCGTCGTCCAGAAGCCCTATCTGTTTTCCGGGACCCTCGCCACGAATCTGCGGCACGGCGATCCCGCGGCTTCCGACGAGCAGCTGTGGCATGCCCTGGAGGTGGCGCAGGCCCGCGATTTCGTCGAGGCGGCCGGCGAAGGGCTGAACGCACCGGTCTCGCAAGGCGGGATCAACTTCTCCGGCGGCCAGCGGCAGAGGATTGCTATCGCCCAGGTCCTGGTACGGAAACCGCTCGTCTACCTCTTCGACGATTCCTTCTCCGCACTGGATGCCGTGACCCAGGAACGCCTGTGGACCGCTCTGCACCAGGAGACCGCGGGTGCGACCCGGGTGATCGTCTCCCAGCAGGCCGCCACGATCCGTGCGGCGGACCGGATCATTGTGCTCGACGAGGGCCGGGTGACCGGAAGCGGTACCCATGCCGCACTGATGGCGGAGAACGATGCGTACCGGGAGATCGTGCTGTCCCAGTCAACCGAGGTCAGGTCGGTCGGATGAGCCGCCGGAACACCGATACCGAGAACGACAAGCCCACCTCCTTCGCCCCTTCCGGCCGGAGACTGCTGGCGTTGATGGGCACCAGGCGCAGACAGCTGGTCTTCTGTGTGCTGCTGAGCATGGCCAGTGTCGTGTTGTCCCTCGCCATCCCAAAGCTGCTGGGAAAGGCGACCGACCTGGTGGTGCAGGGCACCGAGCGCTCCGGTGGCGTCGACTTCCCGGCCGTCGGCAGCGTCTTGCTGCATGCCCTGGTCACGGTCCTGGTTTCGGCGGGCTGTGCACTGGGGCGAGGGCTGCTGGCGCAGTCCGTCGCCCAGCACACCGCCTATCACCTGCGACGGCTGGCCTCGGCCAAAATGACCCGGCTGCCGCTGAGTTTCCTCGACGGCCGAAGCCGAGGAGAGGTGCTGTCGCGTATCACCAATGACATCGACAACGTCTCCATGATGCTGCAGCAGTCCCTCACCAAAATCCTGGCCTCGGTCTTCAGCGTGATCGGTGTGCTGGTGATGATGCTGTTCATTTCGCCGCTCCTGACCGCGGTGGCCGTGCTCATGCTGCCGCTGACCGCCGGAGTCACCCGCAGGCTCGGCCGGCGGTCCGGGCCACAGTTCGAGCGTCAGTGGGCGGCCACCGGTCAGCTCAACGGTCACCTCGAGGAGTCGATCACCGGGCATGTGCAGGTGACGCTGTTCGCGCTGCACCGCGAGACCGCGCGTACCTTTTCCCACTACAACCAGGATGTGTACCAGGCCAGTCGCCGGGCCCAGTTCCTCTCTGGTGCGATGGAACCCACGCTGGCGTTCCTCGGCTACGTCACCTACGTGCTGGTCGCGGTGATCGGCGGTGTGCAGGTCGCCGCCGGTGCCATGTCGGTCGGCGCTATTCAGGCGTTCATCACCTACACCCTGCAGTTCAACAATCCCGTCACCGCCGCCGCTTCGCTCGCCAATGTCGTCCAGTCCGGCATCGCGTCCGCAGAGCGGGTCTTCGGTCTTCTCGACGCCGAGGAGCAACGCCCCGACCCGGAGACTCCACAGCGTCCCGGCACCGTGACCGGTCGCGTGGTCTTCGAGAAGGTGTCGTTCAGCTATGCGGCGGACAAACCGCTGATCCGCGATCTCTCCCTGCGGGCCGAGCCCGGCCAGACCGTTGCGCTCGTCGGCCCCACGGGCGCGGGCAAGACCACCCTGGTCAATCTGCTGATGTCCTTCTACGAAGTGGACCGTGGCCGCATCACGCTGGACGGCATAGACCTCACCGCCATGTCCCGGGCGGAACTGCGCTCCCATATCGGCATGGTGCTGCAGGACAGCTGGTTGTTCGGTGGCTCGATCGCGAGCAATATCGCCTACGGCGACCCCGGCGCCACGCGGCAGCAGATCGTCGAGGCGGCGCGTGCGGCCCGAGCCGACCACTTCATCCGGACCCTGCCGGACGGCTACGAGACCGCTCTCGACGAGGGTGGCGGGGGATTGAGCGCGGGCGAGAAACAGCTGATCACCATCGCGCGTGCCGTTCTGCGGCAACCGCCCGTCCTGATTCTGGACGAGGCCACGAGCTCCGTGGACGCCCGCACCGAAACCCACATCCAACGCGCCATGGCCGGCCTGGGGCGCGGGCGAACGACCTTTGTCATCGCCCACCGGCTGTCGACCATCCGCAACGCGGACACGATCCTGGTGATGGACAACGGCCGGATCGTGGGACAGGGGCCGCACGAGGAACTGATGGCGACGAACTCGACCTATGCGGAGCTGTACCGCGCGCACACCACTGGTTGAGACGTCGGCACTCAGCCCGCGACGGCCTGCACGAGGAGCACCACGTTGAGCAGGATGATGACGGCTGCCGCCGCCGTCGCCCCCGCCATGGTGGCCTTTCCATTGACGAACGGGCCCATGAGCGTGCGATCTCCGGTAAACCGCACCAGAGGAATGAGGGCGAAGGGAATACCGAAGGACAACGCGATCTGGGACCACACCAGGGCATCGGTTGGGCTGATGTTCAGTGCCAGCAGAGCAATGGCGGGCGCCATCGTGCACAGCCGCCGTAACGCGATCGGCAGGGACCTGCGCAGAAAGCCGGCCATCACTATTTGTCCCGCATAGGTGCCGACCGAGGAAGCGGCCAGACCGGACGCCAGAAGAGCGACCGCGAAGGCCAGCGCGGCCTTGCCGCCCACAGAGTCCTGGAGGCCGGTGTAGGCCCGTTCCAGACTCTCCACCTGCGTGCTCCGGCCGTGAAACACCCGCGCCGCCATCATCAGCATCGCTGCGTTGACGAAGCCGGCCACCCCCAGGGCGATCAGTACATCCAGCCTGATCTGCCACAGTAACCGACTGCTGTGCCGAGGGTCGGCGGGCCGGTGAGGCGACGCGGTGCCGGGCTCCGCCTCAGGGTGAATGTGCCGACGCGTCAAATCGGAGTGCAAATAGATCACATGTGGCATCACGGTGGCGCCGACGATCCCCACGGTGAGCAGTAGCGCCTGCTGCCCGGGAAGCGAGGGCGTGACATCGACGGCGAAGGCGTCCGCCATCGAGCCGCCCCAGAGGAACGCGGCCACGATGAGGCCCAGGAATACCGCGATTCCTGCCTCGAATTTCCGGTGGCCGCGCTCTTCGAGGCCGAGGAGCAGAAATGACAGTGCCGCCGTGACCACGCCCCCCACCAGCAAAGGGAGACCGAAGAGCAGATGGATGGCGATCGCCCCGCCGACCACCTCGGCAAGGTCCGTGGCAATGGCCACCAGCTCGGCCGGAAACCACAGCATGGCAGCGGCAGAACGGGAGAACCGGTCCCGGCACAGTTCCGCCAGGTTCCGGCCGGTGGCCAGCCCCAGCTTTGCGGAGAGCATCTGCACCAGGGCAGCGATCACATTGGAGCCGATCAGCACCCAGAGCAGAGATCCTCCATAGCCGGAGCCGGCTGCGAAGTTCGTGGCGTAGTTGCCCGGATCGACGTAGGCGATGGCGGCGACGAAGGCCGGCCCGAACATCGTGAGCCGCCGGAGGCGGAGGGGGCGGGGTGCGGGCCGCGGTCGGGCGGCTCCTCCCCCAACCTGCGGGGAAGCCGGCCTGCCTGCGACGGGCGGCGGAACCGGGTGACCGGACCGGGCGTGCTGGGCCTTCGGGGCGCCCCGGCTCATGCGGACTTCCTGAGCGGGCCCGGGGCCATCAGCTCTGACGGAAAGTCCGCAGGGCGGCCATTGAGGATTGACTGGTGCAGGTGCTGGAGTTTGAGCGAGGGTTCGATACCGAGCTGTTCCACCATCGCCGTGCGCATGGTCTGGAAAATCTCCAGGGACCGTGTCCGGTAACCGGAATTGGACAGCGCCCGCATGTAGTTGTAGTGCACTCCCTCATGCAGCGGGAATTGCGAGGTCAGCTTGGAGAGTTCTCCCAGAACCTTCTGGTTCCTTCCCAGCGAGATCTCCGCCTCGATCTTCACTTCGACCAGGGACATCCGCGCCCGCTCCAGGCCGTCGATCTCGGCCTGCACATGCTGCCCGGCCTCCACATTCATGAGCGTCTGGCCGCTCCAGAGCGACAGCGCGCTTTCGCAGTGCTGAACCACCGCGCCGAAGTCCTGCGTGTCAACTCCCGCATAGGCCCGGCGTTCGGCCTCACGTAAGTGCTGCACGTCCAGCTCTATCCAAGAGGGCTCCAGAAAGTAGCCCGGGGGTCGGTGGACAAGGAATTCTGCCGCGATAACGGACGAAGGCACTCCGATGAGGTCCGCGAGGAAGTTCCTGAGGTGGCAGACATAGGTCTGCAGGGTTCCGGTGGCGCTCTTCGGCGGACCATCCGTCCAGAGCTCATCGATGATCATTGCGGTGGAGGTCGGGTGCGGAAGATTGAAGAGCAAAAGGGAGATCAGCTGCTTTTGTTTGTTGGAGGAGAGCAACCGCTCTCCCTTCTGTGCACAGAGAGTCAGCGGTCCGAGGACATGCGCGTGGAGCACTCCAACCTCCATGACGGGGCTGAGGTATCACCGGGCTCACGAGACCGGTGAACAGGGCCGCTGGCAGCGTATGGTCCCGATGTCAATTGCGTGCGGCGCCCGTGACAGAGCAGTGTGAGATCTACGTAAGAGAGTCCACGGCGGTGAGGGCGCCGGCCGATCCCACCCCGGCCAGCCGCTCCTGATGGCATCCGGACGGTTCACCTCGTGGGCAGACTTGATGGCCAGGTGATGAATCGGCGAAAAGGCTTTCCGCTGAAATCCGGAAAGCGCCCGAAGAGTATATGAATGGTCCTGGGGATCACAGGCCGCACCTCCCTGTGTGAGGGTTCCCGATGCCGCGTCGTCGCAGTACCACGGCGCTTCGGCAGCGCCGAGTCTCACATTGACCGGCACCGCCGACAACCCTCCTTGCTTTCGGCCTGCTTGAGTCATGCTCATTGTGCGGGTGGCTAAGGGATGTCTCGCAAATGGCGTCGGAGCCTTCCTGGATAGCCCCGTTCACCGGTCTGAGCCTGCGCCGCTTCGGCAAGTTGGTGACCGCGCTGCGCCGCGAGAGCGCCGACGAGGTGCGTCTGGGGCGGCCGTAGGGCCTGTCCCTGGAGGACCGGGTGCTGCTGGTCGTGACTTACTGGCGAATCAACATGACGATGCGTCAACTCGCTTCGATGTCCGGCATCTCGAAGTCCGCCGCGGACCGCGTCATCGCCCAAGCCGGCCCCCTGCTCGCGCTGCAGCCGCGCCGGCTGTTCCGCAAGAATGCCGTGCTCATCGTGGACGGAACCCTGGCCCCTACCCGCGACCACACCATCGCCGAGCAGTCGAAAAACTACCGATATTCCACCAACCATCAGGTCGTCATCGATGCGGACACCCAGCTCGTCGTGGTGGTCGGCCGCCCGCTGCCCGGCAACCGCAACGACTGCAAGGCATGGGCGGAATTGGCGCCAAGGATGCCGTCGGGGCCACCATGACGATCACCGACGGCAGTTACCCAGGCACCGGCCTGGTGATGCCGCACCTCGCCGCACGGGCGAGGAGCTGCCCGCCTGGAAAGTCGCCCACAACAAGTCCCACAAACAGGTCCGGGCTCGCGTCGAGCACGTCTTCGCCCGCAGGAAGTGCTGGAAGATCCTGCGGGATTGCCGGCTCCGAGGCGATGGGGTCCATCACGCGATGCGCGGCATTGCCCGCCCGCACAACCTCAACCTCTAGGCATAGGCGAGTGGCCCCCGCGGGGGTGCATGAAGATGCCGAGCGGCAAGACCGTATTCTGTAGCAGGCTAGACGGGCGCTGCTGATGCCTCGTAGCCGTCCGTTGCAACCGGGCGACCCATTCCGCACCAGGTGCCCGACCAACGACCAGGAGGTTGACCGGTGATCACTCTGACCGCAGTCGGAGGAGTGGCCCTGGTCGAACTGGGCATGGCCCTGACTCCGGGACCGAATATGATCCACCTCGCCTCCCGTGCGATCGCCCAAGGCCGCAGGGCGGGCCTGGTCAGCCTCAGTGGGACCGCCGTGGGGTTCGTGTGCTATCTGCTGGCCGCGGCTGCGGGCCTGTCCGCATTGTTCGTCGCCGTGCCGGTGGCGTTCATGGTGGTCAAGCTTGCCGGGGCCGCCTACCTGGCCTACCTCGCCTGGGGCATGCTCAAGCCTGGCGGCCGCTCGCCCTTCGCTCCGGCCCAGGACCTGTCTCCGGTCTCCAATGCCCGCCTGTTCTCGATGGGGCTGCTGACCAACTTGCTCAACCCCAAGATCGCTCTTATGTATGCCGCCCTTCTGCCCCAGTTCCTGGACCCGCAGGCAGGTCCGGCCTGGGGGCAACTGCTCCAGCTCGGTGGTGTGCAGATCATCGTGGGGATCTCCGTGAACGCTCTGATCATGCTGGGCGCAGCGCGGGTGTCGGGGTTTCTGGCCGCCCGGCCCCGCGCCATGACCGCCCAGCGGTTGACGGCAGGTGGCCTGCTCGGAGCCTTCGCGCTGCGGACCGCCCTGTCCCGAGCTCCTGTCTCCACCTGAGCCAGGCCCACGTCGCTGGGACGTCAGTCCTGCTGTGACTGCCGATACGGGGGGCCGGCCCAACCCACCACCCGGTCCTCCAGGGACAGGCCCTACGGCCGCCCCAGACGCACCTCGTCGGCGCTCTCGCGGCGCAGCGCGGTCACCAACTTGCCGAAGCGGCGCAGGCTCAGACCGGTGAACGGGGCTATCCAGGAAGGCTCCGACGCCGTGATCACACCAGCCACACCAAGATCATCTCACTGGCCGGCAGTTACGGGACACCCCTTAGGGAAGGCGTGCGAGGGCATTGCGGCGGCGTTGGGCGCCGCGCCCGGCGGGACTGCCGTCGGAACACTCATGTGCTCAGCCCGTCAGCGGCATCGCGCAGCAGTTGCCGGACTCCGCGAACTGGGCGGTATCCGAAGGCGTTCGCGGCGGCGGTCGAGTCGTACACCCGGTCCAGGCGATCGGGCACTGGCCACCCCCGGTCGCGGAACGCCTCGAAGACGTCCGGAGCCCGGCCGGCGAGGAGCGCGCCCGCATCACGGTGAAGGGCAAGGCAGTCCTCTCGCTGAAACAGGTGCGGCCCGGAGATGTTGAACGTGCCGGTCACGGTGGAGTGCGTCACGGCCAGGACCCCCGCCGTCGCGACGTCGGCCACGTCGACCGCCCGGTGCAGCAGGCGGCGGGCCAGTACAGGCAGTGGCTCCGGAAAGCATCGCGCTATGCGCAGCGTGACCGAGGAAACGCCGCAGGCGGCGACCAGATCCTCGGCGGCCAGTTTGGTCTCGTCGTAGATGTCCCGGGGAAGCGGCGTAAGCTGCTCGTCCACCCAGACCGCGCGGTCGGTGGGCACCAGGGCGTGTCCATAGACGCTCGTACTGCTGATGTAGAGGACACGCCGGACGTCGAGGCGGGCAGCGTCGTCGAGCAGTTGTGCAGTCATGCCGACGTTCACGGCACGGAACTCTTCATCGGCCTGGCGCCCGACGTGCGGGGCGTGCAGCGCGGCGGCATGTACCAGGACGTCAGCCGACTGTAATGCGGCCCGCCGCACGCGCCGATCTCGTAGGTCTGCTACGGCACTCGTCCAACGTCCGGGCACCCGGTCCACGCCGCGGACCATCCAGCCGGCCGCGTCGAAAGCTGCCGCCAGGGCCGATCCGACCCGGCCCGAACTTCCCGTCACCACAACCACCCCAGCAGGGGCTCTCCTTCTCCGCTCCGCGCGCACCTCCCGATTCTGTCATCCCCGCGCGGAACCGATCGGAGGAAGCCGCTGTGACCCGGAGGGGGTGATCTGACGAGACCACCCGTAGAAACTCAACTGGGCCTGAGGTCAAAGGCATACCGGCCGGCTCGTCCGAGAGGCCGCCCACTTGCTGCTCACTCACCGTGAAACCACCGGCTGTAGCTAAGAGCCGCCGTCCACATGAATGTTTTCCCCGCAGATGTTTCCGTTGGCTGCCGAGGCCAGAAAGGCGATGGTGCGCGCCACCTCGTCCGGGGTGCTGAAGCGTCCGGAGCAGATCCGGGCCTGCAGGATGCTCAGCCGCTCGGGCGTCAGAAGGGCCTCCAGCTGCTCGGTCATGATGCCCCCGGGTGTGACGACATTGGTGAGCACACCCCGCCGGCCGAATTCCACTCCCAGGCTTCGCGCGACGCCGAGCAGTGCGCTCTTGCTCGCGCCGGCGGCGATCTCAAAAGGCGCGTCGCCGGCCCAGCCACGCTCACAGCCCAGCGAGGAGATCAGCACGATGCGGCCCCAGTTCTGGGCGGCCATGAGGGGGATCACACGTTGCACCGTGAAGAGCGTCGCCTCCAGGTCCGTGCGGATCCGCCGCTGGATGACAGCCCTGGGTACCTCACCGAAGGGGGTTTCCGACATCGGCGCGGGGCCGGACATGGCGTTGGCCACCAGGATGTCCACCGCTCCCCAGGTGTCGGCAACGGTGTCGACACAGCGATCCATCCCTGCGGCGTCGGCCAGGTCATATGCGACGGCGAGGGCCTGGCCGCCGTCCCGCTCGATCTCGTCGACCAGCTCTTTGGCGGCGGCCTCGTTGGTCCGGTACGTCACCGCCACTCTCGCTCCGTCGGCCGCCAGCGCCCGGCAGGTATGCGAGCCGACGCCCGTTCCGGAGCCGCCGGTCACGAGGGCGACCCTGTTCTTGATCCCCAGATCCATTTCCCACAACCTCGTTCCGTACCTGGTTACTTGCCCACTGTTCCGCTGCTGAGATGGATTTCCTGGCCTGTCATGACCTGATTGGCTGCCGATCCGAGGACGACCACCATCTTGGACACTTGAGCAGCATCGGCCAGGCGTCCCAGTGGGGATCCGGCCAGGAACTCGGCGCGGTATTCGGGGAACCAGGGCTTAACCTCGTTGTTTTCGGTACGGGTCAGGCCGAGGACCACCACATTGCACAGGATGTCTCCGCTCCGGCCGGCACTGAACGCCAGGGACCGGTTGAATCCGTGCAGTGCGGATTTCGCCGCGCCATAGAATTCGAAGCCCGCCTTGCCCTGGGAGACGAGGCTGCTGGACACCTGGATGATCCGCCCCCACCCCGTCTTCCGCATCTGCCTCAGGGCGGCCGAGGAGAATTCGACCGCCGGCTCGATGTTCCAGCGCAGCATGTCCCGCCAGGGGCTCGCCGCGAGGTCGCAGACCTGCAGTTCCGGGTTCTCCGGCTGGAACAGCGCGTTATTGACCAGTACGTCGACCGGGCCGGCCCATTCGGTCACCGCACGTAGGATGCGTCCGGCGCCGCCCTCCTCGTCCAACCGGTGTCGCAGCGCCCGCACGCGTCCGTTGCCGTCCTGTTCGAGGCGCCGCGCGGTGTCGTCATCACGGTGGTAGGTGAAGGCCACCCGTGCGCCCTCGGCACCGAACGCGCGGACCAGTTCGCGTCCGATCCCGCCGCTGCCCCCGGTGACCAATACGGTTTTGCCCTGGAGTCCCATATCCACGGTCGGCCCTCTCCCCTACTCGGCCGGCAGCCGCCGGTAGTGCTCCCGGGCGTTGCCGTGCAGGATGCGGCCGCGGTCCGCGTCATCGAGCAGGGACAGCAGACGCTGTGCGGCACTGCGGTAGCGATGCGGGTGGTCGCTGCTGTACATGAGGGTCCGGGGCGCCTCACACATGTCTGCGGCCGCCCGGAACTCCTCGTCGTCCACGGGCAGATGACCGGGTTCCAGCGTGCAGCGGACCCGGTCCAGGACGTGGTCGGATGGCTTCCGGTCCAGCCAGGGAATCTCCCGCCACAGACTCTTCCAGTCCTTGTCCAGCCGCCACAGCAAAGGCGGGAGCCAGGAGAAGCCGCATTCTGCGAGGGTGAGCCGGAAGCGTTCATGGCGCACGAGGAGGTCACTGGTGGCGATGCTGACCAGCTGATTCTGTGCCGCCCGGTGCTGACCGAGGAGGGTGTCCTCGACAAAGCTCGACTGATATCCGGTGGGTGAGGAACTCAGCCCGGTACGGCCACCGGCATGCAGACACACGACCAAATCGGCTGCGGCGGCGGCTTCCAGAACCCGCCGATAACGCGGTTCCCCGTACCGGAAGTCATTGCGTACGGGGAGCAGAATCTGGACGAACCGGCCGTCCTCGGCGATGCGCTCCACCTCCGCGAGCGCGCGCTCCGTATCCAGCGTCGGAATCACCGCGCTGCCGAAGAGCGCCGGGTCCACCGCGAGGAAGGTCTCCCGCATCCAGGTGTTCAGCGCCCGGGCCCCGACCGCTTCGAACTCCGGGTTCCGGCTCAGATCAAACAGAACGGTGCAGGTCAGCAGAGTGGCCCGGATGGGTGTGCGACTGCTTCCCCGGCAATCGGGTATCTCCTCGGCGGTGGCAGGGACCGCGGTCGTCGTCACGTCCCCGTCGTCCGGCGCGGGGTATACCGACCGCTGGCGGTCGGTGAGCCGGATAGCCCCCTCGGCGGCGTACTGCTGCCAGTAGGCCGGAAGATATTCCGCCAGCTCGCCCATGGTCCGCGGGGCACAGTGCAGGTCCGTGTCGATCGTGCCCGTCACGCCTGCACCCCCAGGTTCGGCCGGTATATGTGCGAGGCGTTCTCATGGAACACGGCTTGGCGCATCGCCTTGGGAAGTCCCTTCAGAGCATGCTCGGGCGAATCGAAGTCCCAGTGCGGATAGTCGGAGGCGAACAGCAGTCGCTGTGTCATTCCCGCCAGTTCGATTGCTGTCACCAGGTCATCGGTACGGGCGGGCTCCTCGATCGGCTGGGTGGTGAGCCAGAAGTGCTCCCGGAAATACTCCGAGGGCAATGCACGCAGTCCCGGCAGAGCCCGGTGCCAGGTGCGGTAGATCTCGTCCATGGACCACTGGAACGGCCCTGCCCAGGCCACCCCTCCCTCGACCAGGACCACTTGCAGGGAAGGAAAGCGCTCGAAGACGCCGCCCAGGATCAGACCGGCGGCCACGGACTGCATTTCTCCGCTGAACTCCACATGTTCTTCGAGGTAGTAAGTCGGTGCTCCGGTGAGCCGATAGCTCGCCACTCCGCCGCTGTGTATGCCGAGCGGAAGTCCGGTCTCACAAGCCGCTTCGAAGATGGGCCAGTAGTGCGGGGAACTCATCGGCAACTCGGTGTTCGCCGGGGCCAGGATCTGCTGGAAGCGTGTGTCCCGCGCTCGTTCACGTATCCTCCGGGCGGCGAGGACCGGGGTCTCGAACGGTACGGAAATGGATCCGATCAGGCGCTCGTCCGCATCGAGAAACCTCTCCGCCAGCCAGTCGTTGAGCGCCACACTCAGCGCCTCGGAGAACTCCGCCTGCTCGGCACCGAAGCTGTGCGCATGCAGCGGGATCAATACCGCTGCCGCCATGTCGTAGCGGTCGAGCAACTGCTCCTTCAGCAGACCCACATCGTTTCCGGGAAACGTGTCCGACCAGGTGTCCGCGCGGTATCCGCCGTTGCGTAACCGGGGATACGCGATTCCTGGGACCGGTGGCTGGATTCCGTACTTGTCGAACTTGGCCCGCCAGGGAGCGGGCAGTCGCGAGCTGATCTCGTGCGGAAGGACAAACGGATGCACATCCGTGTCAACAATCTTGGTGAACGAATCATCAGACATGCCGGACACCTTTCTGTGCGTACACCGGCCCACGCCTGGGTGGTTTTCAGTTCTGGGATGTTTCCGCACGACGGGAGGTGTCGACGATGACGCGCTGGTCGTCGATGATGACCTCGTAGGAGTCGGCGACGTACGGGCCGGGCCGGCGCCGGGCGTCCTCCGGGCTCGCGGCGCATTCGGTGTGCACGCGGTACGTGCGCGCCGGGGCGTGGCCGGCACCGAAGTAGGACTGCCCGGTACGGATGTCGTACTCCCACCCGTGCCACGGGCAGGCGATGAACCACGTCTGCTCGTCCACCCCGACCTCTCCCTGCCTGGGTGCGACGAGATCCGGCAGGACATGCCCCTGGCACAACGGGGCACCCTGATGCGGACAATAATTGCGCAGTGCGTAGAAGCGGCCATCGATCCGGAACACCCCGATCGACCGGTCATCCAGTCGGACGACCTTCACCTGCTGCTCCTGGAAATCTCCCACGGTGCCCACCACAAATTGCACTTTTGTACCGATCCTTTCGCCGCGGCACGAGTGCTGCCCGGCACAGCATTTGACGGAATGCTTGCAGGGCTCTTGAGGCCGACTTGAACGTGGCGGCGCTCCCGTCCCTGCCTGCCGGTCGCCGATCCGCAATGGGCGTTCGTGGCACCCCACTTCTTGAGCCCATGCGGGCAGAAAGTGGAGCGTCAACCAGGGCTCAACATTGGCTCAAGCCACGGTCCGGAGAGTTGTTGACGAAAGCCGTCAGTCCGAAAGGAATCCACACTGTGAGCATCAACACCGGAGTCATCCAGTGACCCGGCGGGTAGTAATAACCGGGATGGGCGTGCGGGCCCCAGGGGCGACCCGTTCCAAAGAATTCTGGGACCTGTTGAGCGAGGGGCGGACCGCAACCCGCGAGATCAGCTTCTTCGACGCCCAGCCCTTTCGTTCACGGATAGCCGGCGAGACCGATTTCGACGCCGTGGAGGAGGGATTCACCCCGCAGGAAATCCGGCGGATGGACCGGGCCACGCAGTTCGCCGTCGCCTGCGCCAAGGAAGCCTTGGCGGACAGCGGCCTGGATTCCACCGCGCGGGTTCCGCACCGCACCGCAGCGGTACTGGGAAGTGCGGTGGCCTCCGCCACCAGCCTGGAAAACGAATACCTGGTGATGTCCGACTCCGGCCGGGATTGGCTGGTGGATCCGGCGCATCTGTCGCCCTACATGTCCGACTACCTCTCCCCCGGCGTCATGCCGGCCGAAGTGGCCTGGGCCGTGGGCGCCGAAGGGCCGGTCACCCTGGTCTCCGACGGCTGCACCTCCGGCCTGGACGCGGTCGGATACGCGGTACAGCTGATCCGGGAAGGCAGTGCCGACACCGTGATCGCCGGTGCGACGGACACCCCCATCTCGCCCATCGTCGTCGCCTGCTTCGACGCCATCAAGGCGACCACCCCCCGCAACGACGACCCCGCACACGCGTCACGGCCCTTCGACGCCACGCGCAACGGCTTTGTCCTCGCCGAGGGCGCCGCGATGTTCGTCCTGGAGGAATACGCCGCGGCCCAGGCCCGCGGTGCGCGGATCTACGCCGAGGTCGGCGGCTATGCGACCCGTTGCAACGCCTACCACATGACCGGTCTGAAGAAGGACGGACGGGAGATGGCCGAAGCGATCCGGGTGGCCCTCGACCAGGCGCGCCTGGATCCCACGGCGGTCGACTATGTCAACGCGCACGGCTCGGGCACCAAGCAGAACGACCGTCATGAGACCGCCGCCTTCAAGCGCAGTCTGGGCTCCCATGCCTATGACGTGCCGGTCAGTTCCATCAAATCCATGATCGGTCATTCCCTCGGTGCCATCGGCTCCCTGGAAATCGCCGCGTCGCTGCTGGCCATCGAGCACCACACGGTTCCGCCGACCGCCAATCTGCACACCCCCGATGCCGAGTGCGACCTGGACTACGTCCCGATCACCGCACGCGAGCAGCGGACCGACACCGTCCTGACCGTGGGCAGCGGCTTCGGCGGCTTCCAGAGCGCCATGGTCCTGCATCGTCCCGAGGTGCGCACATGAGCATCCCCCGCACTGTGATCACCGGCATCGGTGTCGTCGCCCCCAACGGGGTGGGACGGGAGAACTACTGGAAGGCGCTGCTCGCCGAGGAGAACGGCATCGGCGAGCTCACCCGCTTCGACGCCGCCCGTTACCCGGCCCGGCAGGCCGGACAGATCGACGGCTTCGAGCCCCGGGACCACATCCCCTCCCGGCTGCTGCCGCAGACCGATGTCTCCACCCGCTATGCCCTGGCCGCCGCTGAAGAAGCCCTGGCCGAGGCCGGCATCGGCCCCGACTGCGGTCTGACCGACTACAGCATGGGTGTGGTCACCTCCACCGCACAGGGCGGCTTCGACTTCACCCACCGGGAATTCCGGAAGCTGTGGAGCCAGGGGCCCGAGTACGTGAGCGTGTATGAGTCCTTCGCCTGGTTCTACGCGGTCAACACCGGTCAGATCTCCATCCGGCACGGTATGCGCGGGCCCGGCGCCGCGCTGGTCGGCGAACAGGCGGGCGGCCTCGACGCGATCGGCCACGCCCGCCGTACCGTCCGGGCCGGCACCCGGGTGGTACTCACCGGCGGGGTCGACTCGGCCCTCGATCCCTGGGGGTGGGCCGCTCAACTGGCCGGCGGCCGGGTGAGCACGGTGGACGACCCCACCCGCGCCTACCTTCCCTTCGACGCCGCGGCCGGCGGCCACGTTCCGGGCGAGGGCGGCGCCATCCTCATCTCCGAGGACGCCGGCTCGGCGGCGCAACGCGGGGTGGGCCGGGTGTACGGCGAGATCGCCGGCTACGCGGCCACCTTCGACCCCGCGCCGGGAAGCGGCCGGCCGCCCGGCCTGGGCCGGGCGGCCGCGCTCGCCCTGGAGGACGCCGGGCTCGCTCCCGGCGACATCGGTGCGGTCTTCGCCGACGGGGCGGGGCTGCCCGGCCCGGACCGCAGTGAGGCGGCTGCGCTTCGCGGTCTCTTCGGGCCGCGGGGCGTCCCGGTCACCGTGCCCAAGTCGCTGACCGGCCGGATGTGCGCGGGCGGCGGGCCGGCCGATCTGGCGGCCGCCCTGCTGACCCTGCGCGACCAGGTGGTCCCGGCCACCGCACACAGCACCGACATCCCCGATGACTACGGCCTGGACCTGGTAACCGGCGGCCCCCGGGAGTCCCCGGTGCGCTCCGTGCTCGTACTGGCCCGGGGCCGTCACGGATTCAATTCCGCGGTCATCGTGACCGCGCCTCATCAGAGCTGAGGAGAAGCACTCATGCCGAAAATGACCCTGAACGATCTGCGCCGCATCCTCACCACCTGCGCCGGCGAGGTCGACGCCGCCGACCCGGCCGGCGACATCCTCGACACCCCCTTCGAGGACCTCGGCTACGACTCCCTCGCCCGGATGGAGAGCGCCGCCGTGATCGAGCGCGAATACGGCGTGACAGTCGCGGACGAGCGGATCGCCGAGGCACCGACGCCCCGGGCCCTGCTCGACATGGTCAACAGCGCTCTGGCAGCCACGGCCTGAGCCCACCCCCCCGGTCAAGGAGGTCTTCCGCATGCCGCGCCCCACTCTGCACCGCACCGAACACGCCCTGGTGATCGATGCGCCCGCCGATGCTCTCTATGCACTCGTCGCCGATGTCACCCTGTGGCCGGCCGTCTTCGAACCGACTGTTGCGGTACACCACTTGGAGCGCACCGAGCGCACCGAGTGCTTCGAGATATGGGCCGTGGTCGCCGACCGGGTGGCGCACTGGACCTCCCGCCGCACCCTCGATCCACGGCGCCGTCTGGTCTCGTTCCGGCAGGAACACAGCAATCCTCCCTTCCGCTCGATGTCGGGTGCCTGGCTGTTCCGTGTGCTGCCCGGCGGGGCGACCGAAGTCGTGCTGCGGCACCGCTTCGCCCTCGTCAACCCCACCACCGAGGATCTCGCCCGTGCCGAAAAGGCCCTGGAAGCCAACAGCACCCGCGAACTGGCCGCGCTGGCACGGGCCGCCGGCTCGGGGCACCCCGTCGGCGAGGTGGTGTTCTCCTTCACGGACAGCGTCGCCGTGCCGGGACCGGTCGAGCAGGCCTACGAGTTCGTCGAACGGGCCGACCGGTGGCACACGTGGCTGCCGCATGTGTCCCGGGTGGCGCTGGAGGAACCGTCACTGGGCATCCAGTACCTGGAGATGGACACCACCACCGCCGACGGCGCGGCCCACACCACCCGTTCGGTGCGGGTGTGCCGCGCCCCGCACTGGATCGCATACAAGCAGCAGCTCACACCACCGCTGCTGGCCGGGCACAGCGGTGAGTGGACTTTCAGCACGGGACCCCAGGGAACCGTGGCCACTTCCCACCACACCGTGGCGCTGCGTCCCGAGGCCGTGCCGCGTGTGCTGGGAGCCCATGCCACTTTGGCGGACGCCCGTGCCCACGTCCGCGACGCGCTGAGCCACAACAGCCGCAGCACACTGGAACACGCCCGGACCGTTTCGGTGTGACCCCGTCGAACGGAGGTGAGAACACATGTCCGCGGACACGGACAGCTTCCGGTCCTTCTTCGGCTCCGTGCCCACCGCCGTCGCGGTGGTGACCGCCGCCGCCCCGGATGGCACGCCGCAGGGCTTCACCTGCAACTCCTTCACTGCGGTCTCGGACGATCCGCCGCTGCTGCTCGTCTGCGCGAGCCGGGTCTCCCGTACGCTCCCCTCGGTGCTCGCCTCCGGTGGCTTCGTGCTGCATCTGCTCGCCGATGGCGGGCAGGAGCTCGGGCGTGTCTTCGCGGGGCAGTCGGCGCGCAAGTTCGACGGTCTGGTCTGGCGCCCCTCCCCCTCCTGCACGGGGGCGCCACTGCTCGATGACGACCGCATCCTGGCCAGCGCGGAGTGCACCGTGGTCCACACCCAGAACGCCGGCGATCACACAGTGCTGGTGGGGCGGATGGAGGCGACGCGGGTACACCCGCGCCGCCCGGTGCTCTATCAGCAAGGAACCTTCACACCCTGGCAGCGGTCCGTGGAAGCGGCGGTTCAGGCATGACACGCCGGCACGCCGCCGTGGAAAGCGGTCATCTCCGCGAACAGCGCGGTCATGTCGAGCGGACTGCCCGGCTCGGCTCCGCACGCCTCCGCCAGGGCGCGGTGGAGATTTGGTACCAGACGCTCGGCGTCCAGCCACCGGGCGAAGCGGCCGAGCTCGGCTCGCTCAGCGATCGCCGCCGGACCGAGTCCGGCGGCGAGACCGTCCTCGGCCAGGCGTTGCACGAGTCGCAGATACGCCATGGTGTCGTCGAGGATCTCCGGTCCTCCCACCGGGCCGTGGCCGGTGACGACGACGCGGGGTTCGAGCGCCCGCAAGGCGTCCAGGGCGGCCAGACTACCGGCGACGGATCCCATCGGGACGAACGGCGAGACGCCGGACATCGCGAGGTCGCCGGTGAACAGCACCCGCTCGCGCGGCAGCCAGACAGTGGCGTCACCGGCCGTGTGCGCGATGCCCGGGTGCCGGAGCTCGGCACGGACGGTCCCGATGTGCAGGGTCAGCCGGCGGTCGAAAACAACCTGGGGTGCGACCAGCCGCAGTTCGCCCCACGCCACCTCGGGCCACAGGCTCGTCAGATGGAGCCCGGCCTCGGACATCTCGGTACGCGCCCGTTCCTGTCCGATGACGACCGCTTCAGGGAACACGAAGTTGCCGAAGGTGTGGTCCCCGTGCGAGTGGGTGTTGATGACGAGGCTCGGCGGGGCCGGGGCCACGAAGCGGACGGCGCGCCGCAGCGCCCGGGCGCGGGTCTCGGTCGCCGCAGTGTCCACCAGCGCGCACTCCCCGTCCGAGACGATGACCCCGGCGTTGTTCAGACACCATCCGCCGTCGGGCTGCACATAGGCGAAGATCCCGCCGGCGACTTCCTGCAGCAGTGCGTCGCCGGGTTGTCGTCCTTCGCGCATGTCGACCTCCTCAAAAGTGTCCTGGACCTCGCGCAGGACAGGTTGCGTGGCTGGAGACCGGGCCGGTCACCGGACTGCGACGGGCCGGTGTGAGGTGTGGCCCCGGGCGATCACTCGCCCGGGGCCACACTCACACCCGGTCAGCTGATCTCGTAGTCATCAGGGTCGACCGCGCGGGTGGCGTCCCAGTACTCCAGAGCGGAGAAGGGCCAGTTCTGCGGTGAGCGCCCCTTGTCGTTGACGTACCAGGTACGGACCGAGGTCCATCCCCAGGCCCGCTCCGCGGTGGCCCGGTCGATCCGGGCGTTGTAGCGGTCGTGGACGTCCTGACGCACGTCCAGCCGGCGCATTCCCCGCCGGTGCAGCAGCCGTACGGCATCCAGTAGATAGCGCACCGCGCACTCGGAGAAGTACAGGACGCTGCCGCCCTGGCCTACGAGGTTGGTATTCGGTCCGTACAGACAGAACAGATTGGGAAAGCCCGGGACGGTCATGCCGAGATAGGCCCTGGCATCCCCGTCCCAGGTCGTGTGCAGGTCGATTCCGTCCCGCCCGGTCACCGTCATCGGCGCCAGAAAGCGCTCCGCCTGGAAGCCGGTCGCGTAGATCAACACATCGGCCTCGTGGTGGCGCCCGTCGGCGGTGCGGAGCCCCTGGGGGGTGATCTCCTCGATCCCGTCGGTCACCAGCAGCACATCGTCACGCTTGAGGGTGGAGAACCATGCGCCGTTGTCACGGACCACGCGCTTGGACCCCACCGGGTAGCGCGGCATCACCTGGGTCAACAGCTCCGGTGCGTCCGCCAACTGCGCCTGGATCGCCTCGGTCAGAACCGCCCTGGTTTCCTCGTTGGCGGCCGATACGGCACGCTCGGTCGGCGGATAGCCGCGATCCACCGTCCACGGTGCGCCGTGGAGCCCGGGGGCGAGTTGCGCGAAGCGGTACCAGGCCGCGTAGTACGGCAGGTGGGCGGACAGCCAGCGGGCGCCGGCGGGTACGGCGGCGCCGTACCCGGGGCTGGGGCGCATCCAGGGCGGGGTGCGCTGGAACACCAGGAGCTCACGCGCCTCCTTGGCCACCTCTGGGACGAGCTGGAATGCGCTGGCTCCGGTCCCGATGACCGCGACCCGCTTGCCGGCGAGCTGCACCGAGTCGTCCCAGCGGGCCGTATGGAAGGACGGGCCAGTGAAGCGCTCCCGGCCGGGAAGGTCCGGCAGCCGGGGCCGATTCAGCTGCCCCACGGCGCTGACCAGCACGGATGCCCGCTGCTCCAGCGTGCCCTCAGCGGTGCGCACCGCGAGCCGCCAACACGCCCCCTGCTCGTCCCAGCGGGCCGAGGTGACTTCGCTGTGGAACCGGATGTGCTCATAGAGGCCGAATTCCTTCGCGAAGGCCTGGAAATAGCCGAGGAGTTCGTCCTGTCGGCAGAAGTACTCGCTCCAGTCCGGTTTCGTGGCACAGGAGAAGCTGTAGAGCACACTGGGCACATCGACCCGGCACCCGGGGTAGCGGTTCTCCAGCCAGGTCCCGCCCACCTCGTGATTCTTCTCGTACACCACGAAGGGCACGCCGGCCTGTGCCAGCCGCAGTGCGGCGAGCAGGCCGCTGGGGCCGGCACCGATGATGACGACACGGAAGCCCTCGTTCGCCGGAGACTGCGCCATGCGCCAGCGGGGAGCCCGGGGATCGCGCTCGGCGAGCACAATCTCCTCGCTGAGCAACGGCACCAGGTCGGTGGCATCCGCGCCCATCGCCCAACTGGTGATGCGGCGCAGCAACTCGGGGTCCGGTTGCGGTGTCGGCGCGGAGGGGCCGGCGTCCCTCAGGCGCTGCAGCAGATGCAGCCCCTGAGCACGGGCGGCGGCCTGTTGCTCCGCGGACAGGCCGCCGTTGGTGCGGTGCAGCCAACCGTGCGCCCCGGTGCCCTCCGGCAGGACCGAGGGGTCACCGGTGATATGCGCCAGGGTCATCAGGAGCGCCGGGCAGTCCGCGTCACGCAGATGAGCGCGCAGAGTGTCGTCGTCGGCGTCGAACGGCTGTACCGGCACGTTGAACGTCATCTCGTCTCCCCTCCACCACGGGGCCGGGGACTGCGGGCGGGCATCAGTAGTTGCCCAGTCCGCCGCAGACGTTCAGCGCCTGGGCCGTCACGGCGTCCGCGCCGGGGCCGGTCAAGTAGTCGACCATGGAAGCGACTTCCTCGGTGTGCACATAGCGTCCGATCGGTACGCGTGCGGTGATGCGGTCGTGCGCCTCCTGCTCCGACACCTCCCAGATCGACGCGTAGTGTGTGCGCACCCGCTCGGCCATAGGTGTCTCGACGAATCCGGGGCACACCGCGTTCACGGTGATACCGCTCCGTGCGAGTTCGAGTCCCAGCGCCTTGCTGAACCCGACCACACCGTGTTTGGAGGCGGAGTAGGGCGATGCGTGCACGACCCCCTGTTTTCCGCCGGTGGAGGCAATGTTGATGATCCGTCCTCGGCTCTTCTCCAGCATGCCGCCGGTGGTGAGTACCTCTTTGGTCATCAGGAACACGCTGTTGAGATTGGTGTTGATGACGTCGAACCAGAGCTCATCGGGAATCTCCGCCGTGGCGCCGCCACCACTGCGTCCGGCATTGTTCACCAGGACATCGACCGTGCCGTAACGGTCCCGGGCCGAGCGCACGAAACGTCGGATGTCCTCGGCCCGGGCCACGTCACAGGTCTGTCCGTCCACCTCCGCGCCCTGGTCGCGTAAGGCCTTCACGGTCGCGTGGAGGCCTTCTTCGTCGCGTGCGCAGAGATAGACGCTCATTCCCCGATGGGCCAGGTGCTCGGTGATGGCCATGCCGATTCCGCTGGTGGCTCCGGTCACCAGGGCCACCTGTCGGCTGTCACTGTTCATCGGTCCTCCAAGGAAGATGTACTTTCCGGGCATGCCGCAGCCCCTTTCTCGATACGGGCTGCGGCTGGTCGGGAACTATCGGTAGGGGAAAGATTGCTGACCGGGGAATGCGTACGCCTCAGAGCGTCTTGACCAATCCGCCGTCTATGACGATGTCGCTGCCCGCGATATAGCCGGCCGCCGGACTCGCGAGGAAGACGACCACCCGGGCAATCTCGGCGGCCGTGCCGAAACGCCCCATCGGGATGCCGCCGATCGCCTCCGCCATCGCGGCCATCGCGGAATCGCTGTCCGTTCCCATCGCCGCTGAGAGCTGGTCCCCCAGCCCGCCGGGAGCGGTCCACTGAGGAGTGAGTACCGGCCCCGGCGACACCGTGTTCACCCGAATTCCGGAGGCGGCGAACTCCGCCGAGAGGGACTTGGACAGGCTGTTCAGCGCCGCCTTGGCCGCTGAGTAGTCGATCACATTGGGCGCCGGCAGCCGGGCGTTGATCGAGGAGACATTGACGATGGCGCCCCGCCCCTGCGCGAGCATCGGTGGCAGGACGGCCCGCACCGCGCGGACGGCGCTGAGCACATTGAAATCGAAGGTGCGCGCCCAGTCCTCATCGGAGACCGAGCGGAATCCGCCCAGCCGGGGTGCACCGTCGGGAAATCCACCGACATTGTTGACGAGTACGTCCACCCGGCCGAACAGTGCCATGGCTTCCTGCACCAGCCTCCGTGGTCCGTCCGCCGTGGCGAGGTCCACGTCGACGGCCACCAAGTGGCCCTCCGCCGCGCCGGAATCCGCCAGATCCACCGAGGCCTTCCGGCTTCCGGCCACCACGCGCACGCCCGCGGCCAGCAATTCCCGGCACACCGCCCGGCCGATGCCACGCCCGCCGCCGGTGACGACCGCCACCTGCCCGTTCAGCTCCGGTTCAGCGCTCATGGACCACACCCCGGGCGGCGTCCGGCGGCGCCGGGTCATGGGTGCGGGGTGCGCTGCGCCGCCAGACGAGCACCCGGTGCCGCGGCCGGCCCGCCAGCACAACCGTGCCGCCAAGCGTCAAACGGCCCTCCTCCAGCCTGGCCTCGCGTATCAGCTCCTGGTCCAGCTGATAGGCGTGCGTGCTCACTTGCACGTGATGCAGAATGCGCCTGCCCACCACGCGCCAGGTCGCCGCGTACCCCATGAATCCGGTGCTTGATACGGCCGGGCCGGTCCTCACGCCGACTGCCCCGGATGCGGCGTCGCCGCGCATCATGGACACCGACATATGGCCATGGGGTTCATAGATCAGTACGCCACGGGGGCGCGGCCCCAACGGCCCTTCTCCCAGGGTGCCGTCCGCCCGCAGTTCGCCGTATTCGACGAGCTGCCAGGCGCCGACCAGCTCCGCCGGCGATAACAGGGCCGCTTCCCCGGCCGGGTCGTCCCTGCCGGGCATCTCAGAACGCCCGGCAGGGGAACGGCTGGGGCGCTTCGGTCGCGAACTCCGCGATGGAACGGTCGAGTTCCTTCTTGCGCGGATCTTCCTGGAAATGGGTGACGTAGTGCTCCTCGTCCACCCACTCCGCCCGGTTGATCAGAGAAAGTCCGTCAGTGCCCAGGTGCAATCGCGTGGAAACATATCCGGCGCAGTGCCGTATCCAGGAATCGATGTGCTGCTGCACGGCCGCGGCCAGCCGGGCCTGGTCCTCCGGCCGGGCCACCTTCAGCAGAATGAAGAGAAGGTAGTGATCATTGTCGGGGGCCTGGGGTGGTGTGGTCACGTTGTCCCTTTCTCAGGTGGTCTCGTTGCTGCGGCAGGCTGTTTCGCCGCGGAACGTCTCCTCGGCGTACGGACCGGCCGCCTGGGTCAGCTGCAGAGCAAAGTGGCTGGCGGCGCTGTGGATGTCGCGCCAGAAGCGTTGAACGGGCGCGTTCTCATGCTGCCCCGATGTCCCCGACGCCTGGAAAATGCGCTGCGCCGCGCTTTTCAGCAACTCGCCGGCGAACGACCAGTCGCGCATGTGCAGGGCGATATACGGGCGCAGACCGGCACCGGAATCCGCTCGTTCCGCGATGCTGTGGACGAGCAGTTCGGCCGCTGCGATCTCGGCGGTGCTGTGGGCCAGATCGGACTGCACCGACTGCCGGTCACGGGTCCGGGTGCCGGTATGGGTGTCGGTCTTCCGGCCGATCCAGTCGATCCAGTGGCCCGCCATGCCCTGCGCCGCTCCCAGCAAGGGGACCACGAACGAAAGGCCGTTCACCGCTCTGAGCGGGGCCCGGTAGCAGGAACTGGCACGGCCGTCGGAAAGCCCGGCTTCCAAGTCGGCCCGGGGGAAAGAGCGGTGCCGGGGGACGAACAGGTCGTCCACGACGACGGTGTTGCTGCCGGTGGCCCGCATGCCCACGTTGAACCAGGTGTCCTCGGTGGCATAGTCGGCGCGCGGAATCGCCAAACACCACGACTGGGGACCGGCACCGGATTCGGCCTGTGTGCACACCAGCGTCCAGTCGGCGAAATCCGCCCCGCTCACGTAATTCCACCGCCCGGATACCCGCCACCCCCCGGCCGTCGGGGTCGCCCTTCCGCTGGGAACCAGAGCACCGGACACCAAGACATCCGGCCCGTGGTGCCAGAGTTCCCGCTGGCCCTGTTCCGGCAGATACCCCGCCATACGGCCGGTGTGGGCCGTCAGTGAGGCGATCCAGCCTGCGGAAGGGCACTCACTGGCAACGGCACAGACCTGGGGCAGCAAACGCGTGAAGCTGCCCTCGTCACCCCCGAACGAGGAGGGAACGAAGTGCCGGGCGAACCCCGCCAGCCGTATCCCTGCGACCACCTCATCGGCCGGTCGCCGCTCGGAGTCGGCCTGCTGGGCGTATTTGCCCGCTACCGTGGCGAGGTCCTGCACAGCTGGGGTTGCGGAGCTCAAGCGCGCCTCCGGCGACCTCATGGGCATGCTGAAGATTCCTTCCTTGCTGACGGGGCGAGCCCGGCTACCCACAGGTCCGGATGCTGTCGGCGCCCTGGTCACTGCGCATGAGCGCTCGGGCCCGCTTGGCTTCACCGAGCTGCCGGATCCTCTCTTGTGTGGTCGCACGGGCGGCAGTGATCATGATTCCCAGACAGGTCGCTCCGGCCGCGGCGTAGTCGTCCATCCGCCGTGCCACCCGCCGCCCGGGGCCGATCAACGCGGTGTCGTCGACGAATTCCAGCGGAACGGCAGCCGCGGCACCGTCGTGATCGCCATGGTGCAAACGGTCGTGGATCTCCTCCGCCCGGTCGGCGTACCCCCCTTGGCGCAGCAGCCGGCAGTAGAAGTTCGTCTCCACATCGCCGACGCCCAGCAGCCTGGCGTAGTGCGGCCGCAGGGCGTCCGCCGCGTTCTCGACACCGTCGTCGATGTAGGTGGCCATGCACGGCAGGACATCGAATGCCCCGTCAGCACCGGCTGCTGTACGGCCGCTGCGGATCTCCGCGACAGCGTCGGCCACATCGGCCACGGAGGTGAAGGCTCCGATCCATCCGTCGGCCACGGCACCGGTCAGCCGAAGGCTGCGCGGGCTGGAGGCGCCGATGTAGAGCGGTACGCGGCCCGCGCCCGGGGCCATGGCCAGCTGGAGTGGCGCCTTGTCGCGTTCGCCGTACGGCAGTCGATGGTGCCGGCCCTGGAAGCGGACCTGTTCACCGGCGAGGGCGGAGCGCAGGATGGTGGTGTACTCGCGAAGCCGGGACACCGGTTGATCGAATCCCACCCCGTGCCAGCCCTCCGAGACATCCGGGTTGGAGACCCCGAGCCCGATCGCGAAGCGGCCCTTGGACAGGACGTGCAGTGCGGCGGCCGCGGTAGCGGTGGCTGCCGGGCTGCGGGCCGGCAGCTGAAGCACTCCGGGGAGCAGCCCGATACGCTCGGTGTGCGCGGCGACGTAGGACAGCACCGTGATTGCGTCGCTGCGGAAGTTGTCCGAGGCGAGCACGGTCCGGTAGCCGAGTTCCTCGGCGGCGCGGGCGAGGTCCAAGGCGTCGTCGATACCGATGTTGACCGCGAGTTCCATGGCGATTCTTCCTGCTCCATCCGCTCGTCCCGTCACAGAAGGTGGGCACCGCCGTCAGTACCGAGCACCGCACCGGTGGTGTATTCGGCGTCGGCCAGCCAGAGGACGGCTTCGGCGACCTCCTCCGGGGTGCCGATGCGGCGCAACGGCGCCGTGGACTCCACATGTGCGCGGATGTCGTCGAACCCCTGGGTCCAGCGGGTGTCGATCAGACCGGGGGCGACCGCGTTCACCCTGATCCCGGGACCGAGAGCGCCGGCCAGCAACCGCGTCATGTGATTGATCGCCGCCTTGCTGACTGCGTAAGGAATACAGCTTCCGGCCAGTGAACCACCGGCCACGGAAGACATGTTGATCACCGAGCCGGATGTGTGGCGCAGGGCTTCCACGGCTGCTTGCGTGGTCTGCCAGGTGCCGACCACATTCACATCGAGGATTTCCTGCCAGACCGTCCGGTCGACTGCGGCGAGGTCCTCGTGCGGGATGCGACGTGTCGTACCTGCATTGTTCACCAGGACATCGAGCCGCCCGAAGTGTTCCAGCGCGCGCTCGACCAGGAGTCGGGCCTGATCCGGATCGGCCACATCCGCCTGGACGTAGCACGCGCCGGGCAGCGACCTGGCCAACTCCGCGCCGGCCTCGGAGGAGCGGGCGGAGTTCAGCACCACCTGCATCCCGCGGGCGGCAGCGAGAGTGGCGATGGCTCTGCCGATCCCGAAGGTCGACCCGGTCACCAAGATGGCACGGCGGTCATGCATGTTCGCTCCCAGCTCGGATGTCCCGGCGCCGACGTGGCCCTGCTGCCTGTTGCATGTCCTCAGCCTGTGCCGCGCGTCTTGAACCGCTCTTGCACGGCGATTGATGTACGCCCCCACATCGAAGCCGACGCACCCCCTCGCACCGCACACCTGCTGCGGACCGAGACACCTCATGCCCCTCAGAAGTCAGCAACAGCTTTGCTTTTCAGGCCGAAAAACCGGACAACTGGCCCACATCTCATACGTGTTAGCTTGGCACCATGAGAGCTACCGACGAAGACACCGAAACCGCGGAGAGGCTGCGCTGGGGCGTTTCGCGGCTGTCCTCCCGGCTGCGTGCCGAACAGCCCGGGAACGGCGAGTCATTGACCCGCCTGGCGGCGTCCGTACTGGCGAATGTGCTGCACGGCCGTCCGTCGACACCGACGGAGCTGGCCGCCGTCGAAGGACTGCAGGCGCAGTCACTGACACGGGTGCTGAACGACCTGGAGGAGCGGGGCTGCATCATACGGGTGCGGGACGAGCAGGACCGGCGCCGCCAGGAGGTGCACATCACCACGAAAGGCGTCGATGCGCTGCGCGAGCATGTGCGCGACGGGAACGCCTGGCTCGCGGCGGCATTGCACAAGACCCTGTCACCGACCGAGCGAGGCCTTTTGCGACTCGCCGCAGAGCTGATGCAGCAACTGGCCGTGAGCGAGATGCCCGCCGGTCCGGCCGGCGGCCGGACCGCCCACGCGGACAACGCTCCGGAGGGGGCGGCACCCGCACTATGAAAGCGCAGAGGTCAACCCGTCAACCCGTCCCTGCCACAGGGGATGCGGCGTCATCCACCGCGAACAAGTCCCTCCGTCGCACCAACACCCGGCTGTTGGTGGTGTTGGCCGGGCTGAGCGCCGTCAGCCCGCTCGCCACCGATATGTATGTACCCGGCCTGCCGGAGATGGCCCGCAGCCTGCAGGCCGATGTCGCCGGGGCACAGGTCTCGCTGACCGGGTTTCTCATCGGGATCATCGTGGGGCAGCTCGCGCTGGGACCGCTCAGTGACTCCGTCGGCCGCCGGCCGGTGCTGCTCACCGGGACCTCACTGTTCGTGATGTTCTCACTGGTCTGCAGCATCGCGCCGTCGATCCTGATCCTGGACGTTGCCAGGGTCGGTCAGGGACTCGCCGGCGCGGCGGGCATCGTGGTGGCACGTGCCACGGTGACGGACCTGTACGACGACGCCCGGTCGGCGCGTGCCTTCTCCGTACTGGCCTCGGTCTCCGCCCTCGGCCCCGTCCTGGCGCCGCTGCTGGGCGGAGGGTTACTCGCCGTCGCATCGTGGCGTGTCGTGTTCGTGGTGCTGGCGGTCGCCGGAGCGCTGCTCGTGATTGGGGTGCTGTGCTGGGTACCGGAATCCCTTCCGCGGGAGGCACGCGCCTCCCGCAGCGTCCGGGACACCGCCCGGTCGATGGGGAGGCTGTGTGCCCGGCGCACCGTGCTGGCCCCCGTACTGGCCCTGACCTTCGGCGGCGCGTCGATCTTCGTCTATATCGCGGGCACGTCCTTCATCTTCCAGGACGTGTACGGGCTGGGACCGGCGGTGTCCAGCATGGTCTACGGGGTGAACGCCCTGGGCAACATGGCCGGCAGTCTGGCGTACGGCCGTCTCGCCCGCCGGTGGCGCCCCGAGGCATTGCAGCGCAGCGCGATCGCCGTCGCGCTGGCTGGGGCGCTTGTTCTGACGCTGTCCCAGATCATGGCCGGTGCCGGCCTCCTCCTGACCTGGCTGTGCCTGTTCGTCTCCGTCACCGCCTTCGGCGTCTTCTTCCCCGCCGTGACAACCCTCGCCCAGAGCCGCGGCCGGCACGCCCCGGGGGCAACCTCGGCACTCCTGGGCGGCGGCCAGTTCGCCTTCGGCGCGGCCGCCGCCCCCCTCGTAGGACTGTTCGGCACCCACAGCCCGCTGCCGATGGCCGTCATCATGGCGGCATGCCTGGCATTGGCGACGGCGGCCGCCCTGGCGTCATCGCCCTCAACCCGTGAGCCGCTTCCGGAGGAACGGCATGCCTCCTGAGCCCGCCACCGGGTGCCGGGCTCGCCCGCCCGGCACCCGGCGCTGCATCGGTGACAGCTTCTCCGGGAAGTGCAGACTGGAGGCCGGGCGGCCCCATTGGCCATGTGGTGACTGGTGAGTTGCCGGCTGCCGCCAGGGTGGGTGAGTCCGAGGTTGATCAGGCGGCGGAGGTTAAGGGGGCGGCGGCACTGAGGTGAGTCTTTGAGGGGCATCAGCCGAGCCGGTGACGTCAGCCGGTGGCGAGTGCCGTGACGCCGCCGTCCACGAGCAGATCGGTGCCGGAGATGAAGCTTGCTGACGGGCCGACGAGGAAGGCGACGGCGTCGGTGATGTCGGCCGCTGTTCCGGCTCGCTTGGCGTTGGAGGCGGCAATCATCCTTCGCATCATGTCCCCGTGTTCGCCGGCGAGTTCCGCCTGCCCCATGGGGGTGGCGATCGCTCCGGGACTCACGGAGTTGATCCGTGCGTTCCGTGCGCCCCAGGTGGAGCTCGCGGCCCTCACGCGCAACAGGTTGGCTGCCTTGGAGAAGGTGTAGGCCGCCCCTGGGTCGGAGAATCGCTCGCCGGCGGCGACCGGGAGGGAGAGCAGTTCGTCGGCCGGTGTCACGGCCAGTTGCACGGCTTCTTCGCCGGACAGCCCGGAGTTTCGGTGGCCGGCCATGCTGGCGATGACCACGCCGGAACCGCCTGGGGCGACGACCTGGCCGAATTCCTCCAGCACGAGTGCGACTCCCAACAGGTCGACGGCGAGTATGGCGGCGACGGACGCTTGCGCGGGCGAGAGTCCGGCCGTGTGGACGACGGTCCGCACCGGTCCGAGGCCGGCGGCCTGGCGAGCCAGCGCGCGGACGGATTCCCGGGATGAGACGTCGACCGGGGCGGCCGTTACGGCGTACCCGTCTTTCTCCAGTTGCGCGCGGACGGCTTCCAGGGCCTCGGCGTTGAAGTCTGCGATCAGGAGCCGAGCTCCGGAGCCCAGACGGCGGGCAATGGACTCTCCCATCCCGCCGACACCGATGACGACGACTACTGCCTGGCTCATGTCTTCCACCTTCTCGATGGCCGGCAGAACTGCCGGGGGATTGGGGCGTGCGGGGCTACGGGCCGGGTTTCATGAACCGCCGGAGATGCCGTTCCGGCGAAGTCTCGCATGACTCCGACACTTGTCGGGTATCCCACAGGTGTGGGTGACACTACAATGACTCCGTGCCCGTTCAGCAAAGTGACCGCCGCTCCCGCCGCTCCCGTACCGCGATGGAGGGCGCACTGCTGGAATTGATCGGCGACCGCGACCTCAGCCAGATCTCGGTCTCCGACGTGACCGGCCGCGCCGACGTGCATCGCTCGACTTTCTACGAGCACTACACAGACGTGCATGACCTGGCCGCCTCGGCATGCACGGAGATGTTCGACCAGCTACTCTCCGCCACCTCGGCGCTCTCGGTGACCGGGGATTCCTCGGAGGAGGGCGCGCACCCGTCGCTCACAGCGGTGTTCGCCCATGTCGCCGAACATCACGCGCTCTATCAAGCCCTTCTCGGCGCCGATGGCAGCGCCCGGGTGATCAACCACCTTCTGCAGCGCATGACGGAATCCATCCGGTCGAGGCTTTCCGCCCGGCTCACCGACCC
This sequence comes from Streptomyces sp. NPDC058773, assembly GCF_042746015.1. Lineage (NCBI taxonomy): Bacteria > Bacillati > Actinomycetota > Actinomycetes > Kitasatosporales > Streptomycetaceae > Streptomyces > Streptomyces sp. NPDC058773. The sequence goes on from NZ_JBHYPE010000006.1 coordinate 99,950, forward strand.
CGAGGGCGGTACGGGCGACTCCGCAGCCGCCTTTGTCTCCGGAGCGCTTCTCGGCGCCATCGCAGACTGGCTCCACCACGGCTGCCCCGGTACGCCGGAACGCTTCGCCACCGCGATCTGGCCGCAGCTGGTCGCCGCGTCACTCGCCCGCCCGGCCTGAGCCACCCCGCCCGCAGGGACGCCGGCCGAGAACCCGGCGCCGGAGCGAGCCGCACCCGTGAGGCGCTGAGACCGCCCCTGCCGGGCGCCGCCCCTCCCTGACCCGCTACACACCCCCCGCCCGCGCGCCCCGTTGCACCCGAACGGTGTGCGTGCGCTCATGCCGGAACCACCGGCCCGCGCACCGCGATCGGCTCTCCGCCTCTCCCGCAGCGGCCCCCACCGGCTCCGCGCCCGCCCGGTCGGCACGGTGCCCTCCTCTGATGTGCGCTTTCGCCCATCAGCCTGCGCAGAGGGGTTTTGAGGCGCACATTCACAGCGCCCCCGGCCCCCTCCCCCTGCCGCCGCGAGCTCCAGACCCCGAGCCGCCGGACCCGGCGCATCCGCGCGCACATCCGCCCCGCTGACACAGCCCCAAGGTCCACAGCCTCTTGCAATACGACAGCTGTCGGTTAACCTACATCTGTCGGGAACGATTCGAGGCTGCGGCACCGGGCTTCCGCCCGGGCCCGTGAGACCCCGTCCCGTCCCGTCGCGCGTGGCCGTGCCGCGCAGATCCCTGTCGAATGAAGTGAGGAAAGCAGTCGTTCACATGTGGAACCGAACTGTCCGAGGACCGTTTCCCGGAGCGGCTTCCCCCCGGGGCTCCATGGACCCGGCGAGCGCGGCGCGGTGACCCGCCCCGACAAGGTGGTGATCGTCGGTGGCTCGTCGGCCGGCCTGGCGACAGCGGAGGCGCTGCGCCGCCAGGGCTACGAGGGACGGCTGACCCTCCTGGACGCCGAACGTCATCTCCCCTACGACCGCCCGCCGTTGTCGAAGCAGCTGCTGACCGGCGCCTGGGAGCCGTCGCGGACTCAGCTGCGCTCGCAGGAGCATCTCGCCTCGCTGGAGGCGGAGTTCATCCGCGCTGAGCCGGTTGTCATGTGCGACGCGGCAGAGCGTGCGGTGACCACCGCCACGGGGCGCGTGGTGCGTGGCGATGCGCTGGTCATCGCCACCGGGCTGCGCCCCCGAACATTGCCGGACCAGGAAGAACTCGCGGGAGTGCATGTGATGCGCACCCTCGACGACGCGCTGGCGCTGCGCCGTGACCTGGCGGCCGGTCGCCGCCTGGTGGTGGTGGGCGAAGGTGTGCTGGGTGCGGAGATCGCTGCCTCGGCCCGTGGCATGGGCGTGGAGGTCACGGTCGCAGGCTTCGGGTCCGTGCTGCTGGGCAGTCAGGTCGGCGGCAGGGTGGGGGGCTTCCTCACGCGTCTTCACACCGAGCGGGGGACGGCTCTGCGCCTCGGCGTCCCTGTCGAGGCCCTGGCCGGCAGCGGAGGCAGGGTGTGCGGGGTCCGTCTGGCCTCGGGAGAGGTGCTGCGCGCCGACACGGTCGTCGTGGCGATCGGGGCGCGGCCGGCCACCGAGTGGCTGGAGGGCAGCGGGCTGGCGCTCGGCGACGGCGTGGAGTGCGATGCCTACTGCCGTGCCGCGCCCGGTGTCTTCGCCGTCGGAGACACGGCGTCCTGGCATCACGAAGTGCTGGGCAGGCGGCTGCGCCTGGAGAATCGTACGAACGCGACCGAGCAGGCCCAGGCCGTCGCGGCGAACCTCCTCGGCGCCGAACGCCCCTACACCCCGACGCCCTACTTCTGGACCGATCAGTACGACGCCAAGCTCCAGGTGCACGGTCTGCCCACCCCGGCCGCCGAGACCCACATCGCCGAAGGCGACCCGGCCCGAGGACGCTTCGTCGCTGTGTACCGGGAGAACGGCGAGGTGACCGGCGTCCTGGGCTGGAACATGCCCAAACAGGCCCGGCTGCTCCGCCAAAAGCACCTCGCTCCGCGGAGCGGACAGCCGGCAACCGCGGTCCGCTCCGCACCATGACCCGCCGCACCAGGCACGTCAGCCCTCCGCAGACGCGCAGACAGGCGTGGGAAGCGGGTGCGAGGTCACCGCCCATAGGCGGCACCCCCACGCCGCCCCCGTCAATTCCCGCGAAGGAGAAGCACATGAGCCCGAACGAGCAGATACTGCAGTACCCGCTCGCCTACGAGACCGCGCTGGAGCCTGCCGCCAAGTGGGCTGAGCTGCGCGGCACATGCCCGGTGGCCACCATCACCGTGCCCGACGGCAGCCAGGCCAAGCTGCTGACCCGCTACGACGACGTCCGGGAGATGCTGGCGGACCCCCGCTTCGCCCGGAAGGACCTCACCGACGGAACCACGTCGGCCGCGGCGGACACCTCGGAGCCGCCCTTCTCCGTGCCGAAGCACGGCGAGGAGCACCAGCGGTGGCGCCGGATGGTGGGCAGGTGGTTCACCGCGAAGCGCATGGCCGCCCTGCGGCCCCAGATGACCGCGATCGCGGACCAGCTCCTCGACGAGATGACCGGCCGCGGCAGCTCAGGGGACCTCAAGGCGCACTTCGCCTTCCCGCTGCCGGTCTACGTGATCTGCGACATGCTCGGCGTGCCCGCCGAGGACCGGGACCTCTTCTCCTACTGGTCCGACAACTTCCTCAACCTCAGCCGGTACTCCGCACAGGAACGGCAGACGGCGGTCGGCGAACTCGTCGCCTACATGTCCGGCCACATCGCCGCCAAACGCGCCGAGCCCACCGACGACTTGCTCGGCACCCTGATCGAGGAGAGCAGCGGCGAAGGTGAGGCGCTGACGGACGCAGAGCTGCTGGGCACCGGCATAGGTCTGCTGGTGGCCGGACACGAGACGACGGCCAACATGATCGGCAAGATGGTCGCCATGCTGCTGGCCGACCGCACCCGGTGGGAAAGGCTCCTGGAGAACCCCTCGTTGGTACGCAGCACCGTCGAGGAGGCGCTGCGCTTCGACGCCAACGGCGGGTTCGGCCTGCGGCGTTTCCTCACCGAGGACGTCGAGATCGGGGGCGAGGTCCTCCCCAACGGCACCACGGTGGTGTGCGCCATGGGCGCGGCGAACCGGGACGAGACCGCCTTCGAGAACGCCGCCGAGATGGACCTGGCCCGCACTCCCAACCCTCACCTGGCCTTCGGCGCGGGACCCCACTCCTGCCTGGGTCAGGCCCTGGCCCGCACCGAACTCCAGGTCGCCCTCGAAGTTCTGCTGCGCAGGCTGCCCTCCCTCGCACTGGACATCCCCGCCACCGACCTCGAACGCCTGGAAGGACTGCTGGTCGGCGGCCTCAGCAAGGTCCCCGTCCGCTGGTGACGGCACGACAGCACACGTACGCCCCCCAACAGAAGGAGACCCCCACATGAAGATCACCGTCGACGAGGAGAAGTGCTGCGGCGCCGGGCAGTGCGTCCTGATCGCCCCCGAGGTCTTCGACCAGCGCGACGAGGACGGAATCGTCGTCGTCCTGGAGCCGGAGCCCCCGCACGACCAGCACGCCCTCACCCGTGAAGCGGCCGCCGTCTGCCCGGCCGCCGCCATCCAGGTGCACGACATACCCTGAACCTCTCCGCCCGGCAGCGGTGGGGCGGCTCGCGGAGCCGCACCGGCTCCGCGAGCACCGGGGCTCCTCTCTCAGAGCAGCGTCGGCGCGTGGAATGCGCCGAGACCGGAGGTCAGGTCCCGGTCCAGCCAGTAGCGGCGCGGTTCGGCAAGCATGATGTCGACGCTGACGGCGAGGATGCCGGGGATCTTGGCCAGCTCGTGGTCGATGAAGAGCGCCAGGGCGGCGCGGTCGGTGACCAGACCCATGACGAGGACGGACATGTCGCTGGCGACGTGGGCGGCGAGCCGGGTCTGGGGGAGCTGGTCGATGCGGCGCATGACGTCGGGCGTTCCGCCTGGGGCCACTCGCAAGCGGAGCAGGAAGGGGGTCTGGAAGCCGAGCCATTCCGACACCATCTCCAGACGCGGTTTGACCCATCCCTCGTCGAGGACCCGGCGGACGACGCGGTGCGCGGTGGAGGTGGCCAGGCCGGCCGCTCGGGCGATGCTCGCGGCGGATGCGCGGCTGTCCTGGATCAGCTGGGCGACGACGGCGCGTTCGGCCTCGGTGAGCGGCTTGGCCGGAGGTGTCGCGGTCGCGGTGCCCTCCCGGCGGGCGCCGGTGAGCTTCAGCAGGTCGGCGCGTTCGGCGTCAGTGAGGAACTGGGGGTCCCAGGTCATACCCCGGCGCAGAGTGCTGAGGGCCGGCAGGGCGTTGACGCGGCGGACACCGGGGACGGAGTACAGCCGGTCGATCGCCTCGCTGGTAGCGGCCTCGGACGGGGCGTGGATAACGGCGTAGAGAGGGTCGTCGCCGGAGATCTGCGCCAGGAGCTGGAGGTGGGGCAGATCGCTGAGCCGGTGGAGGACGGTGAGCGGGGTTTCGCCGGTGACGTCCAGGAAGACGTGGACCGGCATCGCCGTGGAGTGCATGCCCCAGTAGGCATGCCCGATCGCACGGACCATCCGGGCCTGGTGCAGCCGGTCGTAACGGCGCTTGAGCGTGCTGGCGTCGGCGGCCAGGATCCCGCCGATGTCGTCCCAGGCGGCCCGGGGGGCCACGTGCAGCGCGCCGATGAGGCGCCGGTCGAGCTCGTCGAGGAGAGGGCGGGTCATGGTCCCCCACTTTAATCTGCCGGTTAATCCTACCGTTACATCCAAAGGCTAGAGAATCTCTCACTTGGATGCCACTGTTCGCAGGAACATCCCTCGTATGCAAGAAGAGGTTCCGATGAGTGCCACCTCCGCTCAGCCTCCTGCCACCGAGCCACAGTCGAGAATCCTGCGCACCGCGTTCCGGTGCTTCGCGGCGATCGAGAAGATAGGCAACAAACTCCCCAACCCCTTCTGGCTGTTCTGGATCCTCGCCGGGGTCGTCGCCGTCCTCAGCGCCGTACTGGCCACGGTCGGCGTCAGCGCCGTGCACCCCGGCACGCACGAGATCATCAAGGTGCAGAACCTGCTCAGCAAGGACGGCCTCACCATGGCCGTCGAAGGGGCCGTCGACAACTTCGCGGCCTTCCCGCCGCTGGCCACCATCCTCACCGTGATGTTCGGCATCGCCGTCGCGGAGCGGAGCGGACTGTTCTCCACTCTGCTGCGCCGCATGGTCGCGCGGGTGCCGGGCAAGTACCTCACCTTCGCCCTGTCGATGACGGCCATGGTCAGCCATGTCGCCGGCGACGCCGCCTACGTCACCCTCATGCCGCTCGGCGCACTGATCTTCCGTGCGGCGGGCCGAAGCCCGGTGCTCGGCTGCATCGTCGCCTACGTTTCGGTCTCCGCCGGCTACGACGCCTCCCCGTCGCTCACCACCACCGACGTGCTGCTGTCCTCGATCTCCACCGCCGCCGCCCACACCATCGACGCGGACTACGTCGTCACCCCGCTGGCCAACTACTTCTTCGGGCTCGGCTCGTCGGTCCTGGTGGCCCTGGTGATCACCCTCGTCGTCGACAAGGTCCTCGCCCGCCGCCGGGACTTGGAGCCCGACGAGCCGGTTGCCGCGCCGGACGCCGAAGAACTGGAGACGATCGAGGTCACCGGGCAGCAGCGCCGCGCACTGCGCATGACCGGGCTGGTCGCCCTCGGCCTCATAGCGTTCCTGGTGGTGGCCATGCTCCCCTCGTCCTCACCACTGCGCGGTGAGGACGGCGGCCTCGTCGACTCCCCTCTGGTAGGCGGGATGGCACTCGTCCTGGGTGTGTTCTTCGCCGTGCTCGGCACCGTCTACGGACGGATGACCGGCGCCTTCTCCGCCGCCCGCGACATCGTCGCCGCGATGGCCGACGGCACCCGGTCGATGGCGCCGATCCTCGTCCTGTTCTTCGCGATCTCTCAGTTCCTCGCCTACTTCACGTGGACGAACATCGGCAACATCCTCGCCGTCAAGGGCGCCGAGACGCTGCGTGACCTGCACATGCACGGCTGGACCGTGCTGGTCGCCCTCGCTGTGCTGATCACGTTCATGAACCTCGTCATCACCAGCGGCTCCGCGCTGTGGGCGCTGGCCGCACCGGTGCTCGTGCCCATGCTGATGCTCATCGGTATCGAGGCCGAGACCACCCAGGCCGTCTACCGAGTCGCCGACTCGGTCACCAACTGCGTCACCCCGATGAGCCCGTACTTCGTGATGGCCCTGGGCTTCATCCAGCAATACCGCAAGTCCGCCGGCATCGGCACCCTGGCCTCCCTCACGATCCCGATCGCCGCCGTCGTCTGGGTCGTCTGGATCGCGTTCTTCGTGGCCTGGTACCTGCTGGGCCTGCCCTTCGGTGTCAGCTGACCCAGCCCTCTGCGGAAACCGCCCCCAGCCCCGTACGAGAAAGCAGACCATGACCGCACTTTCCGCCGGCGTCCTCACCGCCCGCGCCCAGGACGTCTCGCCAGAGATCGTCACCGACATCCTGACTCTCGTCCGCCACGAGACCAGCAGCTACGACCTGCCTGGCCTCGCGGCGGGCCTGGACCTCCTGCACGCACTCGCCGTCCACCGGCTCGGCCGCCCCGACCACGCACGGCGCCACTCCGGCGGCGAGTGCGGCGACACCCTCACTCTGACCTACACCGGCACCGGCGCCGGGCACGTCGCGTTGATCGGCCACTACGACACCGTGTGGCCGACCGGCACCCTCGCCGGATGGGAGCACCCGGAGAGGTCCGACGACGGCCGGGCGAAGCTCAGCGGGCCCGGCATCTTCGACATGAAGACCGGCCTGGTCCAAGGAATCTGGGCCCTGAAGCTGGCCAGGGCGAGCGGAGTACCGGTGCCCACCGTCACCTTTCTCTTCAACGGCGACGAGGAGATCGGCTCGCTGTCCTCGCGGCCGGTGATCGAGGAGGTCGCGCACAAGGCCGACGCCACGCTGGTGCTGGAGCCGTCCGCCCACGGTGCGGTCAAGACCGCCCGCAAGGGCTGTGGGATCTTCCGGGTAACGGCCACCGGCGTCGAGGCACACGCCGGGCTCGCACCTCAGGACGGGGCGAGCGCGATCACCGCGTTGTCCGAGTTCGTGGTCGCCGCCGCGGCCGTCGCCGCGCCCGGCAAGGGCACCACGATCAACACCGGGCTCATCAAGGGCGGCTCCGGCACCAACGTCGTCGCCGGGCAGGCCACCGCCAGTATCGACATCCGAGTCAGCAGCGAGGCCGAACAACTCCGGGTCGACGATGCGCTGGACGCCATCAGGGCCAGCGACCGCCGCGTCCGCATCGAGATCGACCACTCCTGGAACCGGCCACCGATGACCCTGACCGCCTCCTCCGCCCGCCTCCTCGCCCTCGCCCGCGAGGTCACCCGCGAGCAGGGCCGCGGCGACTTGCCCGACGCCGCCGTCGGTGGCGCCAGCGACGCCAACTTCGTCGCCGCTCTCGGCCTGCCCGTGCTGTGCGGCATGGGCGCAGTCGGCGACAACGCCCACGCCCGGGGCGAGTTCATCCACCCCGACACGGTGCCCGCCCAGACCTCCCTGGTCGCGGGACTGCTGGGGCGACTGGCGGAACCGCTGCGGGCCTGCGCCTGACCCTCGCCCGCAAGAACCCGGCCCCCTGAACGGCCCCGGCCCGGCGTCGGCCGCCGCTTTGACGGCGCCTCGCCTCCGTCGGAGGTACCGCCCGCCGGAGGCGCGGTCACGGCCGCAAGACGGCGGTCGACGCCGGCACGGAAGCATGCGGGGTGCAGTTCGATGTGGCCGATCTTGCCGCCCCTCACCACCAGCCGATGATGCGCTCGCCGCAGAGACAGGTCCGGGTCCACACCACGCAAGGTCCCGCCGTTTCGGCGCCTCAGGGTGCGAAGAATTCACGGCTCCCTCAGGACGATCTCGGCGGTCAGCCCAGGAAGCTCAGCCGCACCTGACGGTTCGGGTTGTCGACGTTGGTGTCGACCAGGCAGATCGACTGCCAAGTGCCCAGTGCCAGGCGGCCCGCTACGACGGGGAGGGTGGCGTGGGGTGGGACGAGGGCGGGGAGGACGTGGTCGCGGCCGTGGCCGGGGGTGCCGTGGCGGTGGCGCCAGCGGTTGTCGGCGGGGAGGAGGTCGTGCAGTGCGGCCAGCAGGTCGTCGTCGCTGCCCGCGCCGGTTTCCAGTACGGCGATGCCGGCAGTCGCGTGCGGCACGAAGATGTTCAGCAGGCCGTCGCGGCCGTCGGCCGACTCGCGGAGGAAGGCGGCGCAGTCGGCGGTGAGGTCGGCGACGGTTTCCGTCGAGCCGGTGGTGATCTCCAGGGTGCGGGTGGTGAATGCAGTGCTCATGCGTTCATTTTCGTACGGACGGGTCCGCTGTCGTGTAGTTCCGCGTCGGCTTGTCCACGGGCATCGCTCCGCCCATCGGTTGCCTGTATTGCGCGACCGCGCTGGCTCGTTTCAGGAGCGGCGGGCCGAGATCTCGCTCCACAAGCCGAACCTGGTCGATGAGCACGGGCGCGTGGAGGCCCAGATCGGAAGCCGCTTCGATGACCGCCGGTGGCGGCGTTCTCCAACGACCTGACTTTCGCGGAAGCCTCGTTCGCGCATAGACGCAGGAGCGCCGCCAAGCCAACAGTGCCCGCCGGAGTCCGCGCCGTTCTTCATGGTGCCGCGATGTGGAAAGCCCCGAGCCCGCCCTCGCAGCCTCGGATCTGCACGTGGTGATGTGCTGTGCGCTGTGCACTGTCACCTGTACGCGGTGCTGAGCTGCACTGTGTTGATGGGGAGTCGAACCCCCGCGTTGCTCATCACGCGCCAGGAGGGGCTGGAAAACCGCCAGCCCTCGGTGTGTGCACGCCTCCGAAGCTGCTACCTGCTCCACATCGTCCCGGCTTGCTGGACCCTCAGTCCAGCAGGTCGACCTCCCAGTTCGTACGCTGGATCCGGACATCGACCTCGCGGATCTCCCGGGCGAGCGCATCCGCCTGACCGCGCAGTTCCGCGACCGGAAGCGCGGAAAGCATCATCAGCTCGGACCGAAGCTGCCGGCCGTATCCCCGCTCGCCCTTACCCGCCGCCGCGTCCGCCGCTGCGGTGACCACGGAGTGACGCAAGCGCAGGACATCCCGGCGTGCGAGAGCATCGGTGAGCGTCCCGTCCGGGCCCATCTCCACGGTGGCATTGGTCCGGTTGATCCGCCGGATCAACACTTCCAGAGCGTCCAGCACCTCGCCGGTCTCAGCCAACAGCTGAGCTGCGTCCTCGGCGGGGGTCTCCCCCTCCTGGTGCCGCGCACTGCTGACGACGCGCGCTCGAAGCTGTTCCACACGGCGCGTCGCCTCCGCACGTTCCGCCAGTGCCTCAGCAAGCTTCACTGTCTCCGCCTCCCCCTCCATGAGCTCGCACGAGTATAGGAGTGCGAACCAGCTCATACGCACCTGGATTTTTTGATCCGCTGGCGCCTGGCCGGCCACTGGCGTGAGAGCGGCCAGCCGCGCGGAGCGCCACGAAGGAGAATCCGGGCGAGTCGGTCGGGCGGCAGCGGATGCCGGCGCTGTACGGCGGCTCGCCGGACGAGCTGGAGATCTCGCCCGGTCTGTGGGCGGGGGTCGGTCCGGTGCGTGGTGGCGCGGCCACCGCGCTGGTCGGCAGCCATGCCGAGGTCGCCGACCGGATCGAGGAGTACCACGCGCTGGGCATCGAGCACTTCGTGCTCCGCCGGGAAGACACCCGCCCCTCCCCTGGTTAGTAGAAGCATGAACTACACCGGGGTGCGTGAGGTCGAGGTCGTGGTGGTCGGTGCCGGGCAAGCGGGACTGGCCGCCGCCTTCCATCTGCGGCGGATCGGCCACCAGCCGGAACGCGACTTCGTGGTGCTCGATCACTCCCCTCGCCCGGGTGGTGCCTGGCAGTTCCGCTGGCCCACGCTGACGTACGACAAGGTGCACGGGATGCATGCGCTGCCGGGGCTGGAGCTGACCGGCGCCGATCCGCGGCAGCCGTCGTCCGAGGTGATCGGCGCGTACTTCGACCGCTATGAGCGGACCTTCGGGCTGCGGGTGCACCGGCCGGTGAGTGTGACGGCGGTGCGTGAGGCCGATGAAGGCCCCTCCTGGGCGGATGCGACCGCTGCCCACGGCGGACGGCGGCTGCTGGTCGAGACGTCGGAGGGGAACTATGCGGCGCGGGCGCTGATCAATGCCACCGGGACCTGGGACCGGCCGTTCTGGCCACGGTTTCCCGGGCAGGAGGTCTTCGGCGGCCGGCAGCTGCACAGTGCGCAGTACCCGGGTCCGGAGGACTTCCGCGGGGCGCGGGTCGTGGTGGTCGGCGGCGGGACGTCGGCCGTACAGCAGCTGCTGGAGATCGCGCCGGTCGCGGCCGCCACGACCTGGGTGACCCGCCGGCCGCCGGTGTTCCGCGAGGGGCCGTTCGGTGAGGAGCAGGGCCGGGCCGCGGTCGCGCTGGTGGAGGAGCGGGTCCGGCAGGGGCTGCCGCCCCGGAGCGTGGTGAGCGTCACCGGGCTGCCGATGTCGGAGGCGGTCCGGCAGGGCCGGGAGAGCGGTGTGCTGACGCGGCTGCCGCTCTTCACCCGCCTCACGCCCACCGGCGTGGCCTGGGACGACGGCCGCACGGCCGAGGCCGATGTGATCCTCTACGCGACGGGCTTCCGCCCCGCCCTCGACCACCTCGCGCCGCTGCGGCTGCGCGAACCGGGCGGCGGCATCCGGATGGACGGCACCCGCACGCTCCGTGACGCGCGGGTGCATCTCGTCGGCTACGGACCGTCGGCGAGCACCATCGGCGCCAACCGCGCGGGCCGTGCCGTGGCGGTCGACATCCACCGGCTGCTCATGGAAGGACCTCAACCCTCCTATGCGGAAACGGAGTTGGTGGGCACCCTCGCCTCGTAGGCGGCTACCGCGTGCTCGACCAGAGCGATCAGCACCTCCTTGCAGGACGCCCGCTCCCGGGCGTCGCACAGCAGCACCGGGGTCGCCGGATCGAGGTCCAGGGCCCGCGCCACCTCCTCGGCCCGGTGGGCGCGGACGCCGTCGAAGCAGTTGACGGCGACGACGAACGGGATGCTGCGGTGCTCGAAGTAGTCGATGGCCGCGAAGCTGTCGGCGAGCCGCCGGGTGTCGGCGAGCACCACCGCGCCGAGCGCGCCCTGCGCCAGCTCGTCCCACAGGAACCAGAAGCGGTCCTGTCCCGGCGTGCCGAACAGATACAGCGCCAGGTCGTCGTGGATGGTGATCCGTCCGAAGTCCATGGCCACGGTCGTCGTGGTCTTCTGCTGGACCCCGTCGAGCCGGTCGACGGGGCGGCCCGCCTCGGTCAGCCGTTCCTCGGTGTTGAGCGGGTGGATCTCGCTGACGGAGCCGACGAGAGTCGTCTTGCCCACGCCGAACCCTCCGGCCACCAGGATCTTGAGAGCCATGAAGGAGTCAGAGCGCGCGGAGTCCATCGATCACTTCCCTGAGTATGTGCGCGTCGGGCAACTGGGCGGGCGGCACCGGGCGGTTGACGCGGACCAGCCCCTCGGCCAGAAGATCGCTCAGCAGCACCCGGACCACGCCGAGCGGCAGTCCGGAGTCGGAGGCGACCTCGGCGACCGGGCGGGGACGTGCGCCGCACAGCGTGTGGATGGTGTGCTGCTCGGGCGACAGCGCGGGGGCCTCGTCCGGCAGGGGCTCGGCGTGCACCACGGCCATCAGATCGAAGGCCGCGCTGCTCGGCCGGGCCCGCCCGGAGGTCATCGCGAAGAGCCGGACCATCGGCCCCGCTTCGTCGTCGTACCAGCGCGGGGTGGAGTCGGTCATGGGCAGCCGGTCACTCCGTTCCGGCGCGCACGGGCGTACCGAGGTGGGCGCCGACCCGCTTGACGAGCCGGGCCATCTCGTAGGCGACCAGGCCGATATCGGCCTCGGCGTCGCCGAAGACCGCCAGACACGAGCCGTCACCGGCCGCGACCACGAAGAGGAAGCCGCCCTCCAGCTCGACCATGGTCTGGACGACCTGGCCGGCCGCGAAGTGCCGGCCCGCTCCCTTGGCGAGGCTGTGGAAGCCGGAGGCGATCGCCGCGAAGCGCTCGCTTTCGTCACGGGTCAGTCCGCTGGAGGTCCCGACGGCCAGTCCGTCGCCGGAGAGCACCACGGCGGAGCGGATCTCCAGCACACGGGAGACCAAGTCGTCCAGAAGCCAGTTGAGTTCGCCGGAAAGCTGTGCGTCGCCGGTCATGGTGTTCCTTCTCCTCGTGACGGATTGTCGTTCGCCCCGTTCGGTTGCCGCGGGCCGGACGGGTGCGGCTGGTCCTGTGGCTCCTGGGGCGCCGACTGCGGGGGGTGCGGCGGAGGTGTGGCGCCACGGCCGCGCGCCCAGCCGGCGCGGAGCGATGCCATGGTGGCGCGGGCCTGTTCCGGGGAACGGCGCGGCGCGGGCATGCCCTCGGTGCGCGGGACCCACTCGGGCTGCTGGTCCGGACTCGTCCGCAGCTCGGGCGCGAGGCTGGCCTGGCGCACCCGGCGCGGCAGCGCGGAGTCGGCGTCCGCCGCGGCTTCGGACTGCGGCGCGGGGGCCGCGGTGGCCGAGGTGCGGTGCTCGGCTGCGGACCGCTCCGCCGCGGTGTCGGTCGCGGCGGGCGGGAGCGCTTCCCGGCGTGGCGCCAGGGCCGTCGGCGTCCGGAGGGTGGCCGGCCGCCGCCACTGGAAGAGCGACTCCTCGGACGGCTCCGCGCTGCGCGGGTCCGCCGGCTCCTCCGCTCCCTTGGCGAGCAGGGCATCGGGCACCAGCACCACGGCCGTGATGCCACCGTACGCCGACGGCTGGAGGGCGACCTTGACGTGCTGGCGGTGGGCGAGGCGGTTGACGACGAAGAGGCCGAGCTGCTCGGTGTCCAGCAGGTCGATCTCTTCGGCGTCCTGGATACGGCGGTTGGCCTCGTCGAGCGCTTCCTTCTCCATGCCGAGGCCGCGGTCGTGGATCTCCACGGCGATCCCGGCGCCGACCCGTTCGGCACGGATGTGCACCTTGGTCTGCGGGGGCGAGAACATCACCGCGTTCTCGACGAGTTCGGCCAACAGATGGGTGAGGTCGGCCACCGCACCGCCGGTCAGCCGTGCGTCGGCGAGGGTGTGCAGCTCGACCCGGGGGAAGTCCTCCACCTCGGCGACGGCCGCGCGTACCACGTCCAGCAGCGGTACGGGGTGGCGCCAGCCCCGGCCGGGAGCGGCCCCGGAGAGGATGATCAGGCTCTCGGCGTGCCGCCGCATCCGGGTCGTCAGATGGTCGAGCCGGAAGAGGTCCTCCAGTTCCACCGGGTCCTCGGTACGGCGTTCCATGGTGTCCAGCAGGGCGAGCTGGCGGTGCAGCAGCAGCTGGCTGCGCCGCGCGAGGCTCACATAGACACCGGAGATACCGCTGAGCGCCTCGGCGCGGCCGGCCGCCGCCTCCAGCGCGGCACGGTGCACCGCCACCAGGGCCTCGCCGACCTGTCCCACCTCGTCGCGGCCGGTGCCACGCTCGCCGAGCGGAGCGACGGCGTCGATGTCCACCTTCTTGCCTGCGTGCAGCAGACGCATGGAGGCGGGCAGGTCCCGGCGGGCGACCCGCAGCGCGGAGTTGCGCAGCTCCTCCAGCTCGACGACCAGCCGACGGCCGATCTTGACCGAGATCAGGAGCGAGAGCAGGACGCCGGCCAGGCCCAGGACGACGGCCACACCGGGTCCGCCGAGGGTGCCGGCGGACAGCGGGTCGGCGTCATCGGCCGCCCCGGTGCTCGCGGCCCGCTGTGCGGTCCGCAGGTCGTGCAGGACCGTGTCGCTGACATCGGTCCAGCGCACGGCGGGGACGGCGGCGGCGGCCGGGGTGCCCGCGCCGGCGTCCCGTACGGCGTTCTCCGCGGCGCGCAGGCCGCGGTAGGCGGCGCCGTCCAGGATCCGGTGGTAGGCCGCGGCGTCCCGGGGACGCAGATCGTCGACCGCGGCCGTGAACAGTTCGCGCTGGGTGTGCACCGCGCCGGTGAACGCGTCGAACTGTCCCGGTGACATCCGGCCGGAGAGCTGGGCGGCACCGAGGACGGCGTCCTCGCGGGCCAGCGCCTCGCGGGCCCGGGAGAGTTCCAGGACGACGCGCACCTCCGAGGCGACCGCCGTCTTCTCCAGGCCGGTCAGCGCACCGACGGTGGCGAAGCCGTCGTCGACGACGCCGGTGTAGCCGGCGACCACATCGTCCCGGTCGGGCTTGTGGTCGTCGAGGCGTCCGCGCAACGCGGCCAGCCCGTCGGCGTCGTGCAGCAGCCGGTCGATACGGCCGGGCAGCTGGGGGTCGACGGTCGCCGCGTCGGCACTGCCGGCGTCGATGCCGTCCCGCAAGGCGACCGCGGCGGAGTCGGTCGCCCGCTGCCGTTCACGCAGCGTCTGCTGCCGGCCGGGGTCCGGGGCGGCGAGGGCGCGTGCCGCGGCACTGCGCTCTTCCTGTACGGCGGAGACGAAGTCCCCGACCGGGGCGACGAGGGTGGTGTTGACGTCCTTGAGCCGCTGGAGGTCGGAGACATTCCGCGCGGTGGTGACGGTGGCGAACGCCCAGAGGGCGATCAGGGACACCACGGGGACCATGAGCAGCGCGACGATCTTTGCGCGCACCGACCGGGGCATCAGGCGGACCCGGTAATCCGTGGCGCATTTCCAGGACTTGGCAACGGCGGGCATCGCATGCCGGGGGCGGCCGTTCCCGGGCGGCTGGGTCTCCCCTGCGGGCCCGGATCGGTCCGGGTTCTGTCGTACGGGCATGAATTCCTCAACAGGTCGGGCGAGGCGGGGAGTTCAGCATCAGCGCAGCGAATCGACGGAGGCGGTTGCGGCGCGCTCGCGGGCGGTCGGGGACAATGCGACAAAGGCTGCCGTGAGGAAGAGAAATGAACCGAGTGCGACGGCCAGCGGAAAGATGAATTCCATTGCGGTGACACCGGACAGGGGCGCTCGACTGGGCGTCAATTCGACGTGTACGGCGGCCATTCCGGTGTAGTGCATGCTGCTGACCGCGAGCCCCATCACGAGGGAGGCGACGACCGCGCCGACGGTGCCCCGCACGCTGAGCGCGGCCCACAGGGCGGCGGTGGCGGCGCCGGCCGCGATGAGGACCGAGAGCGCGACCAGGCCCGGATCGAAGCCGACGTGCCCGTGCAGGCGCATGGCCACCATCCCCAGGTAGTGCATGGCGGCCACGCCGACGCCGGTGCCCAGACCGCCGAGCAGCAGCGAGCGCAGGCCGGGGGCACCGTAGCCGACGGTGAAGACACCGGCGCCGACGACCACCATGGCGATCAGCAGGCTGAGCACGGTCAGCGGGACGTCGTAGTGGACCGGGCTGCCGGTGACCCCGAATCCGAGCATGGCGATGAAGTGCATGGTCCAGATGCCGGAGCCGATGGCGACGGAGGCGGTCAGCAGCCAATTGCGGCGTGAGCGCCCCTCGGCCTCTCGCGCCCTTACCGTGCAGCGCAGCCCGAGGGCGGATCCCACGCATGCCATGGCATAGGCGAGGACCGGAGATATCCAGCCCGCGCTGAAGTGGTGCAGGTGGCCCACGGAGTTTCCTTTCGCGTATTCGGTTCGCGGCGACGGACGCTAACACGTGATCGTCTTGTGAAACTCGGACACCGGCGCAGGGGGATTCCGGCGGGAATACGGAGTTCTTGACGCACCGTTTCATTACCGGCGAGTTCAGTGATCTCACTTCCGGGTATATGTCCGCCATTGCCCGGCGCCCGGGACTTCTGATTGCGCGTCAATTCCAGGCGAATAGCGCCCGGCCGTATTTCGGCAATGGGATCACCAATGAGAAAGGTCACGCGCGGTGCGGCCACCATGCCCGCACAAGCTCCGTCATGCCTGCTCAAAGGGGGGAAGGAGCGCCATATGGGGCATTGCGAAGACTCCACATCATGCGAACAAACGCGCGTGCGGGCGGGCGTTCACCGAAAAGCATGATCGAAAAGAGGAGGCCTTCAATTGACTCAAAGCAACGAGCCATGATGACGGGGCGCAAGCGACGTGCTGCAGACCGTCCCCGCGACTCCGGTGGAAATCCCTTGCTGGACCGGAGAGTTGAGTCCCGCAACCTCAAGGAGAAGAAGCCCCATGGACATCCTCACCAGCCTGCTGGCCAACATCCTGCACTTCGTGGGTTGGCTCGTCTGACCGACCTCACCCCCCAGGCGCCGCCCGTCCCCGTCCCGGGACGGGCGGCGCCTTCGTGTCGTGTCCGCCGGGAGCCGGTTGCCTACTTCTCCAGCTCCTGCCGGGCCGTCTCCGGCAGCGTCAGATAGACGAGGAACGACACCAGGCACAGCCCGGCCACGTACCAGGGGAAGAGATCGGCATGGCCGGCCTGCTTGAACCAGGTGCCGACGTACGGGGCGGTGCCGCCGAAGAGAGCGACGGTGAGCGAGTAGGGGAAGCCGATGCCGGCGGCACGCACCCGCGCGGGGAACACCTCGGCGTTCACCGCAGCGGCCACCGAGGTGTATCCGGTGAGCAGCACCATGCCCGCGCACTGCACCAGCAGGAGCGAGAGGAAGGCATCGGTGACCAGATGCAGCAGCGGAACGGCCAGGACGGCGAAGCCCAGGGAGAAGCCGAGCAGCAGCGGTTTGCGGCCGATGCGGTCCGAGAGCAGCCCGCCGAGCGGCTGGAGCAGGGCGAAGAAGACGAGCGAGACAGTGCCGACGGTGAGCGAATCGCCCTTGTCGAAGCCCGCGTTGACCTGCGCGTAGGTCGGCAGGTAGGTGGTCCAGGTGTAGTAGGCGATGGTTCCGCCGGCGGTGATACCGCAGATGAGCAGCGACTGGCGGGGGTGGCGGCGCAGCGCCTCGAAGAGGCCGGGGCGGTCCGCCGCCCGCTGCGCGTTCGGGATCTCCCCTGCCCCAACCGCGTCGAGAGCCCGGGGAAGGGTCTCCTGGGCGCCGCGCCGGATCCACAGGCCCAGCAGGCTCAGCAGCGCACCGATGAGGAACGCCACCCGCCAGCCCCACTGCCCCATCTGCTGCTCGGTGAGCAGCGCCGCGAGCAGGGCCGCGGTCGCGGACGCCAGCAGCTGGCCGGCGGTGGTGGACACGTACTGGAAGCTGGAGAACAGCCCGCGCCGGCCGGGCCCGGCCGATTCGACGAGGAAGGTCGTGGAGGCCGCGAACTCACCGCCCACCGACAGGCCCTGCACCAGGCGCGCGAAGACCAGTACGAGCGGGGCCAGCACTCCGGCGGCCCCGTAAGTGGGGGTGAGCGCGACCAGCAGGCTGCCGCCGCCCATC
This sequence comes from Streptomyces sp. NPDC058773, assembly GCF_042746015.1. Lineage (NCBI taxonomy): Bacteria > Bacillati > Actinomycetota > Actinomycetes > Kitasatosporales > Streptomycetaceae > Streptomyces > Streptomyces sp. NPDC058773. The sequence continues at coordinate 117,248 of NZ_JBHYPE010000006.1, forward strand.
AGCAGGATGGTGAGGGTCAGTGCGGTCCGCCGGCCGTGGCGGTCGGCGATCGCGCCCATCAGCAGACCGCCGACCGGCCGCATGAAGAAGCCGACCGCGAAGACCGCGAAGGTCGAGAGCAGCGGCACCAGGGAGTTGCCGGCGCCCTCCGGGAAGATCTGCCCGGCGAAGTAGACCGCGAGGAAGGAGTACGCGTACCAGTCGTACCACTCGACGGCGTTGCCGATGGAGGCGGCGGCCAACTGCCGTATCCGTGACGGCGGTCGGGCGCCGCCGGGCGCCCGGTCCTCGGCGATGTGCTCGGCGTTCGACATGGTCCTCCGCTCCCGGTTTTCTCCTCGGCCTGCGGCTGGGCAGGATGAGCCGACAGGTGATCATGTACCGGGAAAGCGGGGATGGTCCAGGGTGCGGCGGACCGGGGCCCGGGCCGGCCGCGCCCCGCGCCTCACGGGTGGACAGTCACCGGAGCCTTGGTCCGGCATCTGCCGAACTCCGGCCGTTGCGAACGCCGTTACGTCCGGTGCCGTCACGCACCGTACGCGGGCCGGCCGTCGCGCCACGGCCGGAATCAACCACCTGTTGCCTGGACCGCCTGTTCCATGGCCGTGCGCTCGGCCTCGGCGACCGACCAGGGGCGCCCCCCGCCCCGTCCGCTGCTGCTGCTGCTGCTGCATGAATCCCACTCTGAGCCCCACCCCGTCTGCCGTGTCTCGAACACGTCAGATCGTCCGCGCCAGGCCGCACCGCGGCCATGACCTCCGAGGTCATTGCCCTGCCGTTCGCCATGTGGCCACATGACCAGAGGGAGCCCCCATCCAGGGGGCTCCCTCACTGAGCGTTCGGGCCGGTGCCCGTCAGTACGCGGTCGGGCCGGTGCCCGTCAGAGCTTTCCGCCGATTTCGCAGGCCTGGCACGGCGGGCGGCCGCAGGTGCACTGCATGATCGCTTCGAGCACGTCGCGGTCGTGGTAGAGGCACTCGTCGCGGCAGGTGTGGCGGGGGATGAAGCCGGCCGGAATCTCGCCGGGCCAGGGCTCGTGACCGTCCCGGCAGCGGGTGAACCGCTCGGGGTCGTTGGCGTGCAGGTCGTGCATGCTCGTCCGGGCCTCGTCCTCCAGCTCCCGTACCCGCTCGACCAGGCTCTTGAGCTCGGCGGCGAGGCCGGAGTAGCGGTCGGAGCCGGTCCGCACATGTGCGGACCGCAGCGCCATGGCTGCGTTACCCAGAAATCGTCCGGCATCCTGCAGGTCGGTCACGTGATGCAGCTGAATGCCGTTCACGCCCCGGACCCACACGGCGTCCGTGGTGCTCACTGATCCACCTTCCCGGCGGTCACCTTGGTTTTCTTGCAGAACAGTATGCGCGGCGCCGCTGCCTTCGCATAAGGGAAAATCATTCCAAATACGGACGCTAAAGGTCTCGCCTCACGCCCGTCCAGGAATTTCGGCGTGAGTCCGCTCACAGGGCCTGGTGGATCTTCTGCGGGATATTCCAGGAATGCTGGATCCGTGCGCCGGCACCTATGCCGGCGCTTTCGAAGATCGCTGAAGGGGATACCGAGTATTCCGCTGCTTTCGATACTGTGCCGTAGGCGGTGGGTGGCCGTGGGTGCCGTGGCCGCCGTGGGTCAGCCGGCGACCGTGTACGAGCGCGCTCCCGCACCGGCGAGTCCGCCGCCGTCGACGATCAGGTACTCCGGGCGGATGGGCCGCCCGTCGAGCCAGTGTTCCAGGATCTCCCGGGTGCCGGCGGCGTAGCGGGTCTGCGCCGACAGCGACGTACCGGAGACATGCGGGGTCATCGCCTCGTACGGCATGGTGCGCCAGGGATGGTCGGGCGGTGGCGGCTGCGGATACCAGACGTCACCGGCGTAGCCGGCCAGCTGCCCGCTGTTGAGGGCGCGGACCACGGCGTCGCGGTTGACGATCAGCGCGCGTGCGGTGTTGACGATGTACGACCCACGCTTCATGGCCCCGAGCAGCTCGTCGTCGAAGAGGTTCTGGGTCTGTGGATGCAGCGGGGTGTGGATGGAGAGCACATCGATCGCGGAGACCAGGGAACGCACATCGGGGTGGTAGGTCAGGCCCAGCTCCGCCTCGACGTCCTCGGGCAGCCGGTGGACGTCGCAGTAGTGCAGGGCGACGTCGAACGGCTTGAGGCGGCGCAGCACGGCCTGGCCGATGCGGCCGGAGCCGAGGACGCCGACGTCCATGCCTTCGAGGTCGTAGGAGCGCGCGGCACTGTCCGCGATGTTCCAGCCCTTCTTGGTCGTCACCCACTCATGGGAGGGCAGGTAGTTGCGCACCAGGGTCAGGATCTGCATGACGGCGTGCTCGGACACGCTGATGCTGTTGCTGAAGGTCACCTCCGCCACCGTCATGTTGTGCGAGATGGCGCTCGGCAGGTCGACGTGGTCCGACCCGATCCCGGCGGTGATCGCGAGTCCGAGGCGGGGAGCCGCGGTGATCCGTTCGGGGGTCAGATAGGCGGGCCAGAAGGGCTGGGAGATCACCACGTCGGAGTCGGGCAGCTCATGGTCGAGTGTGGAGCCCTCTCCTTCCTTGTCGGACGTGACGACGAAGGTGTGGCCCCGCTCCTCCAGGAAGCGGCGCAGTCCCAGTTCTCCCGAGACGCAGCCGAGCAGTTGTCCCGGGGTGAAATCGATGGCTTGTGGGGTCGGCGCGGTCTGACCGCCCGGATAGCCGGTGATGGTGGGAATCTCGTCGCGGGCGTATTCGGGGGGATATCCGCCCACGGGATCCGGATAGAGCACCGCAAGGATCTTTGCCATGGCCGTCCTCCATAGGTGGTGGCCACTGCTCCGGCAGGCCGGCCGGTCGCCCCGGACCGGTCGCCGCCAATGATCAAATTTTAGTCGCGTGGGCATCGGCGCGGCAATCCCCGTCGATACGCGGCAATCCCCGGTGATAATGGAGGGGCTTGTGCCGGGGGACAGTGATGCGGCAATTCGATGAGGTCTGCGGCAGAGAACTGGATGCCCGAGCCGGACGGTGGGCCCGCACGACGCGAGCCGTTCCGCGCCCGGCTGCCCCGTGGCGTCCTGGTGGTGGTCGCGCTGGGCGGGCTGCTGGGCGGGATGGCCCGCTATCTGCTGGGCCTGGCGTTCCCCACGCCGGTGGGAAAGTTCCCGTTGACGACGTTCGCCATCAATGTGTCCGGGGCGTTCCTGCTGGCGCTGCTGCTGGTGTACGTCCTGGAGATCTGGCCGCCGACCCGGTATGTGCGGGCGTTCGCCGGCGTCGGATTCCTCGGCTCGTACACCACCTTCTCGACCTGGATGGTCGACACCCACCGGCTGCTGCACCACGGCCACCACGCCGCCGCGGCGGTCAACGTCTTCGGCAGCATCGCGGCCGGTCTGGCCGCCACCGTGCTGGGCCTGCTCGTCGGGCGGCTGGCACTCTCCCGGCGGGCCCGGCACGGCCGCACCGGCCGGTACGGCTGGTGGGTCCGGTGATCACCCTGCTCGCCGTCGGTGTCGCGGCCGCGGTCGGCGCGGTCGCGCGCCATGTGCTCGACCAGTACGTGCAGTACCGCAGGCCGGGGCTGTTTCCGCGCGGGATCTGGCTGGTCAACGTCACCGGCTCGTTCGTGCTGGGGCTGCTGATGGGCCTCGGCATACGGCACGGGGTGCCGGCCCAGGTCCTGACGATCGCCGGCGCCGGTTTCTGCGGTGCCTATACGACGTTCTCCACGTTCAGTTACGAGTTGGTCCGCCTGTGCGAGAAAGGACAGGTGAGGACGTCCCTGCTGTACGCCGCGACGAGCATCGGGGCGGGGCTGGCGGCGGCGGCCGCGGGGCTCGCCGTCGGGGCGTGGTGACCGCGGGCGGGGCCCGGCCGTCCGCGACTTGACATCTGGAAGCACCGGACATCTCCTGGAAAGAGAGACGAAATGAACTGTGGCGCATGCCAATCGGGGCGCGCCGCACACACTCGGGTTGACCGGCGTCCACCGGAGTCCGGAGGCTGCTGATGGCAACCTATGAATACCTGTGCAGCCACTGTGGGCCTTTCGACGTGAAGTTGGCGATCGGGACGGCGCCCCGGACCCATGGCTGCCCTGTTTGCGCAGACGCCGCGCGACGCGTGTATTCCTCGCCCGGCCTCACGCGGACCCCGCACGGGGCCGCCACCCTCCATGAACGGGAGGAGCAGGCCCGTGAGGCCCCGGCGGTGGTCTCCGAGGTGCCGCCGGGCAAGAGGGTGCCGAGACATCCGCATCCCGCGCTCTCGCGGTTGCCGCGCCCCTGAGGCCGGTGGTCGGCCAGGCAGAACGTCGCAGACGGGATTCGACTGATTCCGTCCCCCACGCGGACTGAGGAGGTGCGTCCCCGTGGGCAACGTGGGACTGCTCTTTGTCGGTGCGGTGCTGTTCCTCAACGGAATGCTGTTGCTGGGGAAGGTCGAAGGCAAGTCAGCAGCGGTGTTCAACCTTTTCGTAGGCGCACTGCAGGTACTGACGCCGACCTACCTCATCATCGCCGCCGCCGGGGATCCCATGAAGATCCTGGCGGCGTCCGGCATTTACCTGTTCGGCTTCACCTACCTCTATGTAGGGATCGGGCTGCTGGGCGGACTCGACACCACCGGCGTCGGCTATTACTCGTTGTTCGTGGCCGTCGCGGCCCTGGGATACTCATTCGCCAGCTTCCACATCCTGAAGGACTATCCCTTCGGGGTCATCTGGCTGTACTGGGCATTCCTGTGGTTCCTGTTCTTCCTGTTGCTCGGGCTCAAGCTGGACAGTCTGACCACCTATACGGGCTATGTCACGGCGATCGAGGGCTGGGTCACCGGCGCGATTCCCGCGGCGCTGCTGCTCTCCGGCTACTGGCAACACCCCACCGAAACCGCCATCGCACTCGCGGCCTTCGGCGTGGTGGTGTTCGGCGCGCTGTGGCCGCTCACCCGGAATTCGCGGAAGCCGGCCCCACAGGCCCCGGAAGCCGGAGGTGTCGGCGCACCAACGTGACCGGATCAGAAATGAGGAGCTGTCATGCCCGAAATTCTCTTCAATGTGGACCACAGCAAATCGATGCGTGACCAGGACGTCCCCGGGCACAACAGGTGGCACCCGGACATCCCGACCGTCGCCATGGTCAAGCCCGGCGCGGAGTTCCGTATGGAGTGCCGCGACTGGACCGACTGCCAGGTGGGCAACAACGACACCGCCAACGACGTACGCGACATCGACCTGACGATCCCTCACATGCTCAGCGGTCCGATAGGCGTGGAGGGCGCCGAACCAGGCGACCTGCTCGTCGTCGACATACTCGACCTCGGCCCCGTACCGCAGCAGTCCGGGGACGCGGCGGGCCAGGGCTGGGGCTACACCGGTATCTTCGCCAAGGCGAACGGCGGCGGCTTCCTGACCGACTATTTCCCGGACGCCTACAAGGCGATATGGGACTTCCACGGGCAGCAGGCGGTCTCCCGCCACCTCCCCGGGATCCGCTTCACCGGGATCACCCACCCCGGTCTGTTCGGAACGGCCCCGTCCACCGAGATGCTCGCCCGCTGGAACGCCCGCGAGAAGGCGCTGATAGACACCGACCCGAACCGGGTCCCGCCGCTCGCCGTACCACCGGACAGCAACAACGCGCTCGCCGGCACGGCCACCGGAGACCTCGCCACCCGCATCGCCGCGGAAGGCGCACGCACGGTGCCGGCCCGTGAGAACGGAGGCAACCACGACATCAAGAACTTCACCCGCGGCTCACGGGTCTACTACCCCGTGTACGTCAAGGACGCCAAGCTCTCGGGCGGCGATCTCCACTTCAGCCAGGGCGACGGAGAGATCACCTTCTGCGGCGCCATCGAGATGGGCGGCTTCATCGACTTCCACGTCGATCTGATCAAGGGCGGCATGGAGACGTACGGCATCACCACCAACCCCGTCTTCATACCGGGCAACGTCGAGCCCAGGTACACCGAGTTCCTCACCTTCATCGGGGTGTCCGTCGACCACGACACGGACACGAACTACTACCTGGACGCGACGCTGGCCTACCGCCGGGCCTGCCTCAACGCCGTCGAGTACTTCAAGAAGTTCGGCTACAGCGGAGAGCAGGCCTACCTGCTGCTCGGCTCCTCCCCCATAGAGGGACGCATCAGCGGCATCGTCGACATCCCCAACGCCTGCTGCTCGCTGTACGTGCCCACCGCCATGTTCGACTTCGACGTGCGCCCCACCGCCACCGGCCCCATGAAGGCCGACCGCGGCCAGTGCGCGATGGCCGTGGCCTGACATCGTTCCCGGAAGGACCCGCCTTCGGCCCCGCGGCCTTCGAGCCGGGGGCCGAAGGCCTGGCCGGGCCCGGTGGCCGGGATGGGCTGCGACAGGTGTGCGACCCCGCTGTCAGTGGGGATTACTGCACTGATCGGGATGCTCGCCGCACAGGCGGTGCGGGGGCGTGCGCCCGGGGGGAGGGGGCAGCAGATGGTCCTGCGGCAGGGCTTACCACCACAGCGTTCCGGTGCGGCCGACCGCGAGCCCGCGCCGGACCCCGGCCCGCCGGCCGCGGCCACTGCGCGGGCCCTCGCGCCGTCCCGGCTGCTGCCCTGGCTGGCGCGGCTGGGGGTGCCGGCCGCCGCGTTCGCCGTCTTCCAGGCACTGTTGGGGGTCCTGCCGCAGAATCTCGCGGGTGAGGCGGCGCGCTACTGCGTGGCGGCGACCGCCGGGGCCGGCGTCGGTGCGGTGGTGTGGCTGGCGGCGGCGCTGCTGCGGGCGCGCGGCGCGGCCGCCTCCGCGGTGCCGCCGCCCGCTCCCGTGCCCCCGCCCGCCGGGTCGCTGCCCGAGCTGGTGGAGGGCACGTACCAGGCGCTCCGGCGCGGCCTCACGGTAATCGAGGTGGCCGGCCGCGGACCGCTCACCGGCTGGCCGCACTCCCTCGCGGAGAGCGAGCCGCCGGTGCACCCGACAGCGTTCGGCACGGCGTACGGGCTGCATCTGCTGCTCGACATCGCGCCCGACGACGGCCTCATACGTGCCGGAGAGGTGGCCGAGACGCTGTGGCGGCTGCGGCTTCCCGGCGGCGGCTGGGCGGCCCGTTCGCAGGGCAGCGGGGCGCGCCCCGAGGTGTCCGCGATCGTGCTGGGTGCGCTGGCGCGGGCCGGTGCCGATCCGCGGCTGCTGGAGGCCGAGATCCGGTCCTGCGAGGTGCTGTGGGACCCGGACCACGACGCCTCGGGGCTGGCGAACACCTACGTGGTCACGAATGTGCTGCGCGGGCTGCTGCGGGCGGCGCCCGGGGCCGACGCGCTGGCCGGACTGCGCGAGGTGCTGGTCAATGGCGCCACGGCCGATCCGGTGCGCGGCCATCACCGCTGCTGGGGCGCGGCGCTGGCCACCGGGCTCGGCAATCCGGCGCCGTCCGCGGTGCACACCGCGCGGGCAGTGGTGGCCCTGGACCGGGCCGCACGAGTACTGGGCGAGGACGAACGGCAGCGTGCGGTGCGCGAGGAGGGGCTGCGCTGGCTGCTGGCCGGCCCGGAGTCGCCCGGCGGCGGCGCGTCCGATCTGCAGAACTGCCAGGAGGAGGTACGGCGGCCGGTCCAGGAGGACCCGCTGCATCAGGAGCTGCTGTCCGTACGTCACTTCGCCGCCGCGTGGGTGGCCCGCGCCCTGATGACGGACGGCGCCCGGCGGGTGGCCGCCGAGGAGGTGGGGCCGGAGGGGTGGGAGGCGCAGCTGACCGCCGCCGTGGCGCGGGTGCAGGGGATGCAGCGGGGCGGGGTGTGGCGGTGGGACGACGGGCCCATGGGCCATCCGGTGTGGATGGCGTATCAGGGTCTTTCGGTGCTGCGGCGGTACGCGTTGATGGTCTACCGGCCGGGGGGCGGCGGACCGCGTGCCTAGGACGGGGACGGAGGCGGGGGCGATGGCGGCCCGGTGACGCTCGTGGGCCGTGCGGGTACGGGCTCGGACGGTCGGTGCGGGACGCATGGGCGACGCGGGTCGGTGGCCGGTGCGGGACGGCCGACGTGGTCGGGTGGCCGGCCGCTGCGAATCGGGCCGCCGGGGCGCGGGACGGGGCCGACGCGGCTCGCGCGGCGGGGCGGGACAGGGGGTCGGCGAAGGGGAGGCGGAGATGCAGGTCGAGGAGGCGCGGCGGCTGCTCGTCGAGGGGCTGGGCGGGGGCCCGGAGCCGCCGTCGCCCGAGTCGGCGCGCGAGGTGATCGCCCAGCTGGCGCGGCCCGGCACGCTCGGTCCGCTGGTGCGCCGATTAGCCGTCGGCGATCTGGAGCTCGCGGAGTGCGTCCGGCTGTCGTACCGCCATGTGCTGGGCTTCGACAAGCTGTTGCTGCTGTCCGGTGCGCCGCGGTTCATGCTGCGGCTGCACCTCTGGCACGGGACGGCGGGCGCGGTGTCCGAGGACATCCACAACCACCGCTGTGCGATCGCCTCCGCGGTGGTGCGCGGCCGGGTGCGGATGGAGTGCTACGCGCCCGCCGCGGACGGCGTCCCCGCGGTCGCCTACCGGGAGAGCATCGACGGCCCCGGCGGTGCCTGGCGGCTGCGCCGGGTCGGCGACGCACGGCTGCGGCTGCTGTGCACCGAGCAGTACGGCGCCGGGCGGAGCTATGGGCTGGCCGCCCGTACGCTGCACCGGGTGGTGAGCGAGGAGCCGACGGTGACGCTGTTCCTGGAGACCGCCCCGCAGCGGTCGGTGACCGATGTCTACGTCAGGAGCGGCGGCCGCGCCGACGGCAGCGGCTCCGTCCCGCACGGCGGCGCGGCCCCGGTCCGCACCGGTGGCCCCGGCCGGACCGGCGGCACGGCCAGGGCCGGCGACGCCGACGGGGCCAGCCGTCCGGCCCCGGCCGCCGATGAGGTCAGGCCCCGTGATGACGTGCGGACCGTCCGCGTCGAGCGGGTGGATCCACCGCCCAAGACTCCCCTGCCGCCGGCCGTCTACCTTGCCGAACTCGACGCGCTGGCAGGCTCTTTGGGCTATTGAACGGGGACGGTCCCGGGTGTCCGAAGCGCGCCGTGACGGCGCGCAGCCCGGCGGCGTCGAGCCGGCCGCCGAGCGCCTGCCGGATCACCGTGAGGTTGTAGGCGTCCACCCCGGCCCCGGCCAGTTCGTCGGGCCGTGCCCAGCGGTAGGCCTGGTCCGCGCTGGGCAGGACGACATCCAGCGTGAGCGGACGGACGATGAAGTTCTCCTGATGGTTGTGGACGCGGCGGCCCCGGTAGTCGCTCAGGAAGCTGGTCGAGCCGGTGTGCGCGACGATGACGCCGAGCAGGCCGGTCTCCTCCTTCAACTCCCGCAGGGCGCCGCCCTCGGCGGACTCCCCACGGTCGAGCTTCCCGCACGGCACACCCCAGGCGCCGGGCAGAAATCGCTCGCGGTAGCTACGGCGCACGATCAGCACACGGGCGTGGTGCACCACCACCGCCGCGGCCAGATAAGTGTCGGCTGCAATCTGGTTCATCGGACTTCTCGCAATCCGAAGAGACGGGCCTCAGGCCCGTGGCGGACGTCCACCGTACCGGCGCCGCCTCGCCGAAGGACCGGTTCCGGAGCAGGCCGGCCCGGCGGGTCCGGAGGCCCGGCGACCGTCGGGGACACCGCCCGGCACCTGGTGGTGGCGACACCAGGATCAGCACGCACTCCCGGTCCGCCCACCGTGCCGACAGCCTGGTGCCATGACGCGACGAACCACCTTGATCACCGGCGCCACCCAGGGGATGGGCCGTGGCCTCGCCTTCGATCTCGCCGCCCGTGGTGGCACCGTTCTGCTGCACGGCCGGGACCGTACCCGTCTCGGGAAGGTGGCGGCCGAGGTGCGCGCCGTCGCCCCCGACGCCACCGTCCGCACCTACCTCGCGGATCTGGCCGACCTCGACGAGGTGCATGCGATGGCGGGCCGGATCCGGGCGGCGGAGCCCCGGCTCGACGGTGTGATCCACAACGCCGTTGCGGGCGGCGGAACCGAGCCGCTCCGGCGTGAAGTCAGCCGCCAGGGGCATGAGTTGCGGTTCGCCGTGAATCACCTCGCCCCGTACGCCCTCACCCGGGCGCTGCTGCCGCTGCTGACCGCCTCCGCGCCGGCCCGTGTCGTCAACGTCGCCTCGATCGGCCAGGAGGCCGTCGACTTCGACAACCTCATGCTGGAGCGGGACTACGAGGGGCTGCGCGCCTACTGCCGGAGCAAGCTGGCGCTGATCATGGCGACCTTCCATCTGGCGGCCGAACTGGCGGGCACCGGCGTCACGGTCAACGCGCTGCATCCGGCGCATCTGATGGACACCGACGGGGTGCGCGCGTACGGCCTGACGCCGGTCACCGGCATCGACGAGGGGGTACGCCCCACCGTCCGGCTGCTCCTCGACCCGGATCTCGCCACCACCACGGGCCGCTACTTCGACCAGTTCACCGACAGCCGGGCACACGCCCAGGCCTACGACGCCGAGGCCCGGGAGCGCCTGATGCGGCTGACGCAGGCGCTCGTCGACCGGCCGGATGCCGGAGGGCCGTCCCCGCGCCTCACATGATCCGGCGGAGCAGCCGCTCCTTGGCCGCGGTGAACGGCGGATAGACGGCCCGCACGGTGTCGGGGAAGAGCGGCTTGTCGAGCACGGCCTTGGCGTTGCTGAACGTCTCGACCGAGTGCCGTCCGTGGTAGCGGCCGAGACCGCTCTCGCCGACACCGCCGAAGGGCAGCCCGGGGACGGTGAGATGGGCGTTCGGCAGCCCGAAGCCCACCGCGCCGGAGGAGGTCTCGGTGAGCAGCCGCCGTCTGGTCCGCCGGTCGGTGGTCAAGGCATGCAGGGCGAGCGGCTTGTCGTGGGCGTTGATGAAGGTGAGCGCGGCGTCCGGATCGGGCACGGGCACGACGGAGAAGGTCTGAGGGACCTCGCGGATCATGTCGTCAGCAGCGCCCGGGTGGGGGTGGTCAAGCCCGACCGGGAGATTTACGAGATCGCGGCCGGGCGGGCGGGGGTCGCCGTGGACCGGTGTCTCTTCGTGGACGACCGCCGGGAGAACGTCGAAGCCGCGGTCGCGCTCGGGATGACCGGCGTGCATTACCGCGGGCTCGCGGATCTCCGCGAAGCGTTGGGCTTCCTGCTGGACGGCGGGAACCACCAGGCAGCCCGGAAGTAGCTGCGGCGGCCACCCCGACCAATGAACTGGCCGCCGCGTCTCCGACCTTACCCGTGGGTCACTTACGGGGTCATCACTTGCTCCGCGGCGGGTGTGAGGTGTGCGTCACGCCGTACCAGGGCCGCGTAGCGGCCGTCGGCGGCGAGCAGTTCGTCGTGGGTGCCGCGTTCGGCGATCCGGCCGGCGTCCAGGACGACGATCTGGTCGGCGTCGCGGACCGTGGAGAGGCGGTGGGCGATGGTGAGGGTGGTGCGGCCGGCGGAGAGTTCGTCGATGGCCTGCTGGACGGCGTGTTCGGTGCGGGTGTCCAGGGCGCTGGTGGCCTCGTCCAGGACGAGGACGGGCGGGTCGCGCAGGATGGTCCGGGCGAGGGCGAGGCGTTGTTTCTCGCCGCCGGAGAAGCGGTAGCCGCGTTCGCCGACGAGGGTGTCGTAGCCGTCGGGGAGGGCGGCGATGTGGTCGTGGATCTGGGCGGTCCGGGCGGCGCGTTCGAGCTCCTCGTCGGTGGCGTCCGGTTTGGCGAAGCGGAGGTTGTCGGCGACCGAGGCATGGAAGAGGTAGGTCTCCTGGGAGACCACGCCGACCGCGCGCGCGAGGGTGTCGAAGTCGAGGTCGCGGACGTCCGTGCCGTCGAGGGTGACCCGGCCCCCGGTCACGTCGTAGAGCCGCGGTACGAGATAGCTCAGGGTGCTCTTGCCGCTGCCGGTCGGGCCGACGACGGCGAGGCTGCCGCCGGAGGGGACGGTCAGGTCGATGCCGTCGAGGGTGGCGGCGGCCTCCGGGTCATAGCGGAACGTCACGTTCTCGAAGCGTATTTCGCCGCGCGGGGCGGCGATCCGGACCGGCTCGGCGGGTTCGGTGAGGGCGACCGGCAGATCGAGGTATTCGAAGATGCGCTGGAAGAGGGCGAGCGAGGTCTGCATCTGCACGCCGGTGGAGAGCAGCGAGACGGTGGGACGCAGCAGGCCCTGCTGGAGCGAGACGAAGGCGACCAGGGTGCCGAGGGAGAAGGCCGGGCCGCCCAGTTCGAGGACCAGACCGGCCGCCCAGTAGATCAGCGCGGGCATGGCGGCCATGACGATCCCGATGGTGGCCATCCGCCAGCGGCCGGCCATGCTGGCGCGGACCTCCAGGTCGACCAGGCGCTCGGATTCACCGGCGAAGGTCCGGGTGAGGGAGTCGGCGCGGCCCATCGTGCGGCCGAGGAGGATGCCGCTGACCGAGAGGGACTCGGTGACCATCGCGGACATGGCGGCCATCTGCTTCTGCCGCTGGGTGGTGATCTTCTTGCGCTCGTTGCCGACCCGGCGGCTGATCCAGACGAAGAGCGGAAGCAGCAGCAGGGAGACCACGGTCAGCCGCCAGTCGAGGGCGAGCATGGCGCAGACGGTGGCGAGGACGGAGGTGAGGTTGGAGACCAGGGAGGTGGCCGTGGAGGTGACGGTCGCCTGCATACCGCCGATGTCGTTGGCGATCCGGGACTGGACCTCGCCCGTACGGGTGCGGGTGAAGAAGGCCAGCGGCATCCGCTGGAGTTTGGCGTAGACGGCGGTGCGCAGGTCGTGCATGACGCGCTGGCCGACCGTGGTGGACAGCAGGGTCTGCAGGACACCGAAGACGCTGGTGGTGATCGCGGTGGCGATCATGCCGAGGGCGAGCAGGGTGAGCAGTCCGGTGCGCCGGCCGGGGATCGCCACGTCCAGGATCGCGCGGAGCAGGAACGGCGAGGCGACCGAGACCAGCGAGGAGGCGCCGACGAGCAGGCCGACGAGGGCGAGCCGGGCGCGGTAGGGGCGGAAGAGCGCGAGAATCCGCCGCAACTGGACCGGCTTTTCCGGGTCCTTGGGCGGCGGGGTCCACTGGGGTTCGTCGCTGCGCATGGGCTCCTTCGAGGGGTGCGGAAACGAGGCGGGGCGGGCAGGGAGGCAGGGGCGGACGGGCAAGGCGGACGGGAGTCAAACATCGTGGAGCCTAGCTCATTGTTACCTATGCTCACAATGAAGTATGTCCTGCTGTCCGCTATCCTCGCGGTATGCCCTCCCCCGAGCCGACGGTCAGCACCAGCAACCTCGCCGAGCAACTGGTACGGCTGACCCGCCGGATGCACCGCGCCCAGAAGCACCATCTGGCAGACCTGGACATCGCCTTCACCCCCGCACAGTCCCGGCTCCTGCGGATCGTCGACCACTACCGCGACGCCCCGCCGCGGATGGCCGACCTCGCCGAGCGGCTGGAGGTCGTCCCGCGCGCGGTGACCACGCTGGTGGATGCACTGGAGGCGCACGACGCGGTGCGACGGGTGCCCGATCCGGCCAACCGGCGGGTGATCCGGATCGAGCTGACCGACACCGGCCGGGCCACGCTGCGGGCGTTGCGCAGCGCGCGGAAGGCCGCCGCGGAGGAGATCCTGGCACCACTCACCGCCGATCAGCGCGAGGTGCTCGGCGGACTGCTGTCCACCCTGGTCGACGGCCCGGGTACCCCGCAGTGAGCCAGGTCCGTCCGGCGGTCCCGTGAACCGGGCGGCCGGACCGCCGGACCGGCCCTGACGCACCGTCAACCGGAGGAGTGTCACCATGCCCCTGCTGGAGCCGGACCCCGAGACCCTGCGGCCCCACGCCCCTGGCGGCCCGGCCCACGACCGGGTGGCCGGCCCGCGGGCGTCCGGCACCCCCGAGCCGCTGCGCGGTGAACTGACCGCCCTGCTCGGTGCGGACAAGGTGCTCCACCGCCTCTCCGACCTGGTCCGCTACGCCTCCGACGCCGGCCCGTACCGCTTCGTGCCGCAGGTCGTGGTGGTGGCCGAGGACCTCGATGACATCTCCGCGGTCTTCTCCTACGCGCACGCCAGGGGCCGCAAGGTCGTCCTCCGGGCCGCCGGGACCTCGCTCAACGGCCAGGCGCAGGGCGAGGACATCCTCGTCGACGTCCGCCGGCACTGGTCCGGCATCGAGGTGCTCGACGGCGGGGCCCGTGCCCGCATCCGGCCGGGGACCACCGTGCTCCGCGCCAACACCACGCTGGCCCGGTACGGCCGGGTGCTCGGGCCCGACCCCGCGAGCGCCGTGGCCTGCACGCTGGGCGGTGTGGTCGCCAACAACGCCTCCGGGATGACGGCCGGCACCACCCGTAACTCCTACCGCACGCTGGCCTCGGCCACCCTCGTGCTGCCGTCGGGCACGGTCGTGGACACCGCGGCACCGGACGCCGACGCGCAGCTGGCGCACGCCGAACCGGCGTTGTGCGCGGGCCTGCTGGCGCTCAAGGCGGAGATCGAGGCCGATCCGGAGCTGGTGGCCAGGATCCGCGCCAAGTACGAGATCAAGAACACCAACGGCTATCGTCTGGACGCCTTCCTCGACGGTGCGACACCGGCGGCGATCCTGCGCGGACTGGCGGTCGGCTCCGAGGGCACCCTCGGCTTCCTGGCCGAGACCGTCTTCGACACCCTGCCGCTGGACCGGTACGCCTCCAGTGCGCTGCTGTTCTTCCCGACGCTCGGCGCCGCGGCCGCGGCCGTACCGCGGTTCAGCGCGGCGGGCGCGCGGGCCGTGGAGCTGATGGACGGCAACACGCTGCGCGCCTCGGTGCGGGTGACCGGGGTGCCCGCCGACTGGGCGGAGCTGCCCAAGGAGACCACCGCACTGCTGGTGGAGTTCCGGGCCCCCGACGAGGCCGGACAGCAGGCGTACGAACGGGCCGCGGCGCGGGTGCTGACGGAACTGGAACCGATCGCGCCGGTCCCGTCCGTCACCAATGCCTTCACCCGGGACGCGGGCGCGATCGGCGGTTACTGGAAGGCCCGCAAGGCGTTCGTGACGGCGGTGGGCGGCTCCCGGCCGCCGGGGACAACGCTGATCACCGAGGACTTCGCGGTGCCGCCGGACCGGCTCGCCGAGGCCTGTGCGGCCCTGCTGGAACTCCAGTCCCGGCACGGCTTCGACGCGGCGGAGCCGTCCGAGGTGGCGCGCTACGCCGCGTTCATGGAGGAGTTCTGCCGGCTGACCGTCCAGCGCTTCGACGGATCGCTGAAGGCCGAGCACGCCACCGGGCGGAACATCGCGCCGTTCCTGGAGCTCGAATGGGGCGCGCGGGCCACGGAGTTGATGTGGCGGATCAAGGAGACCGTGGACCCGCACGGCATCCTGGCACCACGCATCCTCCTCGACCGCGACCCGCGGGCGCATCTGCGCGGGCTGAAGACCATCCCCCGGGTCGAGGCCCGCGCCGACCCGTGCATCGAATGCGGCTTCTGCGAACCGGTCTGCCCCAGCGGGGACCTGACCACCACTCCGCGCCAGCGGATCGTGCTGCGCCGCGAGATGCTGCGCCAGCCGGCCGGCTCCCCCGTCACCACGGCGCTGCTGGACGCCTACGGCCATGACGCGGTGGACACCTGCGCCGGCGACTCGCTCTGCGGTCCGGCCTGCCCGGTGGGGATCGACACCGGCGCGCTGATGAAGGAGTTCCGGCACCGGCGCCACTCTCCGCGCGAGGAGTGGGTCGCCGCGCAGTCGGCGCGGCGGTTCAAGGCCGTCGAGCGGGCGGCGTGGCTGGCGGTGGCCACCGCCGACCGGATCGGTGGACGGGCGCTGAGGCCGGTGACCGGCGCCGCCCGTAAGGCCGTACGCCCCGATCTGGTGCCCGAGTGGCTGCCGGAGATGCCCGGCGCGGCCCCCCGGAAGCGGCCCGCGACCCGGCGGGCGGAGGCGGTCGCGGTCTACTACCCGGCGTGTGTGAACCGGATCTTCGGGCCGCCCGCCGGGTTCCGCGGGCTGTCGCTGCCCGAGGCGGTGGTGGCGGTGTCGCGGCGGGCGGGCCGGCCGGTGTGGATTCCGCCGGGGGTGGCCGGTACGTGCTGCGCCACGATCTGGGCCTCCAAGGGGTACCGGCGCGGCGCCGGGGTGATGGCCAACCGCATCGTCGAGGCGGCCTGGGGCTGGACGGCCGGCGGACGGCTGCCGCTGGTGGTGGACGCGTCCTCGTGTGCGCTGGGTCTCGCCCAGGACGTCGTGCCGTATCTGACGCCCGCCAATCGCGCCCTGCATACCGAGTTGACCGTCGTCGACTCGGTCGTCTGGGCCGCCGGGGAGCTGCTGCCCCGTCTGGAGATTCTGCGCACGGTCGGCTCGGCGGTGCTCCATCCCACCTGCGCCATGGAGCACTTGGGCGACGGGGCGCAGCTGCGCCGGGTCGCCGAGGCCTGTGCGCGGGAGGTCGTGGTGCCGGACGACGTGGGCTGCTGTGCGTTCGCCGGTGACCGCGGGATGCTGCACCGGGAGCTGACCGAGTCGGCCACCGCGAAAGAGGCGGCCGAGGTGACCGCCCGGCACTTCGACGCGCATCTGTCGGCGAACCGGATGTGCGAGGTCGGGATGGACCATGCGACGGCGGGCCGGGGCTATCACTCGGTCCTCCAGGCGCTGGAGCTGGCGAGCCGGCCCGCTTGAGGCGTGCCCTGGCGGGGCCCGCACCCGCCGGGCAGGTCAGGTCCGCCCGGCGGGTGCGGGAGCGCGGGTCGGTCAGCGCGTGAGATGCAGCGCCACGGCTGTCTTGGCGGGGACCGTCAGCTGCGCCTTCCCGTCGTCCCCGACGGTGACCGTGTGGCCGTCGCAGGCGGACGGCGCGGCCGCGACGACGTTGCAGTAGGTGCCGGCGGGCAGCGAGGTCGCGAAGGTCTGCTTCAGCTCCGCGTCACCGTTGTTGAGGGCGACGAACCCCTTGCCGCCTCGCCCGAAGGCGATCGCGCTGCCGCCGTTGTCCCACCAGTCGGTCAGCTCCGCCGGGCCCACCGCGTTGCGGAAGCCGACCATCCCGGTGATCGCGCGCTGGGCGTGCAGGCGGGTCCAGCCGTCGTTGCCGCTGGGCGGTCCGGCGTCCTTGTCGGTCCACTCGTAGCCGGAGTAGACGTTCGGGGACCCGTAGGGCGAGGCGAGCATGAAGACATTGGCGAGCGTGTAGGCCGCGCCGTCCTTGTAGGTGAGCGTGGAGCCGTTGCGCTCGGTGTCCCAGTTGTCGACGAAGGTACGGGCCTTGTCGCTGGCGAGCTTGCCGTCCGCGACGGACTTGAGCTGTGTGAGGTTGCCGCCCTGGAAGGCGCTTTTGAGGTGGCTGCCGTAACGGAATTCGTCGACGTCGCCGTTGCCGGTGTACTCCTCGGGCTGTACTGCCTCGCCGGCGCCGTGGATGACTTCCTGCACCCAGTAGCCGGGGTCGCGCATCTTGCCCTTGATGGCGGCGAGGTCGGCGGCGGAGATGTGTTTGGCGGCGTCCACCCGGAAGCCGTCCACGCCCAGGGACCGCAGATCGTCGAGGTACTTGGCGATGGTGCCGCGGACCTCGTCGCGGCCGGTGTCGAGGTCGGCGAGGCCCACCAGTTCGCAGGTCTGCACGTCCTGGCGGTTGCCGTAGTCGGAGATGCTCTTGCGGCAGCCGTGGAAGTCCTGGTCCTGGTAGGTGCCGGGGTAGCCGTACTTGGTGTACCTGGTGCCGCCGGTGCCCGTGCCGGCGCCGGCCGCCATGTGGTTGATGACGGCGTCCGCGATGACCTTGACGCCCGCGCCGTGGCAGGCGTTGACCATCGAGGCGAACGCCCGCCGGTCGCCCAGCCGTCCGGCGATCTTGTAGCTGACGGGCTGGTAGGAGGTCCACCACTGGCCGCCCTTGATGTGCTCGGTGGCGGGTGAGACCTCGACGGAGCCGTAGCCGGCCGGGCCGAGCTGATCGGTGCAGGCCTTGGCGACGTCCGCGTACTTCCACTCGAACAGCGTGGCGGTGACGGTCTTTTCGCCGGGCGGGGCGGCCTGGGAGGACCACGGCGCGAAGGTGGCGAGGCCGGCCGCGGCCAGTACTCCGGCCAGCGCCCCGCCCACCACACGGGTACGTTGCTGCATCTTGCGGCTCCTTGGTCATGGGGCGCGGCAGCGCGCACCGCGCCCACGAAGCAGCCACGCGCCGGCCGCCATGGGGGGATGTCCGTACCGGAGCCTGCCGTTCGCCTCGTGGACACGTCAAGGCTTTCCGCAAGACTTTTCAGCGACTTGCGAAAGGATCTGGCGGCGGTGCGTCCGGCCTTGCCGCGATCGGTCCGCTCATGCGGCAAAGAGTCCAAGTGTGCCGTAACAAGAGTCCAATCGGCCCTCTTGTGCCCCCGCCCGACGGCCGACAGGGTCCTCACCGAGGTTCACGTATGCCCCGGTACACCACCGCTCCTGGAGGACCGATGAACGAGGCACCATCGCAGAACCACGACCACAACGAGGCCGGGCCGAGCCGCCGTTCGGTGCTGTGGACCGCCGGCGCGGCGGGCGCCGGCCTGGGGCTCGGCGGGCTCTCCGCCGCACCGGCCGAGGCGGCCGCACCCGCGGCGGCGGGCCCCGCGTCGGCCGCCGCCTCCCCGCGCGCCACGGGCCGGACGATGATCGGAGTGCCGTTCGAGCGGCGCGGCACCGTACGCGTCGGCATCATCGGCCTCGGCAACCGGGGCGGCAGCATGATCGACCTCTTCCTCACGGTGCCGGGTGCCCGGGTCGTCGCCCTGTGCGACCCGGTCAAGGAGAAGACCGCCAAGGCCGCCAAGAAGGTCACCGACGCGGGGCAGCCGGCGCCCGCCGTTTACACCAACGGCGAGCACGACTTCGAGAACCTCTGCAAGCGCGGCGACATCGACTTCGTCTACGCGGCCACGCCCTGGGACCGGCACTTCGAGATGGCGAAGACCGCGATGCTCAACGGCAAGCACGTGGGCGTCGAATGCCCGCTCGCGCTGCGCCTGGACCAGCTGTGGGAGCTGGTCGACCTCTCCGAGCGCACCCGCAGACACTGCCTCCAGCTGGAGAACTGCTGTTACGGCCGCAACGAGATGCGGGTCCTGCGGATGGCCCGTGCCGGGCTGTTCGGCGATCTGCTGCACGGCGCCGGCGCCTACAACCACGATCTGCGCGGCCTGATGTTCGACCCGAAGTACTACGAGGGGCCCTGGCGCCGGCTGTGGCACACCCGGCTGCGCGGTGACCTCTACCCCAACCACGGCTTCGGTCCGGTCGCCAACTACATGGACATCAACCGCGGCGACCGCGCCGTACGGATCTCCAGCTTCGGTACGCCCGCGCTCGGTCTCGCCGCCTACCGCAAGGCGCACATGCCGCCGGACGACCCCAGCTGGAAGGAGTCGTACATCGAGAGCGACCGGACCATCAGCCTCGTACAGACCGCCAAGGGGCGGGTGATCCGGCTGGAGCACGATGTCTCCACCCCGCACCCCTACAGCCGGATCAACAGCCTCGGCGGCACCAAGGGCGTCTTCGAGGACTACCCCGAGCGGATCTATCTGGAGCCGGACCAGAGCAACGACGAGTGGGGCGACTTCAGCACGTACGCGGAGTGGGACCACTGGCTGTGGAAGGAGCACGCCAACCCGCCCGGCGGCCACGGCGGGATGGACTACATGCTGGTCTTCCGGCTGATCCAGTGCATGCGGCTGGGCCTCGTACCGGACTTCGACGTCTATGACGCGGCGACGTGGACCGCGCCGGTGCCGCTGAGCGATCTCTCGATCAAGGCGAAGGGCGCCCCGCAGGAGATCCCCGACTTCACCCGCGGGCTGTGGAAGAAGGCGCGGCCGGGGATGGATTCGAAGAAGCCCGAGTAGAAGCCGGCGGCGTTCCGGGGCCCGGCGGGCGGCCGCACGCCGGCCGGGCCCGGCGCCTCAGGCGCCGCGGGGTGGGGCGGAGGTGACGCCCGGTCCGCCCCGGGCGGGAGCGAGCACGGTGCCTGCGGACCTCACCCCGCGAGATGCGCCTTGTCCCCCATGACGACGACGGGGTGCCGCGCCGGATCGAGGGTGCGCAGCAGGGCCCGCATCCCGGACTCCGGGAGGCTGACGCAGGCGGAGGTGCCGCTGCCGTGGTCCAGATGCAGCCAGACCCCGCCCCCCTTCGACTGCCCCTGCGGCCGCGTCGGGTCCAGAGGGGAGGCCCCCTTGACGCGGTTGTAGTTGATCGCGACGACATAGTCGAAGTCGTGCCGGGTGGACTTGGGCCAGTACGCCGGCGGGGTGAACGCCGAGGAGTGCGTATAGGGCAGCTTGGCGCCGGGGTCCGCGAGGACGCCGCCCGCATCGGTCAGCGAGAAGACGCCGACGGGGCTGCGCTTGTCGCCCTCGTGATGGTTCACCGTCCAGCCGCGGCGGCCGTTGTGTGCGCCCCAACTCCCCTTGCGGTCCCAGCCTTTGGCGCCCTTGTCGTAGAGGACGACGGTGGCGTCGGCGGAGTTCACGCCTTCGCCGTAAACCGCCACGACCTGCCGGGCAGCG
Source organism: Streptomyces sp. NPDC058773 (assembly GCF_042746015.1). NCBI lineage: Bacteria > Bacillati > Actinomycetota > Actinomycetes > Kitasatosporales > Streptomycetaceae > Streptomyces > Streptomyces sp. NPDC058773. The sequence goes on from NZ_JBHYPE010000006.1 coordinate 137,694, forward strand.
GCCGGGATGCGGGACCGCAGCGCCGCGCCGACGTCGGGGATGTGCGTGGGGTGCGTGGTGGAGGAGCCGCCGCGGGCCGCCCCTCCGGGGCGCTCCCCCTTCGCCGCGCCGTCGTCCTTGCCGCCGCCCTGGGCGCTGTCCGCACCACCGCCGCAGCCCGCCACGAGAACCAGCCCCGCGGCGGCCACCGCCGCCCTCCGCATCGCACTGCCCGCTGTCCGCATGGCCCCATGGTCGCACCACGGCTCCGACGACCGTTCAGCGCACGCCCGTCGCGCGCCCGTCGCCGCACGATTGTCCGGATCGTGCGGTCACAGCGGAAAAACCGTTTGAAATCCGCCCAGCCCGCGGGCCAATCTGCGAAGACCTCCCGGCGACGAGCCCGCCCGGGAGGGCATTTCGCCTGCCGGGACGGCCCGCTGCCGCCCCTCACCACGACTCCGGCTGGAACAGCATGCACCTTCGTGACCTTCCGCACCCCGACCCGGGCGTCCCCGACGTCCGTACGGGCGGCGCCTTCCTCCGGTGGCTCTGCGGACAGCAGCTGGGCGGCCAGCTCAAGGCCTTGGCCTGGGGCCTGCTGAATGTCGGCGCCATCGCCGCCTCCCCGCTGCCGGTGGGCCTCGCCGTGCAGGCCGTGGTGGACCGCGACGGCGGACGGCTCCTCCTGGCCGGCGGTCTGCTCCTGGCCCTGGGCGTACTGATCGCGGTGGGCGACACCATGCTCCACCGCGTGACCGTCACCAACTGGATCAGCGCCGTCGCCCGGATGCAGCAGCTGCTCGCCCGTAAGACCACGGAACTGGGCTCGGCCATGACCCGACGGGTCGCGGCCGGCGAGATCGTCACCGTCAGTACCGGCGACCTGGAGAAGATCGGCTGGTTCGTGGAGGCCCTTTCCCGGTTCGCCGCGTCGGCGCTGATCACGGTCGGCGTCGCGGTGACACTGGCGTTCTACCAGCCGGAACTGGGCATCCTGGTGGCCCTCGGCGTCCCCGTACTGGCGCTGGCCGTCCTGCCGTTGCTGCCGCCCGCGACCCGCCGCGCCGACACCCAGCGCGAGAAGGCCGGCCGGGCCACCGAGCTGGCCTCCGACACCGTCGCCGGGCTGCGGGTACTGCGCGGCATCGGCGGCGAGGAACTCTTCCTCGGCCGCTACCGCAGCGCCTCCCAGGAGGTCCGCGAGGCCGCCGTCCGCAGCGCCAGGATGTGGTCCCTGATCTCGGCCGTCCAGGTACTGCTGCCGGGTCTGCTGCTCATCGCGGTGGTCTGGTACGGCACCCGGCTCGCCCTCGACGGCACCATCGCCGTCGGCGATCTCGTCACCATCTACAGCGCGGTCGCCTTCCTGCTCTCCCCGCTGCGGCACTTCGAAGAGATCGCCCAGGCCTACTCGTTCGCGAAGCCCTCGGCGAAGCGCACGGCCCGCGTCCTGGCACAGCACCGGCCGGCCGGCGGACGGACCGAGGACCGGGGGACGGCACCCAGCGGCACACTGCACGACCCGGTCAGCGGGCTGACCGCCCCGGCCGGCCGGCTGACCGCGGTGGTCTGCGGCGACCCCGACACCGCGGGCCGGCTCGCCGAACGCCTCGGCGGACACCCGGCACAGACGGACGAGGAGGACAACGACCGGACCGCCCTGTCCGTCGTCCTCGGCGGCACCCCGCTGGACGACCTGCCCCGGGACGCCGCCCGCAGCGCCGTCCTCGTCCAGGACAAGGACCCGATGCTGCTCTCCGGCACGCTCGGCGAGCTGCTCGACGTGCCGGGCTCCGGGCAGGTGGCGGCGGCCGATGCGCTGGCCGCGGCGCAGTGCGGCGATGTCCTGACCGCGCTGGCGCAAGCCTCGGCGGACGACTCGGGAGACCCGATGCGCACCTACATCACCGAGCGCGGACGGTCGTTGTCCGGCGGGCAGCGGCAGCGGCTGGCCCTGGCCCGGTCGCTGGTCACCGACCCCGAGGTGCTGGTCCTCGACGAGCCGACCAGCGCCGTAGACGCCCACACCGAGGCCCGGATCGCCGACGGACTGCGGACACTCCGGACCGGACGCACCACGGTCGTGCTCACCTCCAGCCCGCTCCTCCTGGACCGGGCCGAGCAGGTGGTGTTCCTGCAGGAGGGCAAGGTCGTCGCCGCGGCTCCGCACCGCGAACTGCTGCACACCCACCCCGCCTACCGCGCGGTCGTCACCCGCGAAACGGACCCCGAGCCGGCGCTGTCGGCCGGCCAGACCGAGGAGCCCGCATGATCGGCCTGGCGCCCCCGGACCACGATCCGGACGCCCCGCAGACCCTCACCACCCTCCCCGTCGGCTCACCGGCAACGGTCCGCAGCTACGTCGGCGGCCTGATCCGCCGTCACCGCAGGGCATTCACCGTCCTGGTCGCGGTGAACGCCGCCGCGGTGATCGCCTCCATGGCCGGCCCGTATCTGCTCGGCGGCGTCGTCGAAAGACTGTCCGCGGGCGCCCGTGACCTCCAACTGGGGCGCACCGTCGCCCTGTTCGCCGTCGCGCTCGCCGCCCAGACGGTGTTCGTACGGATGGTCCGGCTGCGCGGGGCGATGCTCGGTGAGCGGATGCTGGCGGATCTGCGGGAGGACTTCCTCGTCCGGTCCGTGGCACTGCCGCCGGGCGTACTGGAGCGGGCCGGCACCGGCGATCTGCTGTCACGGATCACCACGGACATCGACCGGCTCTCCAGCGCGATGCGCGAGGCCGTTCCGCAACTGGCCATCGGCGTGGTGTGGGTGGCGCTGCTGATCGGCGGGCTGACCGTGACCGCGCCGCCGCTGGCCCTGTCCGGGGTGATCGCGCTGCCGCTGCTGATCGCCGGCTGCCGCTGGTACTTCAGGCGGGCGCCGAGCGCCTATCGGTCGGAGGCCGCCGGTTACGCCGCGGTGTCCGCCGTACTCACCGAGTCCGTGGACGCGGGACGGACGGTCGAGGCCCACCGGCTGGGCGCCCGCCGGATCGCGCTGTCGGAGCGCCGCATCAAGGAATGGACCCAGTGGGAGCGCTACACGCTCTATCTGCGCTCGGTGCTCTTCCCCGTCGTCGATATCTGGTACGTGCTGCTGCTGGGCTCGGTGTTGCTGCTCGGCGGCGCCTTCGTCCTCCAGGGCTGGATCAGTCCCGGGCAGCTGACGACGGGGGCGCTGCTGGGGCAGATGATGGTCGAGCCGGTCGGCATGATCCTTCGCTGGTACGACGAGCTGCAGGTGGCCCAGGTGTCCATCGCGCGGCTCGTCGGCGTCCGGGAGATCCCGCCGGAGACCACCGCAGCGGACCTGCGACCGAACGGCCGTGACCTGCACGCCGACGAGGTGAGCTTCGGCTACCACGCGGGCACCGATGTGCTGCGCGAGGTCTCGCTACGGGTCCGGCCGGGGGCCCGGCTGGCACTGGTGGGGCCGTCCGGCGCCGGCAAGTCGACGCTGGGCCGGCTGCTGGCCGGTGTCTACGGGCCCCGCGTCGGCAGCGTCACCCTGGGCGGCGCCGAACTCTCCACGATGCCGGCCGAGCGCATCCGCGAACAGGTGGCGCTGGTCAACCAGGAACACCATGTCTTCGTCGGCTCGCTCCGCGACAACCTCCTGCTGGCGCGCGACGGCGCGGCGGATGCCGAACTGTGGGCCGCACTCGGCGCGGTGGACGCCGACGACTGGGCGCGGGCCCTGCACAAGGGCCTGGACACCGAGGTCGGCTCGGGCGGCCGCTCCCTGACTCCCGCGCAGGCGCAGCAGATCGCGCTGGCCCGTCTGGTGCTGGCCGATCCGCACACCCTGGTGCTGGACGAGGCGACCTCCCTGCTCGACCCACGGGCGGCCCGCCACCTGGAACGCTCACTGGGCAGAGTGCTCGACGGCCGTACGGTCGTGGCCATCGCCCACCGGCTGCACACCGCACACGACGCCGATGTGATCGCCGTCGTCGAGGACGGCCGGATCAGCGAACTGGGCAGCCACGATGAACTGGTCACCGCCGACGGCGCCTACGCGGCACTCTGGCGGTCCTGGCACGGGTGAGCTGAGTTCCGGCTGGTGGTGCCGGTACTGCCGGTACGGCTGGTACCTCCTGCCGGTACGGTACGGCGGCGCAGACCGCGTTGGGTCTGCGCCGCCGTTTCACTGTGCGGGACGGGGCAGTTGGCGGAGTCGTCGTGCGTGCGCCGCCTTGCGGGACGGTCAGCCCGCGGAGCCGCCCTGCATCGCCTTGCGCAGATCGCGCGTCTGCTGGGCCAGGGTCTTCAGGTCGACCTTCTTGAGGGAGGGCGAGGACGCGTCGCCCACGCCGACCACATCGCCGACCGAGGTGCTGTCGGCCCAGACGCACAGGGGGATGTAGATGCCGTCCCCCTTGGAGATGCCGCAGCGGAGCACGCCTCCCTTCGCGCCGGGGTCCTGGAGACCGAAGTCCTTCGGCCCGACGGCCATCTGGTTCGGGGCGAGCGCCGCCACCACCCGCTGCGCGGGGTCGGCCACCGTGCCCCCACCGGTGTGAACGGTCAGCATGACCTCTGGATTGTTCCCCGGGTGGTAGACCGAGTCGGCCTGGGCCAGCCCCTTCAGCTCCGGGAACGACGCGGGCTTCCGCTTCTCCGGCGGGAACATCTGCGAGGTCGACTTCGCGTCGTAACGCAGTTCCGCCGGCGCCGACTTCACCACCTTGGGGATGGCCAGCGCCGCCCCCTTGGAGCCGTTCCGCCCCTGGCCCTGCTCCCCTTCCTGGCTCTGCTGCTGCCCCTGTCGCGCCTCGGTGTCGTCCCCGCCGCCGAGCTGCGACCACAGCAGATAGCCGCCACCGGCGAGCAGCACGACGACGGCCAGCACAACGGTCAGGATCAGTCCGGTGCGCTGGCGAGGCGGCGGCGGAGGCGGCGGTGCGAAGCCCGCGCCTCCTGCCGGGCCCGGCTGTCCGTTCGGGGGCGTAGCGCCGTGCTGCGGCGGAACCGGTGCGCCGGGATAGGGCGGCAGCGGGGCACCATATCCGGATTGCGGCGTCTGCGGCGGCTGGTGGGTCACGTTGTCGGTTCCCTCAATCATCGGTTGCAGGAGCCTGGACATCCTTCCGCATCCCACGAATTCACCGACGGCAGGGTGAGCTGTTCTCGGGACTGACATCAGGGGGTGGCAGCAGGGCTCGCATCAGGGCACCTCACCTCAGGGGGAGCTGGTGAGGATGACGAGCTGCCGGGTCGCCCGCGTCATCGCGACATAGCGGTCAACCGCCCCTCCAACCCCCTTGCCGAACCGCTCCGGGTCGACGAGGACGACCAGGTCGAACTCCAGCCCCTTCGACAGCTCCGGGGTCAGCGACCGGACACGGGACGTCGCCCGGAAGGTGGGATCGCCGATGACACAGGCGGTCCCGTCGGCATGCGCCGCCCGACCAGGTGTCGAGGATGGAGTCCAGATCAGCCACCGATCCGTGGACGACGGGGAGCCCGCTGCTGCGGATCGAGGCCGGAACGTTGGCGTCCGGAAGCACGGCCCGGATCACCGGTTCGGCCTCCGCCATGACCTCTTCCGGCGTCCGGTAATTGATGCCCAGGGAGGCCAGGTTGATCCGGTCCAGCCCGATCCGCTCCAGCCGTTCCTGCCACGACTCCGTGAACCCGTGCCGGGCCTGGGCGCGGTCCCCGACGATGGTGAAACTCCGGGACGGACAGCGCAGCAACAGCATCTGCCACTCCGCGTCGGTCAGTTCCTGCGCCTCGTCCACGACGATGTGCGCGAACGGGCCGGCCAGCCGGTCCGGGTCGACGCCGGCCGGCGCGGTTTCGTCGACCAGCCGGTCCTGGAGGTCCTGTCCGCGCAGCATCGTCACCGCGCCTTCGCCGTCGGCGTCAGCCGCGACGATGTCATCGATGACATCGGCCATGCGCATGCGTTCGGCGGCGACAGCGGCCTTGTGCCGCCGCTGCCTCCGTGCCGCCTCCGGATCGCCGAGCCGCTGCCGCGCCGCGTCCAGGAGCGGCAGGTCGGACACCGTCCAGGCCTGGGGGTCCCGGCGCCGCAGCTTCCGTACCTCCTCGGGACCGAGCCAGGGCGCGCACATCCGCAGGTAGGCGGGCACCGACCAGAGGTCTCCGACGAGGTCGGCCGCTTCCAGCAGCGGCCACGCACGGTTGAGGGTGGTGACCAGCTCCTCGTCACGCAGCAGCGACCGCCGGAAGAGGTCGGGCGGCACATCACCCTCCTGCCTCTCCAGCAGGATCGTGACGAGTTCCTCCCAGATCTGCTCACGCGCCTCGTTGTGCGGCGTGCCCGGTTCCGGTGCGTCGAACGCCTCGGCCCAGTCGTCGGCGCTCAGCCAGATGTCGGACCAGTCCGTCGTGACCGTCATCCCCTCGGCGGGCGGCTCTTCGTAGAGCCTGACGGCCGCCTCGATCGCCCGCACCATGTCCGCCGACGACTTCAGGAGCGCCACGTCCGGATCGGTCTCGTCCGCCGCGGCGGCCCCCTCGGCGACGAGGTCCCGCACGGTGCAGGTCTGCACGCCCTCCTCGCCGAGGCTGGGCAGCACATCGGCGACGTAGGCCAGGTAGGGCCGGTGCGGTCCGACGAACAGCACACCGCCCCGACGGTGACCGAGACGGGGGTCGGAGTGCAGGAGGTAGGCGGCGCGGTGCAGCGCCACGACGGTCTTCCCCGTCCCCGGCCCGCCGTCGACGACCAGCGCACCGCGCGAACCCGCGCGGATGATGGCGTCCTGGTCGGCCTGGAGGGTGCCGAGCACATCGCGCATCCGTGCCGACCTGCTGCTGCCCAGGCTCGCGATGAAGGCGGACTGATCGTCGAGCGCGGCGTGCCCGGCACACCCGTCCGCGGTGAACACCTCGTCCCAGTAGTCACTGATCCGGCCGCGGGTCCAGCGGTATCTGCGACGGCTCGCCAGACCCATCGGATGGGCGTGCGTGGCGCCGAAGAACGGCTCGGCCGCCGGGGACCGCCAGTCGAGCAGCAGCCGACGCCCCGCGCCGTCGGTGAGACCGAGCCGTCCCACGTACACCGGCTCGGGACGATCCGTCCCGACCATGCGGCCGAGGCACAGATCCAGCCCGAACCGACGCAGCGCCCGAAGCCGAGCGGTCAGCCGATGCACCTCCGCGTCCCGCTCCATCGCCTGCCGTCCCACCCCACCGGGCGCCCGCCGCTCGGCATCGAGCCGACCGGACAACTCGGCAATCGTCTGCTCCAGGCTCTCCGCGAGAGCCGCGAAGTACTGCTCGTCGTGGGCTGTCAGAGCCGGATCGGCCTTGGGGGAGAGGTGTTCGGGGAGGTCGAAGACGGGGGTGGTGAGGGACGTGGCCGGGGAGGTGGTCAGGGCGGTGGTCAGTGGGTTCATGTCATCTACTCCGTTTTCGGGCGGCTCGCGCCATGGGGGGGCTGGGGGGGCGAAGCGCCTTGGGTTGCGGGGCTGGTGCTCCCTGGTTGCGCGCTCGTGCTCCCGAACTGGCTCGGCGGCCCGCGCACCGTTCAGGCAGGCATCAGCGGCCAAGGGCCTGCGAAGCACCTCGGTTCTCAGTTCCTCCGCTCCCGAACTGGCTCAGCACCCGGCACAATTCACGCGGACACCGGCGGCCAAGCCGGCAGCGAAGACCTCTCTCAGCTGATCGCGTCGAGCAGCAGCTTCGCGGCTGCCGCCGCCCCGTCGCAGCTGATCACGCGGGCCACGGCCCTCGCTCGTGCGCAGGTCTCGGGTGCCAGCGCCACCTTGAGCGCGGCCGACAACGACTCGAAGCCCGGCACAGGACCGTCGTGTGCCACCCCGATGCCCAGGTCGGCAACCCGTCCGGCCCAGTACGGCTGATCGGCAGCCTGGGGTACGACCACCTGCGGCGCACCGGCCCGGGTCGCCGTAGTGGTGGTGCCCGCGCCACCGTGGTGCACGACGGCGGCCACCCGGCCGAAGAGTTCCTGCTGGTTCACCTCGCCGACAACGAAGCAGTCGTCCCGGTCGTCGAGCAGGGCCAGCTCGGCCCACCCGCGCCTGACGAGCGCGCGACGGCCCTGTGCCCGGGCCGACTCAATGGCCACCTGGGCGACATCCGCCGACGCATGCATGGGCATACTGCCGAAGCCCACATATACCGGTGGCTCACCGGCGTCCAGGAACGCCACCAACCCGGCCGGCAGCGGGCGTTCATCGGGCAGGAACCACGCGCCGGTCCGGACGACATCGAGGTCCGGTGTCTCCCTCCACGGGTCCAGGACCGGGTCCGTCGCCAGCCACGGCCGGTCGCCGACGACGTAGGCGCGCACGTCGTCCACCGGGGACAGACCGTTCGCCACCCGGTTCGTGTTGAGCGCCGCGCCGAACAGCGCATTGACGCTCCGGGCATCCAGGTCCCACAGCACCCGGTTGTCGGTCTCCCCCGGCGGGAACGGGCGGCCCGGATACGCCAGTGGCGGGTGGTGCGGCGACGGCAGGTCGAGCTGCTGGAAGGTCACGTACACGGAGCGGATGCCCATTTTCTCGGCCACCGACAGCGCACCGGCCACAGCCGGCAGCATGCCCGTCGCCACCAGCACCTCACACCCCTCAGCCGCCGCGGCGACCACATCGAACTGGGCGGCGATCAATTCGGCCGCGTACCGGGGCAGGGCTGACGGCGGCGGTGCCGCAGCCATCAGCTCGCGCGCCGACGGACCGACCGCCACCATGGGCACACCGACAGCGGCCAGCCGCTCCGCGAACTCCTCATCCGGCGGCGCACACACCCGCACCCCCACCCCGAGTTCCCGCAACCGCACCGCGAGCCCCACCAACGGTTCGACGTCCCCACGCGACCCATACGTCGACAACAACACCCGCACTTCGCCCCACCCATTTCCGCAACTACTCGCTTCGGCGGGCGATTCTGCGGCACAACGGGGGGCTTGCCGCAAGGCCCCCTGTGCGCTATAAGTTAAGAGTGGCAAGGAGAGGTGGATCTCCTTGCCTTTGCTTTTGGGCTGATATCGCCAACCCACGTGGGGCGCGGTGACAAGGGAGTCCAAGTCTGCCGTCACAACCGAACTTTGGGCCCTTCGTCCCCTGCGGGCAGCCGATGCCTTGAAATCGGTCATTCAGGTAGCTCGGCGGCTACTGCTCCTCAGCGGAGAGTCGTCGCACCTCGAAGTGGAAGCACCCGTATTCCAGTGCCCTGATGTGCACGAGCTCCACGTCCGGATCGTTGAAAGCATCGTCGAAGGCTGCATCGAAGCCGGCCGTGGCGTCGGCCGGAATCTCCAGAAGGCGGCCACCTGCGATATGACCCCGGGCGTCATAGCGGCGCACGGTACGCAGGGCGCCCGGCCGGGCGAAGGGATAGCTCTCGCCGGGGGTGAACCCACCGCAGTCATCGGCGTGGATGAAGACGGGGCCCTGTTCGTCGTACGCGCCCGGATCGGCACCTTTCGCGGCGGCCCAACGACGCAACGGGGCGTACGAAACAAGGGCAATCCGCTCGCCGAGCGTGATGGGGCGCAGGCAGCAGCGCAGCGGGGAGCCCACGTCGTCGCGGGTCGCGATGTACGGGGCGCAGGGGCGGCCCGCGTCATCGGCAACCCGCAACTCTTTGAGGACGGCTGTAGCAACGGGGAGCGCGGTGTACCTGGTCATGTGCCCACGCTGGCCCGACGCACGTGTGTGTGCCGGCAGGAAACGGACGTCGCGTTGGTGCCTGCCCCCGCAGGAGACTGACCGGAAACGTCACACCGGCTGAACGCAGGCCGCCTACGATCGCCGACCTTGGGAATCGATCATCCAGGGCAGAAGCCGCGACCAAGGGAAGGGTGCCTGCGCAGGCATCGAAAAACAGGCAAGGAATGTCACGCAGCCAAACGAAGGTCCGCTCGTCGATCCACTCGACAAGCAACCGGTCCGGCGCCGTACTGCCGTGCCCGACAGGCCATCCCCGTTGCGGTCACGAGCGCCGCGCAATGGCGAACCGCCCGCTGCCGGCCCCTCGCCACCACACCAGCACCCCACCGCGCTGCACCGCAGACGGCGGGGGGACTCACATTCTCAGGTGTCCAATCCGCCCCACAGGTCAGATGTACCCGAGCGCGCCCAGACCGCCGATCCCGCCCAGCACCATGAACAGCGGCATCAGCACCTTCAGCTCCACCCAGCTTCCGGCCTTGAAACGCATGCCCTTGGGCGGGCCGACGGGGTACCAGCGCTTACGGCCTATCGGGATCGGCCACAGGATGGGGCAGCCAGAGACGGTGAGTGCGTCGCCGATGTCATGGACCAGCGCGCCGAGTACGACCGGCAGCCCCAGCCAGAGGTATTGCTGCCCCGGCTCGGTGAACAGCCAGCTCGCACCATTACCCGGCTGATCGAGAACGCCGGCCAGGATCCACGCCGAGGCCGCACCCAGCAGCCACACCAGCACATCGCTGGAGACCCGTGCCGCCCTCCACAGCAACCCCTCGATGGCGAGCACCATATGAACGAAGAGGATGCCGAGCACCGCCCAACGGCCGCCCTGCATCGCCAGTAGCGACATCCCGCCGCCGACCAGCACGGCCCACACCCAGGTGTGGGTGAGGGTACGGTGACCTCCATTGCGGTTCGAGTCACCGCGCATCTTGGTGGCCTTGTAGACCGCGTGCGAGATGGCGTCGACCACCTCGCACAGCATCCGTGACAGCGGGCCGAACGCCCGCGAAATGGTCGCGGACTTGTGGTCGAGGTCCGGGGCAAGCGCCGCTCCGGCACAGATCAGAGCCCCACAGACGAGCACCGGCCAGGGCATCGGGTATCCCGCGGCACCCGCCGCCGCGCCCACCCCCAGCCAGGCCGCAGCCCCGGACAGCGAGTGCGCCGGTCCCATCATGGTTCTTTCCACCCCTTGTTCTCTTGCGCATGCCGCTGCGCGATGTCTGGCCTTCGCGCCATTAGGCCGTGCCACTGACGCCCGATCGGCGACTCAGCGTAGCGCCAGATGATCTCCGCCCGAGGAGCGGGTGCCAACCCCTCCCCGCCCGGCCGGGACAGCCCACTCCAGCTACCGGAGGAGTGCGGGGCCCACGGAAAGCTCATCGCCACCACACCTTCCTGATGCAGCGCCAGTTGCCGGTGGTGAGGCGGTCGCAGCGTGTCGTTGAGGCAGGACACACCAGCAGGGCGCACCCACAGGGCGCGACTGGGGCACGGGCGTCGGCGGGGGGGGTGCGCGGTGGGGCGTGACAAACGAACTGGGGGGCGGCGGCCGCAGGCGGGCCAGTGGCTGGGGCGGGCGGGGCGGAGAGACGGCCCGGGGGGGGCTCCCCCTCCCCCTCCCACCCCCGCCCACCACCTCCGCCACCACCTGACGCTGAACCGGCACCGGCCCCCGAACCGACGCCGGCCCCTGAGCCGGCACCAGCCTCCCCCCATCAGCGCGGGCACTCCGGGCGCCATGGCGCCGCCGCCTCAGCCACCCTCAGGTGATCTCCGCCACGCACCGAGCCCACCGCCATACAAGGCAGGACCGCCGACAGCGACAGTGCGCATGCAGCCGTGTACAGGTTGTAAAGACCTTGCGTGAATGCCTCCCCCGACACCGAGGCTTCTGAGAGCCGCGACAGCCCACCGCGGCCTAGCCGCCCTCAGGACCGGGAAGCCCCAAGCCCCTGCGAGGGACGATCCGCCCGCACCTCGCGAGATCCATGTTTCCGCAGCTCAGAGCGGATATCGCGCGGGCCACCAAGGCTGCCGCAGGGATCTTCGCAGGTCCGGCCGGCGCCCAGAGCGGCCGGCTTGCAGCGCCGTCGGTCTCCGGCCGGGCTCTCTCTTGGCCGTCGGTTCCCTGATCCGGGCCGAAGACAGGCAGTATGGGGGCGTGACCCTCATCGATCATCTGCCGAACGACGCCGACCCCGATGCCCTCTTCGAAGCCTTTTCGGGCTGGGCCGAGCAGCAGGGCATCTCGCTCTACCCTGCCCAGGAGGAGGCGCTGATCGAGGTGGTCTCGGGGGCGAACGTCATCCTGTCCACCCCCACCGGCTCCGGTAAGAGCCTGGTGGCGGCCGGTGCGCACTTCACCGCCCTCGCCAATGATCAGGTCACCTTCTACACCGCCCCCATCAAGGCGCTGGTCTCGGAGAAGTTCTTCGATCTGTGCAAGCTGTTCGGCACCGAGAACGTCGGCATGCTCACCGGTGACGCATCGGTCAACGCCGACGCACCGGTCATCTGCTGCACCGCCGAGGTGCTCGCGTCGATAGCGCTGCGGGACGGCAAGGACGCCGACATCGGCCAGGTCGTGATGGACGAGTTCCATTTCTATGCCGAGCCGGACCGCGGCTGGGCCTGGCAGATCCCGCTGCTCGAACTGCCGCAGGCGCAGTTCATTCTGATGTCGGCGACGCTCGGCGACATGTCGCGCTTCGAGGAGGACCTGACCCGGCGCACGGGGAAGCCGACGTCGGTGGTGCGGTCGGCCACGCGGCCGGTGCCGCTGTCGTACGAGTACCGCACGACGGCGCTCACGGAGACGCTCACCGAGCTGCTGGAGACCCGCCAGTCCCCCGTTTACATCGTGCACTTCACGCAGGCCGCCGCCGTGGAGCGGGCGCAGGCCCTGATGAGCATCAATATGTGTACGCGGGCCGAGAAGGACGAGATCGCTCAGCTCATCGGGAACTTCCGGTTCACCACGAAGTTCGGCCGGAACCTGTCGCGGTACGTCCGCCACGGCATCGGCGTGCACCACGCCGGCATGCTGCCGAAGTACCGCAGGCTCGTCGAGAAGCTGGCGCAGGCGGGGCTGCTGAAGGTGATCTGCGGTACGGACACCCTTGGTGTGGGCGTGAATGTCCCCATCCGTACGGTGTTGTTCACCGCGCTGACCAAGTATGACGGCTCGCGGGTGCGGACGCTGCGGGCGCGGGAGTTCCATCAGATCGCCGGCCGCGCCGGGCGGGCGGGCTTCGACACGGCGGGCTTTGTGGTCGCGCAGGCTCCCGAGCATGTCGTGGAGAACGAGAAGGCGCTGGCGAAGGCGGGCGACGACCCCAAGAAGCGCCGGAAGGTGGTGCGCAAGAAGGCGCCGGAGGGCTTCGTCAACTGGGGTGAGAACACCTTCGAGAAGCTGATCGCTTCCGAACCCGAGCCGCTGAACTCCCGGTTCCGGGTGACGCACGCGATGCTGCTGTCCGTGATCGCCCGGCCGGGGAATGCCTTCGACGCGATGCGCAAGCTCCTCGAGGACAACCATGAGCCGCGCAAGAACCAGATCCGGCACATCCGGCGAGCCATCGCGATCTACCGCTCGCTGGTGGACGGCGGGATCGTGGAGCGGCTGGCGGAGCCGGACGCGGAGGGCCGGATCGTCCGGCTGACCGTCGACCTCCAGCAGGACTTCGCACTCAACCAGCCGCTGTCGACGTTCGCGCTGGCCGCGTTCGACCTGCTGGACCCCGAGTCGCCGTCCTACGCGCTGGACATGGTCTCGGTGGTGGAGTCCACGCTGGACGATCCGCGGCAGATCCTGGCCGCGCAGCAGAACAAGGCACGGGGCGAGGCGGTCGCCCAGATGAAGGCGGACGGCGTCGAGTACGAAGAGCGCATGGAACGGCTCATGGACGTCGAGTACCCCAAGCCGCTGGAGGAGCTGCTCTTCCACGCCTACGGGCTCTACCGCAAGAGTCACCCGTGGGTCGGCGACCATCCGCTGTCTCCGAAGTCGGTCATCCGCGATATGTACGAACGGGCCATGACCTTCACGGAGTTCACGTCCTTCTACGAGCTGGCTCGTACCGAGGGGATCGTGCTGCGCTACCTGGCGAGTGCGTTCAAGGCGCTGGACCACACCGTGCCGGACGATCTGAAGTCCGAGGACTTCGAGGACATCATCGCCTGGCTTGGCGAGATGGTGCGGCAGGTCGACTCCAGTCTGCTGGACGAGTGGGAGCAGCTCGCCAATCCGGAGGTGGAGACGGCGGAACAGGCCGCGGAGCGGGCGGATCAGGTCCGTCCCGTCACGGCCAATGCGCGGGCGTTCCGGGTGCTGGTGCGCAATGCGATGTTCCGGCGGGTGGAGCTGGCGGCGCTGGACAAGGCCGAGGAGCTCGGCGAGATGGATGCCGAGTCCGGCTGGGACGCGGACGCCTGGGGCGAGGCCCTGGACGCCTACTGGGACGAGTACGACGAGCTGGGCACCGGCCCGGATGCGCGCGGCCCGAAGCTGCTGCAGATTCAGGAGGACACCGCGCACGGGCTGTGGAAGGTGCGGCAGACTTTCGCCGACCCGAACGGTGATCACGACTGGGGCATCTCCGCGGAGGTGGATCTGGCCGCCTCGGACGAGGAGGGGCGCGCGGTCGTGCGGGTCACGGACGTGGGGCAGTTGTGAGGCGGCTTCGGCCGAAGGCGCCGAGGGATGCGACGGAGGGCCACCGGTCATGACCAATCCTGCCGAGAGGCTGGTCGATCTGCTGGATCTCGAGCAGATCGAGGTGAACATCTTCCGGGGCCGCAGTCCCCAGGAATCGCTGCAGCGGGTCTTCGGCGGGCAGGTTGCGGGCCAGGCGTTGGTGGCGGCCGGGCGGACCACGGAAGGGGACCGCCCGGTCCATTCGCTCCATGCGTACTTTCTGCGGCCCGGCCGGCCGGGCGTGCCGATCGTGTACCAGGTCGAGCGGGTCCGCGACGGGCGGTCCTTCACCACACGGCGGGTGGTCGCCGTCCAACACGGACGCACGATCTTCAATCTGACCGCCTCCTTCCACAAGCCGGAGCCCGGCTTCGATCATCAGTTGCCGATGCGCCGGGCGGTGCCCGGCCCGGAGGATCTGCCGACGGTCGCGGACGAGGTCCGGGAGCGCCTGCGCGGCCTGCCCGAGGGGCTGGAGCGGATGGCGCGCAGGATGCCGTTCGAGATCCGGTATGTCGACCGGCTGCGCTGGACGCCGGACGAGATCGAGGGTGCGGAGCCGCGCAGCGCGGTGTGGATGCGTGCGGTCGGACCGCTGGGGGACGATCCGCTCGTCCACACCTGCGCGCTGACCTACGCCAGCGACATGACGCTGCTGGACGCCGTCCGCATCCCCGTCGAACCGCTCTGGGGTCCGCGCGGGTTCGACATGGCGTCGCTCGACCATGCGATGTGGTTTCACCGTCCGTTCCGCGCGGACGAGTGGTTTCTCTACGACCAGGAGTCGCCGATCGCCACCGGAGGCCGGGGGCTGGCCCGCGGGCGGATCTACGACCGGGAGGGCAAGCTGCTGGTCTCGGTCGTCCAGGAGGGACTGTTCCGGAAGCTCGGCGGCTGACCCGGGCGGGCGGCGGAGGGCGCGGTGGCGGGTGTCCGCAGGCGTCCCGGGTCTTCCCTGCGGGCCGTTTCGAGTTCCCGGGAGAGGTTGACGCGGTACCACATGACTTCATCGAACTCGTCGGCCGTCAGCACGCGTTCGTAGGAATCCCGGGCGGCCGGGGTCACCGTGATCACGGATGCCATAACGGGCCTGAGGCTGCGCAGCAGGGACCGCTCGCGCGGGTCCTCGGCCACCGAGGCCAGCTCCTCCGGGGGCAGTACGGCGGCGATCACCGCTGCCGCTTCCCAGGGATCCTGGGTCTGCCGCATGAGCTGGGCGACCCGTCGGCTGCGCCACTGGCGGGCCCGCCAGTCCTGTCCGCTGTCGAGCATCACCCGCATCGCGGCGGGGGTGTTGCCCCGCATGAGGTCGGGTTCGCGGTCGGCGAAGTCGGCGACCTCGGCGGCGAGATAGAGCCAGACCACCGCGCCGAAGCGGTTCACGTAGAACCTGACGGGGCCGAAGCAGCCGGCCCGGGTCAGGCGCAGGACGCGTCCGGGGCCGATGCCCATCAGCGCGGCTGCTTCGTTGGTGCTGACCGTGCGGATGCGTTCGCGGAGCGCGTCCGGGAAGCCGGGCTCGGCCTGCAGGCGGGTGATCTCCTCCGCCGGGACCCGGCGTCGGCCGAGCGATCCGGCGGCTCCCGGGCGGCCGCCGGTCCCGGAGGGGACCGTCCGCACCTTTCCGAGCTGGGTGGCGAGCTCGAACTCGCCGTTCCTCAGCTCCAGTTCGCGGGCGGCTCGCCCCATCGTGAGGGTCTGCTGCCCGTCGCACATCACTGTCATGTCATTTCCCCCGCAACTCGATCGATCACTGACAGTGACGACTTTAGCCGCGGGCGGTGACAGTGGGTCAACCCCCGCCTCAGACCTGTGGATAACTTTCCGGCTGGCGGGCCGCGACGCCCAGATGCTCACCGACACGATTGACCAGCAGCGTCATTTCGTAGGCGACCTGGCCCAGGTCGGCATCGGCGCCGGCCAGCACGCAGAGGCAGCTGCCGTCCCCCGCCGCCGTCACGAACAACACCCCGTCGTCGTACTCGACCATGGTCTGGCGCACCCGGCCGACGCCGAAGTGGAGCGCCGAGCCCTTCGCGAGGCTGTGCAGTCCCGAGGCGACCGCCGCGAGATGCTCGGCGTCGTCCCGCTGCAGTTTCTCGCTGGCCCCGGTCACCAGGCCGTCGTTGGACAGCACCAAGACGTGCCGTACCTTCTCCACCCTTTTGGTCAGGTCGTCCAGCAGCCAGTCGAGTCCGCTGCTCAATGCCATTGCTGCTTCCTCCCCGTGTCGTGGCCCGCACTCCTGGCCGGACCGCGGCCCGTGGTCCGTTCGAAGGCCGTCCTGCCAGCCTGTCCCACCTCCGCCGTCTCGGCAAGCGGCCCCGCGGTACGGCGCGCCACGCCGGACCGGTTCGTGCCGCATGGCCGAAGATGTCGGCATGGCACACAAGATGACGAAGGACGAGTGGCAGAGGTTCCTTTCCGAAGGCACCCGTACCGGCAAGCTGGCGACCGTCCGGGAGGACGGCGCGCCGCACGTCGCACCGGTGTGGTTCCTCCTGGACGGTGACGAGTTGGTGTTCAACACCGGGGAGGGAACCGTCAAGGGACGTAACCTCGCCCGCGACGGCAGGGTGGCGCTGTGCGTCGATGACGACCGGCCGCCGTTCTCCTTCGCCGTGGTCCAGGGAACTGCGGAGGTCAGCAGCGATCTGCCGGAGGTCCGTCACTGGGCGACCCGGATCGCGGCCCGTTACATGGGCGAGGAGCGGGCGGAGGAGTTCGGGGCACGCAACGGCGTTCCGGGCGAGGTGCTGGTGCGGGTCAGGATCGACAAGGTCATCGCCGTGGCGGCCCTGGCGAGCTGAGGACTGCGCGGCGCGGGCCGTCCGGCACGGCGCCCCGCGCCGCGGCCGGTCATCCCACCGAATCCAGCACCTTCGCGGAGTGCCGCCGCCCCGCGTGCTCGACGAGCCGCACCAGTACCTCCTTGCCGGAGTCCCGGTCCCTCGCGTCACAGAGCACGACGGGGGTGCCACGGTCCAGGTCCAGCGCGCGGGCCACCTCGTCCGCGCCGTAGGACCGGCACTCCGCGAAGCAGTTGACGGCCACCAGGAACGGGATCGCGCGGCGCTCGAAGTAGTCGACCGCCGGGAAGCAGTCCTGCAGACGCCGGGTGTCGGCCAGGACGACGGCGCCCAGCGCGCCTTCCGACAGGTCGTCCCACAGGAACCAGAAGCGGTCCTGTCCCGGGGTGCCGAAGAGGTAGAGGGACAGGCCCTCCCGGATGGTGATGCGGCCGAAGTCCATCGCCACGGTGGTGGTGCCCTTGCGGCCCACTCCCACGGTGTCGTCGACCGTCTCGCCGGCCTCGCTGAGACGTTCCTCCGTACGCAGCGGGTGAATCTCGCTGACCGAGCCCACCAGGGTTGTCTTGCCCACACCGAAGCCGCCCGCGACTAAGATCTTCAGGTTCAACTCGGCGTCGAGGCCCGAGGCTGCGCCCTCCGGGGCCCCTTGTGCGGCGTTCATCGGCCGTCTCCTCCAGGAAGCAGGGTCCTGCGCGTCACGGGGTATGCGGATCCATGGCTCGACGAGGGGAGCCTGCGGCGGCAGAAGGCCGTCCGCAATCCATGGCGAGGACCGTACCGCCCGTTGACGGCGATTTCCGCGGATTCGCCAAAGCGGTCACGTCTTCCGATCAAGAAACCCATCAAGCCCCGGATTCGTGATAGTTGGAGCTTCGCGAGGCATCCGCCGCCGGGAGTCCGTTCCGTCC
Organism: Streptomyces sp. NPDC058773; assembly: GCF_042746015.1. NCBI lineage: Bacteria > Bacillati > Actinomycetota > Actinomycetes > Kitasatosporales > Streptomycetaceae > Streptomyces > Streptomyces sp. NPDC058773. Next base: position 155,772 of record NZ_JBHYPE010000006.1, read on the forward strand.
TCGGCGGGCGTGCGCCCCGTGCACGGCCGGGCCGGTGCGGCAAGATGGGCCCCCTCCCCCGCCGGCCGTCCCACTCCTGGAGGAGCCCGATGAGCGATCACCGCGCCGACCGTCCGCACGAGGTCCGGGCGTTCTTCGCGGCACGCGCCGCGGCCTGGGACACGAAGTTCCCCGACGACGGCCCCGCCTATGAGGCAGGCGTCGCCGAACTCGCCCTCCAGGAGGGGGACCGTGTCCTGGACGCCGGCTGCGGTACGGGGCGCGCGCTGCCCGCGCTGCGGGCGGCCGTGGGACCGCGTGGCACGGTGCTGGGCGCCGACCTCACGCCCGAGATGCTGCGAGCCGCCGTGGAGGCCGGGCGGGCCCGTCACGCGGCGCTGCTGCTGGCGGACGTGGCCCGGCTCCCGCTGCCCGACGCCGCGCTGGACGCCGTCTTCGCCGCGGGGCTCCTCTCCCATCTGCCGGACTCGGCGGGCGGCCTCGCCGAACTGGCCAGGGCCGTGCGCCCCGGTGGCCGTCTGGCGCTCTTCCACCCCATCGGGCGGGCGGCCCTCGCCGCGCGCAAGGGCCGTCGGATCACACCCGGCGACCTGCGTGCGGAGCCGAATCTGCGGCCCCTGCTCGCCCGCGCCGGCTGGGACCTCATCAGGTACGAGGACGAGGACGCCCGCTACCTGGCGCTGGCGGTCCGCCGGGGGTGACGCGGCACGGCCCGCCGGGGATGACGCCACGCCGTCCGCCGGGCGGGACGCCGTGGGACGGCACCGGTGCCTCAGGAGCCCGCCGAATCCTCCCCGTGCGGAACCAGGCAGCTGCCGGTGCGGCGGGAGGCGGGGAAGGTACCGAGCTCGGCCAGCCGGAACCCGTTCGGATACCCCTTGATCTCGGGGTTCTGGCGGGCGTAGTGCGGGGTGCGGCGAGGTGGCATCAGCCGTACGGCCCGAGCACGCAGCTTCAGGGCGGTGCGCACCGTCTTCTGGACCGCGGGCTTGGGCCGCTCGTACCGGAAGGCGTCCAGCAGCGAGTCGTCCAGGAGGGCCATGCTGGCGCCGCGCACCACCGGGGCGAGGGGGCCGTACCACCCCGCCATCAGGTCCAGGGTCGCGTCCGAGACCCTCCGTGCGCCCTCGTCCCAGCCGAAGTGCGCCTGCTCATAGGCGTCGAGGCACTGCTCGAAGTCCTCGTAGGTCTGCGGGAGTCCGGAGATGCCCATGTGGCGGCCGAGCGTCCGGTAGTAGGCGGCGACGGCCTGCTGCTCATGGGCGCTCAGCCGTCGCCAGCCGTACTCGTCGAGCCAGCGCTTGGGCATCACCACGAAGGTGCACAGCACATAGCGCATGTCCTCGTTGCTGATGTCATAGCTGCGGTGCATCTGGTTGATCCGCCGGATCGCGGTCCGGCCGTCGTCGCTGTCGAAGCCGTGCTCGACGACGCCGTCCAGGAGGAGCGCGGTGTCGTCGTAGCGCTTTTGCGTACGGTCCGTCAGCTCCGCCGTCTCGGCGAGCAGACGGCCGATGCTCGGCACGGCATAGGTGCGGTAGAGCGCCAGCTCCAGGGCCCGGGTGAAGTCCCAGGGGAACTCATGCGTCGCGGTGATGCGGTAGATCCGCAGGAAGTCGCGCTCCGGGTCGAGCCGCCGGATCTCCCGCAACCAGTCGTAGCGCCGCACCTGACAACCGTCCCTTCGTTCGCCGAAGGGTTAATTTTAGGGGCGGGGACGGCACTTGAACGGCTCTGCGGGCGCCGGATCGCGCCGCGCCGTGGCCGGAATCAGTCGCGCCCGGAGCCCTCTTGTGTGCGCTTGGGCACACCGGACGGCCGGTGACGGCTGCGGGTCCCGCGCCCCGGGGTCCTCGCGTCGGCGCCGTAGCGGTCGGTGACCGTGGCATCCACCACGGCCAGCGCGGTCCTGACCGGCATGCCGGTGCGGCCCGCGAGCGCCAGCCGCTCCTGGACCTCGCGCGGTGTGCGCGGGCGGTAACCCGGTCCCGTACCGCAGCATCCGCCGTGGAAGGTCAGCCCCGCACACAGCACGGCCTCCAGCGCGCGCCAGCCGGCCGCATCGCGCCGCTTGGGCACCGCCAGGTCCGCGCCCGCGTCGATCAACTCACCCCGGCACTGCGGGCAGCGGCCGGGCCCCCGGGAGCCCGCCTCCTTCTTCCACGCGGCCCGGCAGGGCAGGCACACGAAGTGCATCCGGCGGCTGTAAAAACACATCCGCGCAGCGTATGGCTGGTGACAAGGTCGCACCAAGCGAATTAGGGTGCGCCGACGTACTCCGCAATGGAACGGATGGGGAGGCCCGCGTGCCCACGACCGAGAGCGCCGACAACGACGAGTTGTTCGTGCTGACGGCGGTGCTGCTGACGCCCGCGCAGTTCCCGAGCGTGCTCGGCGACGACTACCCCGAGGTGTGCGCGGGACTGGGCCTCGAACCGTACGCGGAGGGTTACGGGCTGGTCCTCGGTCAGGACGGCGACGGCGCGCGCTGGACCGTGGTCACGGAGGATGTGTCGCTGGTCGCCTGCGCGATCGCGGCCTGGGACTGCGGTATGGAGTACGACCTCTCGCCCGACGAGCACAGCATCGTCGGGGCGCTGCCCGGCTGGCCGCTCGCGCTCGCCGTGGCGGCGCCCGGTGTGCCGCAGCCGCACGACCCGGAGCCGGAGGAAGGCGACCCGGCGCCGCTCGCGCCTCCGGACGCCGAGGAGTGGGGGCCGGCGCAGCGGCGGCTCGGTGCGGACGAGATCGCCATGCAATGGGCGGCGTGGCGCGATCAGGTGGAGAACGACATCAGCTTCGCCGAGCCGGGCGATGCGGCGCACAAGGGCGTGCGGCGGGTGCTGGAGGAGGCGCGCGGCTACGTGAACGATCCGCCGCCGCCCGGACGGGTGCGGTCGTCGTTCGCGGCGGGCGAGGCGCGGACGCTGCGGGTGGACGGGCCCGGGTGGAGCATGGTTGCCCGTACCGATGACATCGCGTTCGTGCTGCTGGACGACGAGCCGGGCGAGGTGCATCCGGTGGGCCGGGGGCCCGAACTGCCCGCCCTGCTGTCCTCACTCGACGAGTTGGCGGCGCGGCCGGTCTGACGGGCGGGGCCGTTTGCGTGGGCCGGGGTGTTGTGCGGCCGCGGGTGCGGTGGTGGCTGGGCGCGCAGTTCCCCGCGCCCCTTTGGGGGTGGAGGAGGCTTACCGGGCATCCTCTCCGACCGGCCACCACCGCCCGTAGGCGAACGGCGCCCGGCCCACGGCAACCCGCTCAGCGCCCGATCTGCTTGCGGCCGACGCGGCGGAGACGGCGCCGTTGGGAGGGGTCGAGTGTCAGATACGCGACGGCCGGGATTCCGACCATGACCAAGAGGGCCGCCCAGAAGGGCAGCAGCCACAGCAGGATCACTCCCACTGCGACGCCGCCTACTGCGACCTTCGCCTGTGTGGACATCCTTCACGCCCCTTCCGCGGCGCATGCCGCGCTCCACTCTCTGTGTACTCCATTGAACGCCGTTTTCGCGCTGCGGGTTCCTTCCGGCGGTGCTTCGTCCTGTACTCTCGGGCGCTCCAGGGCCGGTAGTCAAACTTGAGGAGTCAGGGACCACGTGACATCCCTCCCCGCGGTCACCCCCGCTCAGCGCTCCGCACTCGTGCACTGCGCAGCCGTGTTTCTGCCGTCGGATCCGCCGCGGGCCGGGCGGATCGCCTTCTGGCGGCCCGATGGTGAAACGGTGGGGGACACGTCGCTCGGCGTGGTCCTGCCGGATGACGGCGACGGGGTCGCGTGGTGCGAGGTGCCGGCCCGGGTGCTGACGGTGGCCGAGGCGATGCCGCTGCTCACGCGTGCGCGGGCGAGCCGGGGCGCCCATCCGGCTGCCGCCTTCTGGGGAGCGGCGTCCGTACTGGCGCTGCAGCTCGCCGCCCGTGGACGGATTCTGCCCGGGGTCAGTCCGGGCGGATACGACGCCTGGCGGCTGGGGCCGCTCGACCCGGCGGATCTGGCGCGGCTGCGCGATCTCGCCGCCGCGATGCCGCCATACGCGCACGCCGCCCCGCTCCCGGACACCGCCCCGTGGGAGCTGCCGGATCCCGAACGGCACGTACGGGCCTTCCTCGACGCGGTGGCGGACGGGCTGCCGCGCTCCCCCGGTGCCGCGCCGGCCACCGGGGCGCCGGCGTTCGCGGTGAACGCTCCGCAGCACATTCCCGAACAGCGCGCCTGGGCGGCGGATGTCGCCGCGGGGCATGACGCGGGCGTACGGATCTCACTGCGGGTGGAGGTGCACGGCGCGGAGGCGGAGGAGCTGAGTGGGCTCGTCGGGGCGAGGGGCCCCGGTGAGCCGGACGAGGAGCGGGCCCACGAGGCGGGGACATCCGGAAGCGGGCTGCACGGGGAGGTCGCCGGGGAAGGCGAGGGGAGCCCCGACGGTTCCCGTTGCACGTTCAGGGCCGTGCTGCAGTTGCACAGTCTCACCGACCCCGCGCTGGTCGCGGATGCCGCGGAGGTGTGGGCGGGGACTTCGACGGCGGGGCAGTCGTTCGGGGCGCGGGCGCGGACGGACACGCTGCTGACGTTGCGGCGGGCCGCGGATGCCTGGGCGCCGCTGACCCCGTTGCTGTCCGCGGCGGTGCCCGACGCGCTGGAACTCGCCGATGAGGAGATCGCCGAGCTGCTCGGGCCGGCCGCCGGGGCGCTGGCCGCCGCCGGGGTGCAGGTGCACTGGCCGAAGGAGCTGGCGCGCACGCTGACCGCGCGGGCCGTGGTGGGGCCGCCCGACGCGGGAGACGGTGACGGGGCGGAGGGGACGGGCGCGGGGTCGTTGCCGTCGTTGCTGTCGGCGGATGCGCTGCTCTCGTTCAGCTGGCGGTTCGCGGTGGGGGACGAGGAGATCGACCGGGCGGAGCTGGACCGGCTCGCCGAGGCGGGGCGGCCGCTGGTGCGGCTGCGCGGTCAGTGGGCGCTGATCGATCCGGCGGCGGTGCGGGCCGCCCGACAACGGCAGGAACGCAAGGTCACACCGCTCGATGCGCTCGGTGCCGCGCTCACCGGCAGTGTGGAGGACGGGGACGGCGGCCGGGTGGAGGTGGCGGCCACCGGCGGGCTGGCCCTGCTGCGCGACCGGCTCGCCGACCCGGAGGGCGGCGACGGCGCGGCCGTGGAGCAGCCGCCGGGGCTGACCGCGACACTGCGCGACTACCAGCTGCGCGGACTCGGCTGGCTGCACCGGATGACCTCGCTGGGGCTGGGCGCCTGTCTCGCCGACGACATGGGGCTGGGAAAGACGATCACGCTGATCGCGCTGCATCTGCACCGGCAGACCGCTCCCGAGTCGGCAGGACCCACCCTGGTGGTGTGTCCCACTTCCCTCATGGGCAACTGGCAGCGGGAGATCGAGAAGTTCGCGCCGGGCACACGGGTACGCCGGTTCCACGCCGGGCGGCGCAGTCTGGCCGCATTGGCCGACGGCGAGATCGTGCTCACCACGTACGGGACGATGCGGCTCGATGCCGGGAAGCTGGCGGAGGCGGGCTGGGGGCTGGTCGTCGCCGATGAGGCGCAGCACGTCAAGAACCCCTTCTCCGCGACCGCCAGGGCGCTGCGGACGCTGCCCGCGAAGGCCCGGGTGGCGCTGACCGGTACCCCGGTGGAGAACAACCTGTCGGAGCTGTGGGCGATCCTGGACTGGACGACACCGGGGCTGCTGGGGCCGCTGGGCCGGTTCCGTACGCGTTATGCGCAGGCCGTCGAGGGTGGTGCGGCGGCGTCCCCGGAGGCGCGGGCGGCAGCCGGGCGGCTCGCCCGGCTGGTGCGGCCGTTTCTGCTGCGCCGCCGCAAGTCCGACCCGGGGATCGCGCCGGAGCTGCCGCCCAAGACGGAGACCGACCGTGCGGTGGCGCTGACCCAGGAGCAGGCCGGGCTGTACGAGGCCGTGGTGCGCGAGGGGCTCGACGAGATCGCCGGGGCGGACGGGTTCGCCCGCCGGGGCCTGGTGGTCAAACTGCTCACCTCGCTCAAGCAGATCTGCAACCACCCGGCGCAGTACCTCAAGGAGAGCGGTCCGGGCCGGGTGGCGGAAGCGGTGCGGATCGCGGGGCGTTCGGGGAAGGTCGAGCTGCTGGACGAGTTGCTGGACACCATCCTCGCCGAGGGTGCGAGCGTGCTGGTGTTCACCCAATACGTGCAGATGGCACGGCTGTTGGAGGGGCACCTGGCGGCGCGCGGGGTGCCCACGCAGTTCCTGCACGGCGGGACGCCGGTGGCGCGGCGCGAGGAGATGGTGCGGCGCTTCCAGGACGGGGCGGCGCCGGTGTTCCTGCTGTCGTTGAAGGCGGCGGGTACCGGGCTGAACCTCACCAGGGCGGCGCATGTCGTGCACTTCGACCGCTGGTGGAATCCGGCCGTGGAGGCGCAGGCCACCGACCGCGCCTACCGCATCGGGCAGACCCAGCCGGTACAGGTCCACCGGATCATCACGGAGGGCACGATCGAGGACCGGATCGCCGAAATGCTCTCCCGTAAGCAGCAGTTGGCCGATGCGGTACTCGGTTCCGGCGAGGCCGCGCTGACCGAACTCGGCGACGCCGAACTGGCGGAGCTGGTCGCACTGCGGGGGAACGAGCGATGAACACGTCTGGAGACGAGGGGCCGGTGTACCGGGACGAGGGGGCTTCCGCCGGTGCGGAGCGGACGTTCGAGGCGCTGCCCGCGGCGCGTGGGCGGGCCTTTGCCCGGAGCTGGTGGGGGCAGGCGTGGCTCAAGGCGCTGGAGGACACCGCACTGGACGGTCAGCAGGTGAAGCTGGGCCGGCGGCATGCGCGGGCCGGTGCGGTCGGCGCGGTGTCGGTGCGGCCGGGCCGGATCACCGCGGTGGTGCAGGACCGCGACCACACGCGGCACCGGTCCGATGTGCTGCTGCAGGAGTTGTGCCCGGCGGACTGGGACCGCTTCCTGGACCTGGTCGCGGACCGGGCCGGGCACCTCGCGGCGCTGCTGGACCGTGACATGCCGCCGGTGCTCGTCGAGGACGCCGCCGCGGCCGGGGTCGAACTCCTGCCGGGCATCGGTGACCTGGACGCGGAGTGCAGCTGCGGGGCGTGGGACCACTGCGCGCATTCGGCGGCGCTGTGCTACCAGTTGGCGCGGCTGCTGGACCAGGACCCGTTCGTCCTGCTGCTGATGCGCGGCCGCAGCGAGCGGGAGCTGCTGGACGAGCTGCAGGCGCGCAGCGCGTCGCGGGCGGAGGCGCCGTCGGGCGCGGAGGCGGCGGCGGAGCGGTCCGGCGCGGGGGTGCCGGCGGTGGAGGCGTACGCGGCGCGCGACATTCTGCCGCCGCTGCCGGCGCCGCCCCCGCCGGTCGACGCGCCGGGTGCCCCGCCGGCGCTCGGTGGCGGCACCCCGCCCGCGCCCGGGGTGGACGTGGCCGCGCTGGAGTTCCTCATCGGGGACGCGGCGGCGCGGGCCCGGGGGTTGCTGGCCGATGCGCTGTCCGACGGGCACTCCGAGAGTGCGCCGCCGCCCGTCCTGACACCTGCCCAGGACGCGGTGCGGCTGGCGGCGGCCGGTCCCGGGGCGGCCATATCGGCGCGGCTGGCGGCCGGTTCGGGGCGTGACGGACGGGGTCTGGCGGCGGCCGTACGGGCCTGGGAGCTGGGCGGCGCGGCGGGGCTCGCGGTCCTGGAGGAGGACTGGACGCCGGAGCCCGAGGCGCTGGCACGGGCCACCGCCCGGCTGGCGGCCGCGTGGGAGGACGACGGGACCCGGCCGCGGCTGCGGGCGATCCGTAACCGCTGGACGGTGGTGGGCGGGACGGCTCAGTTGCGCTACGGGCGGGACGGCCGCTGGTGGCCGTATCGCAAGGAGGGCGGCCAGTGGATGCCCGCGGGTCCGGCCGCGGACGATCCGGCGGGCGCGCTGGCGGGGTTGTCGGCGGAGGGGTGAGGCGGGGGACGGGGGCGGTCAGCCACGCAGGGACGGCCGTTGACGCCGGGACGGACGGCCCGCCCCCGCACACCGCCCCGTGTGGTCAATCCTCCCCATCCGGCTGCGCCGCGCCGCCGCGCATGGTTCGCTGAAGCGATCCCCCACCGCCAGGCACCTCGCCCGCAGCAGGAGGACCAGTGACCGGCACTTCGCCGCACGCGCCACACCCCGAGTCGTCCGCACCGCCCGCGCGGACCCCCGACGAGACGGACAGCGCACCGCACCCCGGCCACCCGCCACACCACCCCTATTACGAGGACCGCTCGCCAAGTAGCGGGGTGCTGCCACCCCGCGCCTGGTACGCGCGCTCGGATGCCGCCCGGATCTCGCTGCACGGCGCCTGGCGGTTCCGTCTCTCGGCACGCGCCACCGCCGAGGACGAGGCGTTCGCCCGGCCGGACTTCGACGACTCGCAGTGGCCGGAGCTGCGGGTGCCGGGCCACTGGCCGCTCCAGGGGCGCTTCGCCGCCGAGGGCTCGTACGGGGGCGGTGACCGGCCGCAGTCCGGCGGGGCGCCCGCCTACACCAACACCGCCTACCCCTTCCCGGTCGATCCGCCGCGGGTGCCGGACGAGAACCCGACGGGTGATCACCGGCGGCTCTTCGATCTGCCCGAGGGGTGGGGCGAAGGGTCCGCGGTGCTGCACTTCGGCGGGGTGGAGTCCTGCGCCCGGGTCTGGCTCAACGGGGTGGAGCTGGGCCACTTCAAGGGCAGCCGGCTGCCGCACGAGTTCGAGGTCGGGCCGCTGCTGCGGCCGCGCCGCAATGTGCTGGCGGTGCGGGTCCACCAGTGGTCGTCGGGCAGCTATCTGGAGGACCAGGACCAGTGGTGGCTGCCCGGAATCTTCCGGGACGTCCAGCTCCACCGCCGCCCCGGGGGCGCGGTCGCCGACCACTTCGTGCAGGCCGGCTTCGATCACGTCACGGGGCACGGCACCCTGCGGGTGGAGTGCGCACCGGCCGGCCGGGTGGTCGTCCCCGCGCTGGGTCTCGATCTGGCGACCGGGGAGAGCGCCACGGTGCCGGTGCGTCCCTGGACGGCGGAGGAACCGCACCTCTACGACGCGGAGTTGGCCACCCCGGGCGAGCGGATTCCGCTGCGGATCGGGTTCCGTACGGTCCGCGTCGAGGACGGGCTGCTGAAGGTCAACGGCCGGCGGATCCTGCTGCGCGGCGTCAACCGCCACGAGTTCCACCCGGAGTCCGGGCGCACCCTCGGCCCGGAGACGATGCGCCGTGATCTGCTGCTGATGAAGCAGCACAACATCAACGCGGTGCGCACCAGCCACTATCCACCGCACCCCGCCTTCCTCGACCTGTGCGACGAGTTGGGCCTCTGGGTGGTCGACGAATGCGATCTGGAGACGCATGGATTCGCCCAGCAGGGCTGGCGGGACAATCCGGTCGATGACGCGCGCTGGGAACCGGCGTTGCTGGACCGGGCCCGGCGGATGGTCGAGCGGGACAAGAACCACCCGAGCATCGTGCTGTGGTCGCTGGGAAACGAGTGCGGCACGGGGCGCGGGCTGTCCGCGATGGCCGCCTGGATGCGCGAGCGCGATCCGTCCCGCCCCCTGCACTACGAGGGCGACCGCAGCTGCGCCGACACCGATGTCTACTCCCGGATGTACGCCGATCACGCCGAGGTGGAGCGCATCGGGCGGCGCGCGGAGGCACCACTGTCCGACCCGGAGCTGGACGCCCGGCGGCGGTCGCTCCCGTTCGTGCTGTGTGAGTACGCGCATGCCATGGGCAACGGTCCGGGCGGACTGAGCGAGTACCAGCGGCTGTTCGAGCGCTTTGAGCGCTGTCAGGGCGGGTTCGTCTGGGAGTGGATCGATCACGGGCTGCGGCAGCGGACGCCCGCCGGTGAGGTGTTCCACGCCTACGGCGGCGACTTCGGCGAGGAGCTGCACGACGGGAACTTCGTCTGCGACGGGCTGGTGCTGCCCGACCGGGTGCCGTCCCCGGGGCTGCTGGAGTTCAAGAAGGTCATCGAACCGGTGCGGATCGAGGCCGGGCCCGACGGTGGTGCGGGGCGCACGGTCCGGATCACCAATCTGTACGACTTCGCCGGCCTCGGCCACCTGGAATTCCGTTACGTCCACGAGGTGGACGGCAATCCGTGCGGCAGTGGTTGGCTGGAGGTCCCCCCGTTGGCGCCCGGCGAGTCGGCCGTGGTGGAGCTGCCGGAGCCGCCGCACGCACCGGGCGACGAAGGCGAGGCGATCTGGACGGTCGACGCCGTATTGGAGAAGGACACCGCCTGGGCGCCCGCCGGGCACGAGGTCGCCTGGGGCCAGCTGCCGTACGGGCCGCGCCCGGCCACCACTCCCCCGGCGGCCACCGCCGCCCCGCGCCGCGGCGAGGGCCATGTGATCGTCCTCGGCCCGGGGACCTTCGACGCCGGCACGGGAACGCTCGGCTACCTGGGCGGCGTGCGGCTCGGCGGGCCCCGGCTGGACGTCTGGCGGGCGCCGACCGACAACGACGAGGCCGCGCCCTGGCAGCCGGAGCCCCGGCCGGCCACCGAGTGGCGGCGGCTCGGTCTGCACCGGATGCGGCACCGCGTCGACGCCGTCGAAACCGGCCCGGACTCCTTGGTGGTACGCACCCGGGTCGCCCCGGCCGGAACTCCGCTCGCGCTGCGCACGGTCTACCGCTGGACGGCCCGACACGACCTGCTGCGGCTGGAGTTGAGTGTCGAACCGGAAGGCGACTGGCCGGTTCCGCTGCCGCGGCTGGGGGTGCGGATTCGGGTGTGCGGCAGCCTGGGCCTCGCCAGGTGGTTCGGGGGCGGACCCGGAGAGGGCTATCCGGACACCCGGGCCGCGGCCCGGGTCGGCGGCTGGTCGATGCCGGTGGACGCGCTGCAGACGCCGTATGTCCGGCCGCAGGAGAACGGTGCGCGGCCCGGGGTGCGCTGGGCGGAACTGATCCGTACGGATGGTTGGGGGCTGCGGATCGAGGGTGACCCGGACTTCTTCTTCACGGCGCGCCGGTGGCCGACGGAGGAGCTGGCCGCGGCCCGGCACACCACGGATCTGCGGCCCGGCGGGGACCTGTGGGTCCATCTCGACCATGCGCAGCACGGCATCGGCAGCCAGTCGTGCGGACCCGGGGTGCTGCCACAGCACCGGCTGGAGGTGGCTCCGGCGCGCTTCTCGTTCGTGTTCCGGCCGCTGGGCTGAGCCTCGCACCGCACCGTACGCCGGCGCCGCGCCGTCCCGGGCGGCGCCGGTCCGCGCGGTGCCGCGCTCACCGGTGCCGGCCAGGGGCGAGCGCGCCGGTACAGGCCGAGGCCGTGCGCGCCACCCGGCACTACGCTCGTCGATGAGACGTGGAGATCCGCGCGCCCGCAGCACCGAGAGGTTTCGCACCATGGTCAGCACGCCCCCGCCGCTCGCCGACGCCCTCGCCGCGGGGCCGGTCGTCCTCGACGGCGGGCTGTCGAACCAGCTGGAGGCCGCCGGGCACGACCTCGGCGACGCCCTGTGGTCGGCGCGGCTGCTGGCCGAGGAGCCGGAGGCCGTCGTGCGGGCGCATCTGGCGTACTTCGAGGCCGGGGCGCAGGTCGCGATCACCGCCAGCTATCAGGCGACGTTCGAGGGCTTCGCGCGGCGCGGTATCGGCACGGAGCAGGCCGCGGAGCTGCTCACCCGGAGCGTGCGGCTGGCCCGTGAGGCGGCCCGGCGGGCGCGGGCCGGCGGGGTCACCGGGCCGCTGTATGTGGCCGCCTCGGCGGGCCCGTACGGCGCGATGCTGGCCGACGGCTCCGAGTACCGCGGCCGCTACGGCCTGTCGGTGGCGGAGCTGGAGCGGTTCCACCGGCCGCGGCTGGAGGTGCTGGCGGCGGCGCGGCCCGATGTGCTGGCGCTGGAGACGGTGCCGGACGCCGAGGAGGCGCGGGCGCTGCTGCGGGCGGTGCGTGGGCTGGGGGTTCCGGCTTATCTGTCGTACAGCGTCGCGGGGGACCGTACCCGGGCCGGGCAGCCGCTCGCGGAGGCGTTCGCGGTGGCGGCGGACGTGGACGAGGTGATCGCGGTGGGGGTGAACTGCTGCGCGCCGGACGACGCGGACCGGGCGGTGCGGACGGCGGCGGAGGTCACCGGCAGGCCGGTGGTGGTCTATCCGAACAGCGGGGAGAGCTGGGACGCCGAGGCGCGGGCGTGGTGCGGCAGCCCGGCGTTCTGCGCGGACCGGGTCGCCGGCTGGGCCGCGGACGGGGCCCGGCTCATCGGGGGCTGCTGCCGGGTGGGGCCGGAGGCCATCGCCGAGCTGGCGGCCGGTCTGGGCCGCTGACCGGCGCCCCTGGAGCGGGGCCGGCGGCACCGGCGGGCCCGGACGCGGTCCGAAGGCGTTACACAGACGCAACCGACGAGGCGGGGACAGAGCCCCTGGCCGGTGGCAGTATGCAGCCACATCGCAGCATGCATGGCTTGGAGATCTGTATCCGCTCTGGAGGACCTGTGTCCGCTCGCTCCGCGTTGCCTGTCATAGCCGTCGCCACGGCCGTCGTCGTACTGGCGGGGTGCAGCAGCACCAAGTCCGACGGGAAGAAGGGTTCCGGCGGACTGGAACTGGTCTCTTCCGGCACTCTCAAAACCTGCACCCACCTTCCGTACGCCCCGTTCCAGGTGAAGAAGGACGGCAAGGTCGTCGGGTTCGACGTGGATCTGGTGGATCTGGTCGCCAAGGATCTCGGCGTCAAGCAGGAGATCGTCAACACGCCCTTCGAAGGCATCGAGACCGGCCAGGACTTCACCATCCGCAAATGCGATCTGGCCGCCGCGGGCATGACGATCACGCCCCAGCGCGACAAGGTCATGGATTTCTCCGACCCCTATTTCAATGCCACCCAGGCGCTGCTGACCAAGAAGGGCAAGCCCTTCAAGAAGATCGAGGACCTCAAGGGCAAGAAGCTCGGCTACCAGAAGGCCACCACCGGCGGGATCTACGCCAAGGACCACGGCAAGGGCGTCGAACTGGTGGAGTTCGAGGACCTCGGGCTGTTGCTGACCGCGGTGAAGTCCGGCCAGGTCGATGCGGGCATCAATGACAACGGGGTGCTCTTCGACTACGTGAAGCAGAACCCGGACACCAAGGTCACCGCGGAATTCAATACGGGCGAGCACTACGGCATCGGCGTACGCACCGGCAATGACGCGCTGCGCAAGAAGATCAACGCGGTGCTCAAGAAGGCGAAATCCGACGGGAGTTACGACCGGATCTACAAGAAGTGGTTCGGCACCACCCCGCAGAGCTGAGGCCGCCCGTCATGTCTGTGTCCAAAAGACAGCGCGCGCGGATCATCCGCGGCGTGCAGTACGGCGTGCTGGTCGCCGCCGTTGTGGTCTTCGCGCTGATCGCCGACTGGCACCAGCTGCGGCTGGCGTTCTTCGACGTCGGGGTCGCGAAGGCGCTGTTCCCCGAAATCATCACCACGGCGCTGGTGAACACCGTCCTCTACACCCTGCTCGGCTTCGGGTTCGGGCTGGCGCTGGGGCTGGTACTGGCGCTGATGCGCCTGTCGTCGGTGCCGCCCTACCGCTGGATCGCGGTCACCTATATCGAGTTCTTCCGCGGCATTCCCTGTCTGCTGGTGTTCATCGCGCTGGGCTTCGGTGTGCCGCTGGCCTTCGAGGTCGCACTCGATATGAACGTCACCGTGATGCTGTCGCTCGGTCTGGTGGGCGCGGCCTACATGGCGGAGACCATCCGGGCGGGAATTCAGGCCGTCCCGAAGGGGCAGACGGAGGCGGCGCGTTCCCTGGGGATGTCGCAGGGGCGGGCGATGGCCTCGATCGTCATTCCGCAGGCGTTCCGTATCGTGCTGCCGCCGCTGACCAATGAACTGATCCTGCTGACGAAGGACTCCTCGCTGGTGTATTTGCTGGGGCTTTCCCTCGGCCAGTTCGAACTGGCCAACTTCGGCCGGGACGCGCTCAATGAGCACAAGAGTCTGACCCCGATCCTGATCGCCGGGCTGCTCTATCTCGTGATCACCCTCCCCCTCGGCCAGCTGGTCCGTCGGCTGGAGGCCCGTACGGCGAAGGCCAGGTGAGCGGCGTGACGACCGAGCAGACGGCACCGGAGACGGTGGACCCGCAGGCCATCGACGTACAGGGGCTGCGCAAGGCCTTCGGGGAGCTGGAGGTGCTGCGCGGGATCGACTTCTCGGTGGCGCGCGGTGAGGTGGTGTGTGTCATCGGGCCGTCGGGGTCCGGGAAATCGACCCTGTTGCGCTGTGTGAATCTGCTGGAGGAGCCGAGCGCGGGCCGGGTCGTGGTGGCCGGCACCGAGGTCACCGACCCGGATGTGGACATCGACCGGGTCCGGCGGCGGATCGGGATGGTCTTCCAGTCCTTCAATCTCTTTCCGCATCTGACCGTGCTGGAGAACCTCACCATCTCCCAGCGGCGGGTGCTGCGCCGCGACCGCACCGAGGCGGAGCGGATCGCCCGCGCCAACCTCGAACGGGTCGGGCTGAGCGACAAGGCGGCGTCCTATCCGGCGCAGTTGTCGGGCGGGCAGCAGCAGCGGGTGGCGATCGCCCGTGCGCTGTCGATGGACCCGGAGCTGATGCTCTTCGACGAGCCGACCTCGGCGCTGGACCCGGAGCTGGTCGGTGATGTGCTGGCGGTGATGCGCGGGCTGGCGCAGGAGGGGATGACGATGCTCGTCGTCACCCATGAGATGAGCTTCGCCCGGGAGGTCGCCGACCGGGTGGTGTTCATGGACGGCGGTGTGATCGTCGAGCAGGGCACACCGGAGCAGGTGGTGGGTGCCCCGCAGCACGAGCGGACCAGGACGTTTCTGGCGCGGGTGCTGGATCCGGCGGCCGCCGAGGTAGGCGAGGTCACGGACACCGGACCGGCCGGCAAGCGGGTCGACCGCTGAGCGTGGGCGGACCCGGCGGGCACCGGTCCGCTGTGGTGCGCCGCGCCGACGGGGCGGGGGCGGAACGCCGGAAGGGTTTTGCCCCCGCCCCGTTGGGCCGCCGTCCCGGGCGGTGCTTCAGGACAGCGGCTTGTTGAGCTTCTTGGTGCCGGTGCTGTTGCCCGTCAGACTGCAGCTGACCGTTTTGATGCCGAGCCGGTAGCCGTTGAGGTTGGGGTACTCGATGTGGGTGCCCTCGGCGGTGCCCGCGGGCTGCCGTGCAGCCTTGCGCGCCAGCTCGTTGCGGCACAGCGAGGACGCCTT
This sequence comes from Streptomyces sp. NPDC058773, assembly GCF_042746015.1. Lineage (NCBI taxonomy): Bacteria > Bacillati > Actinomycetota > Actinomycetes > Kitasatosporales > Streptomycetaceae > Streptomyces > Streptomyces sp. NPDC058773. The sequence goes on from NZ_JBHYPE010000006.1 coordinate 170,946, forward strand.
GTTCTTGATGTCCGCTTCGCTGGTGAGGCCGGACCCCAGGCGGTGGAGCGTGACGACCTCGGCGTCGTGCGGACCGTTGCAGGAGGCTTCGTCGTTGTTGGCGCCGCCGTCCGCCGGGCGGTCGTAGCAGTCGCCGACCTTCAGCAGATAGAAGGGGATCTTCCCCGCGGGGGGCGACGGCAGGCTGCTCTCGAAGTCGCTGTCGGTGGGGCCGCCGGTGGGCTCGTCCGTGGGGGTGGGCTCGTCGTAGGACGTCGGGGACGCGCTCTCGGACGGGGTGGCGCCGGTGCTCGAACTGGACGGCTGGGCCCGGTGCTTGCCGTTGTCGTCACCGGTGTTCATCACGATGAGGGTGATGACGGCGGCCAGTACGACCGCGCCACCGCCGATGATCGCCGCGATGGTCTTGCCGTTGCCGCCACCGCCGGGCGGGCCGGGCGGCTGCTGCCAGCCGCCGGGGCCGCCCGTTCCGTAGCCACTCCCGGGCGGGCCGAAGCCGCCGGGGGCCTGGTGGCCGCCCGGGGGCCGGCCGTAGCCACCCTGGCCGTACCCGCCCTGTCCCTGTCCGCCCGGCCCGTATGCACCGGCCGGCGGACCGAAGCCGCCCGGGGCGGCGTTGGGCGGCTGGTTCGGCTGGTTCGGAGGCGGGGGCGGCGGAAAGCTCATGGGGAAATGATCGCTTCTTTACTCGGTTATACGGGACTCGGTGACCAACCTGGAACAATGCACGTCTGAATTGTCCGGACCCTGGGCACCGTTGGCGTCAGACAGCAAGCCAGCCTACGGCTCGGAGGTTTCCCGTGTTCACCGACCTTCCTCTGGAGGAGCTGCACGCCTATTGCCCGCCGCGTCCCGAACCGGCCGGCTTTGACGCGTTCTGGCGGCGCACTCTGGTCGAGGCCCGGACCCATGACCTGGACCCGCGTTTCACCGAGATCGATACGGGGCTCGCCCTGCTCCGCACCCATGACGTGACGTTCGCCGGCTTCGGCGGGCACCCCGTCCGCGGCTGGTTCCTGTACCCCCGCGCGGCCGCGGGCCCGTTGCCGTGCGTGGTGCAGTACCTCGGCTACGGCGGCGGGCGGCTGCTGCCGCACGACTGGCTGCTGTGGCCGTCCGCGGGGTACGCCACGCTGGTCATGGACACCCGCGGCCAGAGCGGCCCCAACCGGCCCGGCGACACCCCCGATCCGGTCGGCTCCGGCAATCCCGGCGTGCCCGGCAAGCTGACCCAGGGACTGCTCGATCCCGACGGCTACTACTACCGGCGGCTGTTCACCGACGCGGTACGGGCCGTGGAGGCGGCGCGCGGGCACGACGCGGTGGACGCCGACCGCATCGTGGTCGCCGGGCACAGTCAGGGCGGCGCACTGGCCCTGGCGATGACGGGCCTGGTCCCCGGCCTGGCGGGGGCGCTGATCGACGCACCGTTTTTGACGCACATCCGCCGCGCGGTCGAGATCACCGATGCCGGCCCGTACGGCGAACTGATCCGCTACTTCGCGGGGGCGCGCGGCCGGATCGACACCGCGCTGCACACCCTGGACCACTTCGACGGCCTCAACTTCGCCGCCCGCGCCACCGCCCCGGCGCTCTTCGGCACCGCGCTGCGCGACGACGTGGTGCCGCCGTCCACCGGCTTCGCCGCGTTCCATCACTACACGGGCGCGAAGGAGCTGAAGATATGGCGGTTCAACGCCCATGAGAGCGGCGGCGGTGAACAGCGGGCCGCCGAGATCGCGTTCCTGCGCTGCCTGCTCGGGTGAGCGGACCGCCCACGGCCGCTCAGACCGCGCCGAGCAGATGCTCCAGCGCCAGCTGGTCCAGATGCTCGAAAGCCATCCCGCGGGCGGCCGCCGCCTCGACGTCGAAGGTCTCGTAGGCGGTGGTGTCGGCGAGCAGGCCGGCCAGTCCGTCCTCGGCGGTGGGCCGGCCCAGCTGGTCCAGGCGCGCGGCCCGCAGCGCGTCCTGGACGACCGGGTCGGACCGGAAGGCCGCCGCGCGCTCCTTGAGGATCAGGTAGTTGCGCATACAGCCGGCTGCCGAGGCCCAGACGCCATTCAGGTCCTCGGTGCGCGGCGGCTTGAAGTCGAAGTGCCGCGGCCCGTCGTAGCCGGCCACCTCCAGCAGGTCGACGAGCCAGAAGGCGGCGCGCAGATCGCCCGCGCCGAAGCGGAGGTCCTGGTCGTACTTGATCCCGCTCTGGCCGTTGAGGTCGATGTGGAAGAGCTTGTCGGCCCACAGCGCCTGGGCGATGCCGTGCGGGAAGTTCAGCCCGGCCATCTGCTCGTGTCCGACCTCGGGGTTGACGCCGAAGAGCGCGGGGTGCTCCAGCCGCTCGATGAAGGCGAGGGCATGGCCGACGGTCGGCAGGAGGATGTCGCCGCGCGGCTCGTTGGGCTTGGGTTCGAGGGCGAACCTCAGGTCGTAGCCCTGCTCCAGGACGTACTGGCCGAGGAGGTCGAAGGCCTCCTTCATCCGGTCCAGGGCGGCCCGGACGTCTTTGGCCGCACCGGACTCGGCGCCCTCCCGGCCGCCCCATGCGACATAGGTGCGGGCGCCCAGTTCGGCGGCGAGGTCGATGTTGCAAAGCGTCTTGCGCAGGGCGTAGCGGCGGACGTCGCGGTCGTTGGCGGTGAACGCGCCGTCCTTGAAGACGGGGTGGGTGAAGAGGTTGGTGGTGGCCATCGGGACGATCAGGCCGGTGGCGTCCAGCGCCTGCCGGAAGCGCCTGACGGCCGCCTCGCGCTCGATGCCGCCGGCGCCGAACGGGATCAGGTCGTCATCGTGGAAGGTGACGCCGTACGCGCCGAGGTCGGCGAGGCGGTGCACGGTCTCGACGGGGTCCAGGGCGCTGCGGGTGGCGTCCCCGAAGGGGTCGCGGCCCTGCCAGCCGACGGTCCACAGGCCGAAGCTGAACTTGTCCCCGGGCGTGGGCCGGCGGCTCATCGCAACTCCCTCGATCATTTCGTCAAGGCACTTTACAAATTCTGCCGCGGCCAAACTAATATGCGGCAGCACACCGGGGAACCCCCTGGACCGAGACCATGGACGACCGGCCACCGAGGGAGACCGCACGATGGGCGCACAGTCAGCGGGACCGCTGGTCGTCGGGGTGGACAGCTCCACCCAGTCGACCAAGGCACTGGTCGTGGACGCGGTGACCGGTGCGGTCCTCGCCCGGGGTCAGGCGCCGCACTCGGTCAGCGGCGGCGCCGGCAAGGAGAGCGATCCCCGGCAGTGGTGGCAGGCGCTGGGCGAAGCGCTGGACCAGTGTGGCGACGCGGCGCGGCAGGCCTCGGCGGTGTCCGTCGGCGGGCAACAGCACGGGCTGGTCACCCTGGACGCGGCCGGTGCGCCGGTGCGGCCCGCGATGCTGTGGAACGACGTCCGGCCGGCGCCGCAGAGCGAGCGGCTGATCGCGGAGCGGGGCGGCGCGAAGGCCTGGGCGGACCTGTTCGGGAGTGTGCCGGGCCCGGCGTTCACGGCGGCCAAGTGGGCCTGGCTGCGGGAGCACGAGCCGGCCGCGGCCGCCGGCACCGCCGCGGTCCGGCTGCCGCACGACTACCTCACCGAGCGGCTCACCGGCGAGGCCGTCACCGACCGCGGCGATGCGTCCGGGACCGGCTGGTGGGCGTCGTCCACCGAGTCCTACGACGCGGACCTCCTGGCGCACATCGGACTGGACCCCGGTCTGCTCCCGCGGGTGGCACGGCCGGGCGAGGCCGCCGGGACCGTGCACGCCGGTGAACTGCCGCTGCCCAAGGGCGCGTTGGTGGCGGCCGGCACGGGGGACAACATGGCGGCCGCACTCGGTCTGGGCCTGCGTCCCGGCCGCCCGGTGCTGAGCCTGGGCACCTCGGGCACCGTCTACGCGGTCTCCACGCGGCGGCCCGCCGATCCGACCGGCACCGTGGCGGGTTTCGCCGATGCCCGCGGCGACTGGCTGCCGTTGGCCTGCACGCTGAACTGCACGCTCGCCGTTGACCGGGTGGCGGCGCTGCTGGGCCGCGACCGGGAGGCCGTGGAGGAGGGCGGCAGTGTGGTGATGCTGCCGTTCCTGGACGGCGAGCGCACCCCGAATCTGCCCGGCGCCTCGGGCCTGGTGCACGGGCTGCGGCACGACTCCACGGCCGGCCAGCTGCTCCAGGCCGCCTACGACGGCGCGGTGTTCACCCTGCTGCAGGCGCTGGACCGGGTGCTGGACGCGGAGGCCGCGCCCGACGCGCCGCTGCTGCTGATCGGCGGCGGTGCGCGGGGCCGGGCCTGGCGGGAGACCGTGCGCCGGCTGTCGGGCCGTCCGGTGGTGGTGCCCGAGGCGCAGGAGCTGGTGGCGCTCGGGGCGGCGGCGCAGGCGGCCGGGCTGCTGCTGGAGGAGGATCCGGCGGCGGTGGCCCGGCGTTGGGGGACGGCGCACGGTGCGGAGTACGAGGCGCAGCCGCGGGACGACGCCGCCTGGGAGCGGCTGACGGATACGCTCGCCGACGGCGCGCCGCTGCTGCGGTGACCGCCTCCGCGAAGCCGTGGACCCGGCGGGAGAGCGCCTCCCGCCCGCACCCCGAGGAGACCCTGTGACCGCGCCCGGCGGCGACACCCAGCGCGGCATCCGGCGGCGCAATCTGGCCCGTGTGCTGCGGACCGTGGCCGCGCACGGGCCGCTCTCCCGGCCGGCGGTCGCGGCCCGGATCGGGCTGACCCGGGCGGGGGTGGCCCCGCTCGTCGACGAGCTGCTGCGGGCCGGGCTGCTGGTCGAGTCGGCGCGGGCGGCGACCGGTGGCCGGGGCCGGCCGGGCAGTGAACTGACGGTCAGCGACCGCGGCCCGGCCGGGATAGGGGCCGAGATAGGCGTCGACCACCTGGCGGTCTGTGCGGTCGATCTGCGCGGACGGGTCCGGGCCCGGGTGGCGGCCGATGCGGCGAACCGGCACAGCGCTCCCGGGCCCGTGCTGCGGCGGCTGTCCGCCCTGCTGGCCGGGGTGACCGCGCAGCTCGCGGCCGAGGGACTGCGGCCGGCCGGGCTGACGGTCGCGGTGCCCGGCCTGGTGGCCCGGGATGCGACGACCGTGGTGCACGCCCCCAACCTCGGCTGGCGGACGGCCGATCTCGCCCCGGGGCTCACCGGGTCGACCGCCCCGGAAGGTGGCACGTCCGCCCTTCCCCTCACCGTCGAGAACGAGGCCAACCTCGGCGCCCTGGCCGAACTGTGGCTGGGCGGGGGCGCCGGCCGGACCGCCCCGCCGCCGGACTTCGTGCATGTGTCGGCGGAGGCCGGGATCGGCGCCGCGGTCGTCGTGGACGGCCAACTCCTGAGGGGTGCACGGGGGTTCGCCGGGGAGCTGGGGCATGTGCCGGTGTATCCGGACGGCCCGCCGTGCGACTGCGGCGGCCGTGGCTGTCTGGAGCAGTACGCGGGGGAACCGGCGGTGCTGCGGGCGGGCGGGCTCACCCCCGAGCAGGCGGCGGCGCATCCGGGGCCCGGGGCCCGTACCGGTCTGCTGGCGCGCCGTGCCGCCGACGGGGACGCCGCCGTGGTCCGTGCGCTGCACGAAGCGGGGACGGCGCTGGGGATCGCGCTCGCCGGGGCGGTGAATCTGCTCGACCCGCAGGCGGTGGTCCTCGGGGGTGCGCTGGCCGGGCTGGCGCCCTGGGTCCTGCCGTCCCTGGAGCGGGAGTTGACGCTGCGGACGGCCGTCGCGGGTGGTGGCCGGGCGCCGGGGAACGGGCCTGCGCCGGAGGAGGGGAGCGGCGACGGCCCCCGGGTGGCGGTGTCCCAACTGGGCGCCGACGGACCGCTGCTGGGGGCGGCGCACGCCGCACTCCAGGGCGTCCTGGACGATCCCCTGCACTCCCGTGCCCCGGCACACTCTCCCCGGAATTGAGCCCGCTAAACCTTTCCATGGCGCGGGAATTCCATGCCACCCAATCGAGCGATTGTGCTGATAAAAACAGCACGACTACCGTCGGTTCGGCGGGGTGCCGCGGAGCTGCCTTGAAAACGGGGTTTCGGGGCGGTCCGCATCGCACCCTTCGAATGGACAGGTGGCATTGTGACAATTGCCGACGAATCGCTGCACGGCAGTGCGGAAGAAGCCCAGAATTCCAGCCTGAGCACCACTGCGGCGCGGAATCTGGCGACCACCACCAAAACCGCACCGCAGATGCAGGGCATCACTTCCCGATGGCTGCTGCGGCTGCTTCCCTGGGTGCAGGTGTCCGGTGGCACCTATCGCGTGAACCGCCGGCTGACCTACACGCTCGGCGACGGGCGCATCGATTTCGACACCAGCGGCAGCGATGTGGCGATCATCCCCGAGGAGCTGCGCGAGCTGCCCGCCCTGCGGGAGTTCACCGATACCGAGGTCCTGGCCGCGCTCGGCGACCGCTTCACCCAGCAGGAATTCGCGCCCGGTGAAGTCATCGCCGAGGCCGGCGGTCCGGGCGACCGGCTGGTGCTGATCGTGCACGGCCGGGTGGACCGTATCGGCACCGGCAAATACGGCGAGGACACCGTGCTGGAGGCGCTGGCCGGCGGGGACCACCTCGGCGACGAGCCGCTCACCGACCCCGAGGGGACCTGGCGCTTCAGCTATCGCGCGGTGACCCGGGTGACCGTCATGACGCTGTCCCGGCAGGCCGCGCAGGAGATCACCGATCGCTCCCCCGGGCTGCGCGAACACCTTTCGTCGGCCCGTGCGGACACCACCCGGCCGATGAACACCAGCGGCGAATCGGCGGTCTCCGTGGCCTCCGGGCATCATGGCGAGCCGTCGCTCCCCGCCACTTTCGTCGACTACGACCTGGCGCCCCGGGAGTACGAACTCAGCGTCGCGCAGACGGTGCTGCGCGCCCACAGCCGGGTCGGCGACCTCTACAGCGACCCGATGAACCAGGTCGAGGAGCAGCTGAAGCTGACCATCCAGGCGCTGCGGGAGCGCCAGGAGCACGAGATGATCAACAACCCCGGGTTCGGCCTGCTGCACAACGCCGACCTCAAGCAGCGCGTCCACACCCGCACCGGCCCGCCCACCCCCGACGACCTCGACGAACTGCTCGCCACGGTCTGGAAGGACCCGGGCTTCCTGCTCGCCCACCCCCTGACGATCGCCGCCATCGGCCGGGAGTGCAGCGCCCGCGGACTGTATCCGACCGCGGTCGATTTCATGGGGCATTCGCTGCCGTCCTGGCGCGGGGTGCCGATTTTCCCGTGCAACAAGATTCCGGTGACGAAGGAGCGGACGAGTTCGATTCTGCTGCTGCGCACCGGCGAGGAGAAGCAGGGCGTCGTCGGTCTGCATCAGACCGGAATTCCCGATGAATACGAGCCGGGCCTTTCGGTGCGTTATATGGGCCTGGACGACCGGGCGGTCATCAAGTATCTGGTCAGCGCCTACTATTCGACGGCCATTTTGGTGCCCGATGCGCTGGGTGTTCTCGACGACGTACAGATCGGCCACTGAGCGCCCCCACGACAGCGAACCGGAGCGTTCCGGCAGCGGCAGTTCCCACCGCCCCGACGCTCGGATTTCCGCGTATCTCACCGGTCTGCGCACAGCACCGGTCCACGCACAGCACAAACAAGAACAGGTGAGCCTTCCTCATGACCACATCGGTGGACCCGACGTCCGGCCCGCAGGCGTCCGCGAGCGAGCAGACCCGCTCCAGCCTGGACACCGCGGCAGCACGCAAGCTGGCGACCACGACCAAGACCGTGCCGCAGATGCAGGGGATCTCCTCCCGCTGGCTGCTGCGCATCCTGCCCTGGACACAGGTCTCCGGCGGTACGTACCGCGTCAACCGCCGGCTTACCCACACCCTCGGTGACGGCCGGGTGGAGTTCGTCTCGACCGGCTCCGAAGTCCGGGTGATTCCGGCGGAGTTGCGCGAGCTGGCGCCGCTGCGCGGCTTCGCCGACACCGCGACGCTGGAGGCGCTGGCGGAGCGCTTCGTCCAGCGGGAGTTCGCGCCCGGTGACGTGCTGGCCCGCGCGGGCGGACCGACCGACCGGGTCGTGCTGATCGCCCACGGCAAGCTGGACCGTATCGGTGCCGGCAAGTACGGCGACGAGACCGTGCTGGGGGTGCTGGCCGACGGTGACGCTATCGGCGCGGCGGCGCTGCTGACCGCGGACGCGGAGTGGGAGCACTCCGTGCGGGCGGTGACCCGGGTGACCGCGCTGACGCTGTACCGCAGCGACCTGGAGGAGGTGCTGGGCCGTTCGGAGTCGCTGCGCAGCCATCTCGCCGAGGTCGGTGCGGCGCTGGTGCCGGCGCAGAACAAGCACGGTGAGGCGGCCATCGAGCTGGCCGCGGGCCATGTCGGCGAGCCGGTCCTGCCGGGCACCTTCGCCGACTACGAACAGGCACCGCGGGAGTACGAACTCAGCGTGGCGCAGACGGTGTTGAAGGTGCATTCACGGGTCGCCGACCTCTACAACGACCCGATGAACCAGCTGGACCAGCAGCTGCGGCTGACCGTGGAGGCGCTGCGGGAGCGCCAGGAGCACGAGATGGTCAACAACCCCGAGTTCGGGCTGCTGCACAACGCCGACCTCAAGCAGCGTCTGCACACCCGCAGCGGTCCGCCCACCCCCGACGATCTGGACGAGCTGATCTCGCGGCGCCGCAAGACGCAGTTCCTGCTGGCGCATCCGCGGACGATCGCGGCCATCGGGCGGGAGTGGAACGCCCGGGGCATCTACCCCACCACCGCGGAGTTCGAGGGCACCGCGGTCCGTGCCTGGCGGGGCATTCCGCTGCTGCCCTGCAACAAGATTCCGGTCACTCCGGACCAGACCAGCTCGATCCTGGCACTGCGGGTCGGCGAGGAGAACCAGGGCGTGGTCGGACTGCATCAGACCGGCGTCCCGGACGAGTACCGGCCCGGACTGTCGGTGCGCTTCATGGGCATCAATGACCAGGCGGTCATCAAGTACCTGGTCAGCGCCTACTTCTCGGCGGCGGTGCTGGTGCCGGACGCGCTGGGCATTCTGGAGGACGTCGAGATCGGCCACTGACCGCGGGGTCCCCGCACCCGGGTGCCGGGCCTCCCAGCGGCCGCCGAAGCCGTCCGCGTGGCACCCGGGTGACGTCCGATCAGGTATCCCGTCCCACTCCTGACCTGCGCCGTTCTGCCTTTGGTCGAGCCATTGGCGGAACGGCCCTTCTCTTGGCAGGGCATGCCTTGTTGCGCATCATGAACGCACCACATGTGCGTGACATGTACGCGACCAGCCCTTCGGTCCTTGTCAGGAGTTCACATGGAGCCCACCCCCCGCAGCCCGGCCCGCCGGCGCCTGCTGACCGGTGCGGCCGCGCTCACCGCGTCCGCCGCACTCACCCCCTTCACTGCCGCCGCCGCTTCCGCCGCGCGCCGGCGGACACCGTCCGGCGGCACCTACCCCCCTGTCGAGTGGGTTCCGGCGAACCCGGCCAACTTCACCGTCGCCGACCGCCCTACGCAGTATCCGGTCGAGCGAGTCGTGGTGCATGTGACCCAGGAGACCTACCCGGACACCCTGAAGCTGTTCAAGGACCCGGCGCACAAGGCCGCCGCGCACTACGTCGTACGGTCCGCCGACGGCTATATCGCCCGCTGCGTTCGCGAGCGGGACGTCGCCTGGCACGCCGGGAACTGGAAGTACAACACCCGCAGCATCGGCATCGAGCACGAGGGCTGGATCGACGACCCGACGTGGTTCACCGACCCGCTGTACGAGCAGTCCGCCCTGCTCACCGCCGCCATCTGCGACCGGTACGGCATCCCCAAGGACCGGGAGCACATCATCGGCCATGTCGAGGTCCCCGGCACCGACCACACCGACCCCGGTGAGTTCTGGGACTGGGCGCGCTATCTCCAGCTGGTCAACGAGGTCTCCTGGCAGCCCGCGGAATGACCGGCAGACGACACGACGGCCGCTCCGCGGGTCTACGCATTCCTGACACCTCCGGGCCATAGTGGGCGTCTCCGGCACCTGGGACAGTTGGCGTGACGTCAGGGGGCAATCGTGAAGCGGCGATTCGGACGGGTTCGCGCGGTGCTGACGGTGCTGGTGGTGTGGGGTGCGCTGACCGGCGGAGGGCTGGCGGGCGGGCCGCCGGCCACCGCCGCGGGGACGGACCTCCGGCGCTCCGGTGCGGCGGCGGTGGCACCCGGTGTGACCTACGACGAGTTCCGGATGACGCTGCCGCGCGGCACCGTGCACGGCCACCTGCTGACCGTCGCCCTGACCGATCCGCGGGTCTCGGTGGACCTGCTGCATCCGGGGGTGGTCGGCGCGCGGTCGCCGGTCTCCCAACTGGCCGCGGAGCGCCGGGCGGTGGGGGCGGTCAACGGGGATTTCTTCAACATCACCGAGACCCAGCACCCGGGCGTGCCGCCGACCGGCGCCGCGGTCGGCCCGGCGGTCGCCGCGGGGCGGCACCTGAAGGGCGCGGTACCCGACGGGCAGCGGTTCGGACCGGTGATGCCGCCCGGCGCGACCACCGAGGACGTCATCGGCGTCGGCTACGACCGCCGCGCCCGCCTGGACCGGCTGACGCTGCGCGGTGCGGTGCTGACCGGCGAGGGGGCGCTGCCGCTGCGCGGGCTGAACCAGTACGCGCTGCCGGTCGGCGGGATCGGCGCGTACACCGCGCAGTGGGGCCCGGCGTCCCGGGTGCGCGCCATCTGCGGTACGGACACCGACCGGGCGGCGCCGTGCAGCACGGAGACCGCGGAGGTGACGGTGCGGCACGGCCGGGTCACGGCGGTCGGTGAGGCACCGGGCGCGGGTGGGGTGCCGGTGGGCAGTGTGGTGCTCGTGGGCCGGGAGGAAGGGGCGCGGCAGCTGCGCTCACTGCGCATCGGGGAGCCGGTGCGCGTCGGCTCGTACCTCGTCGGCCGGGGGCCCGGTCCGCTGCGCTGTGCGGTGGGCGGCTTCCCGATCGTGCGGGACGGCGCGCCGGTGGCCGGTCTGGACACCGGCGCCGTGGCGGTGCGGACGTCCGCGGGCATCGGGACCGGCGGCCGGGTGCTGTACCTCATGGCGCTGGACGGGGCGCCGGGCCAGACCGGGCTGACGGTGCGGGAACTGGCGGAACTCATGGCGGAGTTGGGCGCGCGGGACGCGATGGACCTGGACGGCGGCGGGTCTTCGACCCTGGTCACCGGCGACGCGTACGGGGCCACGGTCCGCAACCATCCGTCGGGGGGCGCGGAGCGGCCGGTGCCCAATGCGCTCGGGGTGTTCTCCGCCGGGTGAGCGGCCCGGTGCGGCGGGCCGCCCCCGTCACGGACGCAGACTGCTCACCACGTCGGCGGCGCCGGACAGCCCCTGGTGGATGTCCGGGGCGAGGCTGCTGCTCGCCAGATAGAAGCCGAGCATGGCGCACACCAGGGCGTGCGAGAACTTGAGCTTGCCGCTGCGCAGGAAGATCACGGTCAGGACCACCAGCAGCAGGACGACCGAGATGGAAATCGCCATGGGACGCATGCCTCCTCTACCGCCGCCCGAACGAGCGGCAAGGGGTGGCCAGTTTGGCGTATTTCGGGGTATGTCCGGTTCTTGTGCGGGTGCTCCGATCGGGTGATCACTGCGGGTCACGGACCGGTGGAGCGGCGCCGGACCACGGTGGCGGCGCGGGCCGGACGGCGATGACCGGGCGGACCGGACGACGCGCTCCACCGCCCGTGGCGTGGATCACATCACTCCCTGCAACGAAGTGTGTCGATCGGCCGTCTTAGCCGCCGACATCGCCGCCCTCCCCCACCGCAGACGGAAAGCCCGAGATGAGCCAGTTCCCCTCTCCCTGCCGCAGGCCCCGCCGGCCGCGGCGCGCCGCCCTCGCCCTGGCCGCGGTGGCCGGCGCGGGCACGCTCAGCGCGTGTGCGGGCTTCGCGGCGCCGGCGCCCGTGAGCGACCCGGTGAAGGTGGCGCTGGGGTCGGCCGACGGCACCAGGACCGTGCGGGCCGGCGACAAGCTGGAGGTATCCGCGAAGGGCGGTGTGCTGACCGAGGTGACGGTCACCGACCCCCGGGGCCGGCGGCTGCCCGGCGGGTTCGCGAACGGCGCCACGGTCTGGACCTCCAGCGCCGAGATCGCCCCGGCCACCACGTACTCCGTCGTCGCCCGGACCCGGAGCGAGCGGGGCGGCGTCGGGGCGGCCAAGGAGTCGCTCACCACCGCGCGGGCCGCCAGGCTCAACACGGTGGTGCTCGACCCCGGCATCCAGGACGCGGTGGTCGCCGTCGACCGGCTGCTCACGCTCACCTTCGAGCACCCGGTGACCGACCGGGCCGCGGTGCAGCGCCGGCTGAGCGTCACCGCCGACGAGCGGACGGCCGGTTCGTGGGACTGGACGAAGGACCCCAACGGCAAGGACCAGGTGGCCTGGCGGCCCAAGGAGCACTGGAAGCCGGGCACCGAGGTCACGTTGCGGGCGGAACTCGACGGGGTGGACTCCGGCGGCGGGCGCTACTTCTCCGGCGACTATGACCTGAACTTCACCATCAGCCGGAGTTGCACCGACTCGGACCCGGGACGGGTTTGTGGCAAGGTCCACGTGGGTGACCCCGCCGGGGTCGCCTCCTCCCCCGTACGAGGGAAAGACGACGACACCACCGGGATCGGAGACTGATATGACGGCTGATCCTCCCGTGGCGGAGAAACCGCACCCCCGCGTCGAGCAGCTGACCCCTTTCAGAGCCTAGTGTGACGGAATGAGCACCGTGCAGGACCAGGATCAACTCACGGGGTGGCGGCGCTTCCGGCGCCGTGTCCCCAATGGCTTCGCCATCATCTTCAGCGTATTGGGGCTGTTTTGTGCCCTGACGGCGCTGATCGGGCCCCTCCGGCGCGGACTCCACCCGGTGATCTACTGGCTGGACACCCTCACCATCCCGGTGGCGCCGAACTTCGCCTATGCGGCGTTCCTCTTCCTCCTGGGCGCGGCGATGACCGCCCGGAAGCGGGTGGCGCTGTGGTTCGTCGTGGCCTACATGGTGCTGGTCACCCTCGCCGACGCGCTGTTCCTGGCCGCCGGGTACTGGGAGTTCGCGTTCTCCCTGGTGCTGTGCACCGCGGCGCTGGTGCTGCTGCTCGTCTCGCACCGCGAGTTCTACGCGATCACCCGGCGCGGCGCGTTCCTGCGCGCCATCCTGGTGCTGATCGGCGGGCTCGTGGCGGCGGTGCTGATCGGCTGGGGGCTGGTGGCGCTGGCCCCCGGCACCCTGGAGCACGGCGCCGCCAACCGGCTGCTGTGGACGGCCAACCGCGTCTGCGGCGGGCTGGTCGGCGGCCATCTCGTCGAGGGTCATCCACCGCACTGGGTCAGCGCCGTCCTCGGTCTGCTCGGCGCGCTGGCGCTGCTGAACGCCGCGGCCACCCTGTTCCGTTCGCAGCGGATGGAGGCCGCGCTGCACGGCGACGAGGAGGCCCGTATCCGGGCGCTGCTGGACCGCTACGGCAGTCAGGACTCGCTCGGCTACTTCGCCTCCCGCCGCGACAAGGCCGTGGTCTTCTCCCCCAGCGGCAAGGCCGCCGTCACCTACCGCGTCGAGGCCGGTGTCTGTCTGGCCAGCGGTGACCCGGTCGGTGACCGGGAGGCGTGGACGCAGGCCATCGAGGCCTGGCTGGAGGTCGCCGGGCGGTACGGCTGGCAGCCGGCCGTCATGGGCGCGAGCGAGAGCGGCGCCAAGGCGTTCGCCCGCTGCGGCCTCGGGGCGCTCCAGCTCGGCGACGAGGCGATCCTGCATGTGAAGGACTTCGACCTGGACGGCCGGGAGATGCGGGTCACCCGCCAGGCCGTCAACCGCGTCGAGCGGACCGGAGCGACGTTCCGCGTCCGGCGCCACTCCGCGCTGACCGACGAGGAGATGCAGGAGGTCATCCACCGGGCGGACGCCTGGCGGGACACCGAGACCGAGCGCGGCTTCTCGATGGCGCTGGACCGGCTGGGCGACCCGGAGGACGGGGAGTGCCTGCTGGCCGAGGCGTTCGACGGCGACGGCAACATGATCGCGCTGCTGTCCTTCGTGCCGTGGGGCAAGGAGGGCATCTCGCTGGACGTCATGCGCCGGGACCGCTCCGCGCCCAACGGCGTCATGGAGTTCATGGTGGCCCGGCTGTGCGCGCAGGCCGGGGCGATGGGCGTGCGGCGGATCTCGCTGAACTTCGCGGTGTTCCGGTCCGCCTTCGAAGAGGGCGCCCGGATCGGTGCCGGTCCGGTGCTGAAGGTCTGGCGCCGGCTGCTGCTGTTCTTCTCCAAGTGGTGGCAGCTGGAGGCGCTCTACCGCTCCAACGCCAAGTACAACCCGGAGTGGTACCCGCGGTTCCTGTGTTACGCCGACGCCGGTGCGCTGGCCCGTATCGGTCTGGCCTCCGGTATCGCCGAGGGCTTCGTGGCCGTGCCGAGCCTGGGCAAGCTGTGGGGCAAGGGGCACAAGAAGCGGGTGCTGGCCCCGGCGAGCACCGCGGGCCTGCCGTCGCTGGACGAACTCGGCCTGGTGCAGACCGCCCCGGCCACCGAGGAGGAGCTCCACGAGCAGGAGCTGGCCGCGCTGCCCGAGCAGGTGCGGGTGCGGCACCGCAAGCTGGAGCGGCTGCGGGAGGCGGGCACCGACCCGTATCCGGTGGGGGTTTCGCGTACCCACACCCTGGGCCAGGTCCGCGAGGAGTGCCCGGATCTGACGCCGGGGACGCGCAGCGGCAAATCCGTCAGCATCGCCGGGCGGGTGCTGCTCACCCGCGACCACGGCGGGGTGCTGTTCGCGGTGCTGCGCGACTGGTCGGGCGATCTGCAGATCGCCCTGACCCGGGACGGCAGCGGCAAGGAGCTGCTGGACCGCTTCGGCTCGGACATCGACCTCGGCGACCATGTCGAGGCGGAGGGCGAGGTCGGCAGCAGCGACCGCGGTGAGCTGACCGTGTTCGTGACCCGGTGGCGGCTGACCGCCAAGTGTCTGCGTCCGCTGCCGGACAAGCGGCGGGGGCGGTCCGACCCGGAGGCCAAGGTCCGCCAGCGGTATGTGGACCTGGTCGTCTCGACGGACGCCCGGGAGAACGTCCGGGCGCGCAGCCGGGCGGTGCAGGCGCTGCGCCAGGGGCTGATCGACCGGGGTTACCTGGAGGTCGAGACGCCGATGCTCCAGCAGATCCACGGCGGTGCCAACGCCCGCCCGTTCCACACCCACATCAACGCCTACGACCTCGATCTGTATCTGCGGATCGCGCCGGAGCTGTATCTCAAGCGGCTGTGTGTGGGCGGTATGGAGAAGGTCTTCGAGCTGGGGCGGACGTTCCGCAACGAGGGCATCTCGTACAAGCACAACCCCGAGTTCACGATGCTGGAGGCGTACCAGGCGTTCGCCGACTACGACGTGATGCTCGACCTGACCCGGGAGCTGATCCAGAGTGCGGCCATCGCCGCGTTCGGCAGTGCCACCGCCCGCAAGGCGGACGGGAACGGCAAGCTCGTCGAGCACGACATCTCGGGGATCTGGCCGGTCAAGACCGTCTACGGGGCGATCTCCGAGGCGCTCGGCGAAGAAGTCGACGCGGACACCGCGCCGGACCGGCTGCGCCGGCTGTGCGATGCCGCGGCGGTACCGGTGAAGCCGGAGATGGGGCGCGGCGACGTCGTGCTGGAGATGTACGAGCGGCTGGTGGAGGAGAAGACCCAGCTCCCCACGTTCTACAAGGACTTCCCGACCGATGTGTCGCCGCTGACCCGGCAGCACCGCAAGGACCCGCGGCTCGCCGAGCGCTGGGACCTGGTCGCGTTCGGCACGGAACTGGGCACCGCCTACTCGGAGCTGACCGACCCGGTCGAGCAGCGCCGCCGGCTCACCGCGCAGTCGCTGCTGGCGGCGGGCGGTGACCCGGAGGCGATGGAGTTGGACGAGGACTTCCTCCAGGCGCTGGAGTACGCGATGCCGCCGACCGGCGGTCTGGGCATCGGCGTCGACCGGCTGGTGATGTTCCTGACCGGTCTGTCGATCCGCGAGACCCTGCCGTTCCCGCTGGTGCGGCGCCGCTGACGCACCGGAGTCCGGCGGGCGCGAGACGGTTGAGGCCACCCCCATGTCGCGGGGGTGGCCTCGGTCGTTCACGGGCGCCGGTCAGGGGCGGTGCCCGGGATCACCCGGGCGGGGCGGAACGGACCTCCCCGTCCGCGGCGTCAGCCGTGCCGCAGGTCAGGCCGTCCCGCCGGCGGAGCACCCGGCCGGGGTCGATGCCGCCGCCTTGGAGTACTTCCACTCCGGGTCGAGCAGTTCGGTCTTGAGCTGCTTCGCCGCGGCCGGGCTCTCGACGATGTAGCCGAAGTCCTGGAGCCAGGCCGGGTAGAGGTTCTTGGAGCCGATGTAGAACGCCGAGTCGTCGACCGACACCAGCTTGTGGTGCAGCGCGTAGGGCTTGCCGTCCGCCCAGGTGGCCCGGTCCGAGCTGCGGAACGAGGCGAGCTGGAGGTTGCCGCACATCGCCCGGGACGCCTTCTCGTTGTCTCCGGTGAGGGCGACGAGCCGCTTGCGGAGGGTGTCGCTGATCTCGTCCAGGGACTTGATCTGGGAGTAGCCTCCGCTGCCGACGGCTCCGCGGTTGGCAGGGTCGCTGACGACGATGCGGACCTTCACCCCGGCGGCCAGCTTGCCCGCGAGGGTGTCGTAGGTCCGGATGTCGTAGCGCGGCAGCGGCGGGCAGGTGGCGTTGAGGTCCTGCTGGGAGATCTCGATGTGCTCCCGGGCGCTGCCGATGAGCGAACGCAGCGCGTTCTCCTCGGGGTTGACCGTGTCGTAGTCGCGGTCGTGGTTGGTGTTGTCGTGCAGTCCGACAGTGCACTTGGTGTCGGGGGCCGTGGGCAGGTCCGGGTGGTAGCCGGAGGAGGGGTCGGATTCCTTGATGCCCACGCCGAGGCCGCCGACGGCGAGGACGGGGACGTCACCGGCCGGTTCGGCGGGGGCGGCGGCCCGTTCCTTCTCCAGGGACGGCATGCAGGAGGCGCCGTTCGACGTGGCGAGCCAGACCTTGGCGGGGTCGGTGGCATTGCGGCAGGTCCAGTCCCACAGCGTGTCGAGGTACTTGCCCGCCGAGCGGGCGGCCGGCCCGCTGAGCGCCATGTCCACGTCCGACACCGGGTGGCCGGTGTCGAGGTAGTCGTCCTTCCAGCCGTTGATCCCGCCCGTGATGGCCGTCTTCCCGTCGACCACAAGGAGCTTGGAGTGATTCCAGGAGAGCGACGTCTTGGACGTGGTCATCGAGGCGACGTTGAGCGTGACCTTCCCGGCAGCGGAGCCGAGCTTGTCGATCAGGTCGTCGCGGTAGCGGGACGGCACCACATTGAGGTGGTAGATCGGGGCGGCGCCGACCAGGATGCGCACCTTCGGGGAGTGTCCGGCCTTGACGGACGCCTTGAGGCCGGCGACGACGGCGTCCTCGAAGCCGCCGTTGGGGAACGGGGCCAGCGAGGAGATGTCCACGGTGTGCTGCGCGGCGGCGATGTTGGCGGTCATCTTGTCGAGCAGCCGCCGGGTTCCCGGGCGGTCCTTGCAGTGGGCGTCGCCCCAGCAGCCGGGCGTCTGGAGCAGCCAGCCGGCCGGGTCGCCGTCCGGGGCGTCCAGCCGGTTGCCGTCGGTGCGCTCCCACACGGAGCCTTCGAGGCCGGGGGAGGTGTCGCGGAGCGATCGTTCGATGGCGTCCAGATGCGGGGTGGGCGGGGTGTCCGCGGCGTATGCCGTCGAGGCCGGGAGGGCCGCGCACACGGTCGTCAGGGCGAGGGACGCCGGTATGAGGCGGTGGAGGCGGTGAAGAGCCAAGAACTTGCCTTCTTATGGTGACGATGACGAGCCGGGCGCCGATCGCACAGCGGCGATCACGCGCCCGGCTCCGGTTGCCACCAGAACGTACCGGCTCCTTCCGCTTCCCTCCGCACGGGAGTCGATCTTCGCTACAACTCCTGACCTTGGCCCGGAGTCCGCGGTGTCCGGCCGGTGATTCCATGCCGGTCCGGCGCCAAGAGGCGTGCGTTCAGAACCAGTTGACGGTGAGCGGGAAGGAGGCGGTGGCGGTGGCGCCCCTGGCGTCGGTGACGGTGACGGTGACCGGGAAGCTGCCGGTCTGCCAGGGTCTGCCGGTGATCCGGCCGCCGGCGGCGTCCAGGCCGAGGAGCAGCGGCAGGCCGGTGGCGCGGTAGGTGACCGGGGGTGTGCCGCCGGTGGCGGTGAGCTGGACGGTGCAGGACTGGCCGAATCGGCAGGTCTGCGGGCCGGGGGTGGTGAGTTCGAGGCCGTCGCCGGGCGGTTCGGTGCCGCCGGTGTCGAACACTCCGGTGACCGGGGTGGCGGTGGCGGCGTTGCCCGCGTGGCCGGTGCCGTACATGTCCTCGAAGGTCCGCAGCAGACTGAAGTGGTTGTAGTCGCCGCTGACGGCGCCCTGTTTGACATGGGCGCCGTGGAAGACGGTGGCGATCCGGTTGGAGCCGAGGTAGTTGTCCTCGTCCCAGGTGACCATCAGCAGGCTGTTGTGGTCCTTGGCCCACCGGGCGTAGGAGTCGAGGTTGTTCCGGAGCCAGGTGTCGCCGCTGCCGACCGCGCAGTCGTGCATGTCGTTGCACATGTCCGGGATGACGAATGACAGCGTCGGCAGCTTGGTGAAGTCGTCCTTGGGGAACTGGGCGAAGGTCTTGCCGGTGTTCACCGGGACGTTCTTGAAGGCGAACCAGGGGTTGTGCTTCTGCGCGTACCGGCCGCTGGAGCAGGTCGTGGAGCCCTCTTCGGGCAGCCCCTCGTTGTAGCTGGCGAAGGTCTTGCCGGCGGCGATCAGCTCCTGGCCGAGGTTGGGCGCCGACAGCGACTGCGCGGTGTAGCAGCCGTCGCCGGTGATGCCCTGGGTGGCGCCGGAGAAGAGGTTGAAGTAGTTCGGCTGGCTGGGGTGGGTCAGGGCCTTCATCGAGGTCAGTTCGGCGCCGTCGTGAGCGAGTTGGTTGAGGTAGGGCGCCTGGGAATTGCCGATGATCTCGCCGTACTGCTTGTTCTCGAAGACCACGAGCACGACGTGGTCGTAGGACGGCAGCGCGGAACGGACGGGCCGGGCGTCCGCCGCGGTGGCGACGGCGAGCAGGCCGAGCGTGCCGAGGGCCGCCACGACGGCTCTGCGCAGACGGATGGCTCTTCGTTTCATCGGGGGTCAGCTCCTTGTCCGGGGGAGAGTCCGGTGAGGGGTGGGCCCTTAGGGGGGATAGGGGCCCGGGGTGCCGGGTGTCAGTCCTCGCGTCGGGCCGCGTCCGCGACGGTGATCCGCAGAAGGCGCGGTACGGGCAGGTCGGCGCGGCGACAGGCGGCGGCCACCGCGGCCCGGACCGCCGCGCGCCGTTCGGGCGGCATCAGCAGCAGCACGCTGCGGCCCGGCCGCCGTCCGGGCCAGGAGGCGGACCAGGCGCCGGCGCCCAGGGCTTCGTGGACCGCGGTGGCGAGCGCGGTGGCGGTGAGGTCGCCGTTTGCCCGGCCGGCGCTGTCGCCGTCCTCCCGGCCCTCGCTCGGCAGCCGGGCCGTCACCAGCAGCAGGCTCGGCTGCGGGCCACCGTCCGGGGCGCGCAGCGGGCGGCAGCTGCCGTCGGGCGCGAGCAGTTGCCCGGTGCGGGCGAAGAGCACGGCCCGGCGCAGCGCGTCGTCGCCGGGGACCGTGGCGGACAGCAGCCGCGCCAGCTGTGCGCGGACCGGCGGACGGCCGCCGCGGTCGGCGTGCACCGACACCACCGCCAGCGCGGCCGCGCACTCCAGCGGCTCGGCGACTGGCAGCCCCACGGAATCCGGCAGCGTGGCGTCCAGGTGCAGGTCGGCGCCGTCCCGGCCGATTCCGGCGGCGGCGAGCGCACGCAGCGCGGCATACGGGCGGGCGGCCCAGGCGGGGGCGTCGGCGGCCGGTCCGGTGAGCGGGAGTTCGGCGGTCTCGGCCGGGTGCTGGGGTGAGCCGCAGTGCAGCATGCCGTCGTCGCGCGGGGCGACGGCCGCGGCGACCTGCCGGTCGGCCGCCGCGACCCAGCCGGTCCGGGGTGCCGTACCGGTGTCCGGCGGGGCGGCGGGCGGGGTGATCCGGAAGGCGTACGGCGCCCGCCACACCGCTTCGGGCCGGCGGTGGTACGCCGTCGCGAAGCCGTGGGCGAGCAGCCGCAGCAGGGGGTCGGCCGTCGCACGGTGGGCCAGGTCCACCCCGTTCATCCCAGCTCTTTGCGGGCGAGCAGCCGGTAGGCGTTGCCGCCGTCGGTGGCCCGTGCGACCGCGGTGCGCAGGTGGTCGAGGCCGAGCGCGGCGGCGTAGCAGGGGACGGCCATGGCCTGTACGGCGCTTCGGGCGGCGCGGCGGGTGCGGGTGGCGGGGATGGTGGCCCACGGTGCGAACGGGTCGGGGGCGAGCCGGTTCGCGGTGAGGGCGACGGCGCCGAGGAAGTCATTGCTCTGGTGGGCGGGTCCGTGCTGCTCGGCGAGGACGGTGAAGCCCCGGGCCTCCAGGTCCTGTTTGAGGTTGCCGGCCGGCATCAGGTGCTGGTGCTGGGGCTGGAACCAGGGCAGCCAGTGGGGGCCGAGCAGCCGGGCGATCCGGGCCTCGGGGTCGGGGAGTTCGATCAGCAGATGGCCGCCGGGGGCCAGGACCTTGACGGCCGCGTCGAGTTCGGCGCGGGGGTCCCGGGTGTGTTCCAGGTAGTGGTGCATGCTCACGGTGTCGTAGCGGCCGGCCAGCCGGTCGGCGAGTTCGGGGAACTGGCCCTGGTAGGCGGTGGTGATCCAGCCCCGCCGGGCGGCCTCGTGAACGCCTTCGCCCATGTCCAGGCCGTCGAAGCGGGTGTCGGGCCAGACCCCGCGGGCGGCATTGCAGAAGTGCCCGGCGGCGGTGCCGACATCGAGCCAGGCCCGGGGTGTGGTGAAGGGCCGGAGCAGTTCGGCGCGGTCGCGGTAGGTGGCGGTCATCCGGCCGAGGACCAGCGAGGCGCCCTCGCCGCCGAAGCCCTCGTAGAAGTCGCGGTAGTAGAAGTCGAGTCCCTCCGGGGTGAGCCGGGGGTTCTGGAAGACATGGCCGCAGTGCCGGCACTCCTCCAGGGTGAAGCGGCCGGGCTTGGCCTGGAGCAGGTCGGGCATCCGGACCCGTACGACGGGGTCGGGAGCCGCGCACCAGGGGCAGTCCGCGCGACGGGGTTCGAAGAACCGGTCGGTGCCGGCGGCGAGTTCGGCGGTGTACGCGGCGTACCGGGCGGCGGTACCGGCCGGCCGGGGCGGTTCGGCGGACGGGGTGGCCAGGGTGCGCAGCGCGGTGGTCGCGGAGCGCAGCGGACGGGCCGCGGTCGCGCGGGCCAGGCCGGCCGGGCGCAGACCGCGGGCCGGGCTCAGTACGGCGGCCGGCTGGAGCCAGTACAGGGCGGCGGCCGTCATGCCCCAACGTGGCGCCGAGAGCGCGCACTTGGCCAGCAGGGCCAGACCTGCCAGCTGTGCCGCGGACATCAGGGCCGGCGGGAGGCCCCGGGTGCGGAGTTCCTCGGCGCGCCGCGCGGGATCGGGGTGCGGCGCCCTGAGTCCGGGGGCGACGGCCCAGCCGGTGGCGTCCGGAGCGTACTCCTTGAGGGTGCGGACCAGGCGGATCAGACCGGCCACCGACTGCGGCGGCGCCCCGGTGTCGAGTCCGGCCCGCCGGTGGATCTCGTCGGTCACCAGCAGGGCGTGGCCCGCGCCGTGGCCCGGCGCGCACCGGTCCGCGCGGTGGGCCGCCGGGTCGAGCAGCCGCAACAGCCCGAGCACGCTCTCGGCGTCCAGGTGGGCCGGGATCAGGTCCACGACCTGGAGTCCTGCGCGGGTGGCGTGGGCGACCGCGGCACGCAGGGTCGCCTCGTCGGCCACGACACCGGGCGCGGTGATCAACTGCCAGCCGAGGGGCGGTGACCCGGCGGGGTCCTGCGACGGCGCGGGGCCGGGCGGCCCGGCGAGGTCGAGCACGGGCAGCGCGGCGAGCCGGCGGCGGGCGCGTAGCGTGCCCGCACCCAGGGCCGTCACGGCGGCGGCCGCCGCCCATCGCGCGCGGTGTCCCGAACGGTGCGCTCGCGTCATCTGGCTCACGGTCCCTTCTCGTTCTCCAACGGGGCGGTGCCGGGTGCGGACGGGCCGGTGCGCGGTCCGGGCCGCAGTTTCTCCAGGCGGTCGGCGGCGGTGGCGGCGCCGCCCGCTGCGGCGAAGGACGCCTGGATGCGGCGGGCCGCGTGGCGGTGGGCCGGGTAGTCCAGCACGGCGGTCAGGGCCTGCTGCAGCTCGTCGGCGCGGGCCCGGCCGAAGCGCACCCGCACCCCCGCCCCGGCCTCGGCCACCTGGCGGGCGACGATCGGCTGGTCGTCGCGTACGGGTGCCACCACCAGCGGCAGCCCGTGGGCGAGCGCCTCGCACACGGTGTTGTGGCCGCCGTGGCACAGCACCGCGTCGAGGTGCGGCAGCAGTTGCAGCTGGGGGACGTACTCCTGGTGCAGCATGTGCGGCGGGATGTCGCCGGCGAGGTCGCCCGGCGCGGCCAGGATCAGCTGCGCCCGGCCCGCGAGGGCGTCCGCGGCGCGCAGCACAGCCGGGTAGAAGCGGGCGCCCGCCGCACGGTTGAGGGTGCCCAGCGAGACCAGCACCCGGGCACGCACGGGGTCGAGCCGGCGCCACGGGAAGTCACCGGCCGGCGGGCGGGCGCCGAAGGCCGGGCCGACGAAGGCGTAGTGCGGCGGGTACCTCCCGGGGACGCCACCGGGCCCGTCGCCGGCCGGCTCTCCGGGGCTCGCCGCAGGGCTCTTCGGACCGTCCTCGCCGATGAGCGCGGGGGTGGAGTAGACCAGGACGAGGTGCGGGGAGAAGCGTGGGTCCCAGCCGCCGGGCGCCCCGCACTCGGCGAGCAGGGCCGCGATGCGCTGGCTGACCCACTCCCCCACCTTCGGGAAGGCGTCGAAGGGCCGGACGATCTCCGCCGAGGTGGTCGCCGAGGTCGCCCAGGGCAGCCGGTGCCGGCGCGCCACCAGGGGCCCGGCGAGGGCCTGTTGGTCGGCCACCACCACATCGGGGCGGAAGGCTTCGACGGCCGTGTGCACGCCGGGGAGCATCGCGCGGGCGAGCGGGATGAGGGCCTCCGCCCACAGGAAGCGCAGCGCGGCGACGCCCCGCAGTTCGCGCCAGCGCGTACCGCCGAGGTCATGGCCGCCGGCCGGGTCCCGGTCCCCCGCCGGGTAGAGCGCGGAGCCCGTGGGGAGCAGCGGTGCCAGGGCCGCGGCGGGGCCGGTCCAGGCGACCCGGTGGCCGCGCGCGGTGAGTTCGGCGGCGACGGCGAGGGTGGGGTTGACGTGCCCGGTCAGCGGCGGGACGACGAACAGCACTCTCATCGGGCCACCGCCCCGGCCGGTATCCCGAGCCGTCCCAGCAGCGCGTCGCACAAGGCCTCGGTGGCCTCGTTGAGCACGGTGTGCCCCACGCCGGGCAGCACACACAGCTCACAGTCCGGTGCGAAGGCCGCCAACTCACGTGCGCCCGGCAGGAGTTCTGAATGCTCCCCGTAGACGGCCAGGACCGGGCGGTGCAGCCGGGCGAAGTCGCGGGAGGTGAACGGGGTGCCCGCGGCGATGTCCTCGATCAGGGTGGTGTGGTTGAGCAGGGCGTCGGCCGCGGCGGTCAGCTTGGCCTCCTTGCGGTGCCCGATCACGGCCAACTGGCCGGCCAGCGGGGAATGTTCGAGACCGAGGGCCGCAACCGAGAGGGTGTCGGTCATGTCCTCGATCCAGTCGCCGGTCAGATGGGAGTCGATCAGGACGACGGAGGCGACGAGATCGGGCCGGACGAGGGCGGTGTGCAGCGCCAGGGCGCCGCCGTAGCTGTTGCCGACCAGATGGACCGGGCGGCGGTCGAGGCCCAGCGATCCGAGCAGGGCAAGGAGATCGGCCACCGAGGAGTCCCGGTCGTAGCCGCTGGGCGGGCGGTCGCTGCGGCCGTGCCCGCGCTGGTCGTAGAGGAGCACCTCGTGCCCCGCGCGGGAGACGGGGCCCGCGAGGGTGCAGTAGAAGCTCGACAGGTTGTCCATCACGAGCCCGTGCAGGAAGACGACAGTGGGGGCGTCGGACCGGGGGCCGCCGCCGTGGCCCGGCAGCCGCTGGGTGTGCAGGCGCAGGCCGCCCGCGGGGGTGAGGGCCATGGGCGGTCAGCCCGCACAGGCCCGGTCGACGGCGGTGACCCGCTCGACATGGGCGGCGAGTTCGCCGACGGTCATCGCCAGGATCTGGTCGATGTCCTTCTCCGCGAGCAGGCCGAGGAGGTCCACCGAGGTGCCGTAGCGCTCCTGCAGCAGTTCGGCCAGCGCGACGAACTCGATGCTCTCCAGGGCCAGATCGTCATTGAAGGTGGTGGCGCAGGTGATCTCGCCCACGACGAGCAGTTCGTCGCCGACGACGCTCACCAGCATGTCGGTGATCTCGGCCAGGATCGTCCGGGTGCGCTCGGGGAGCGGGTCAGCTGCCATGGGTGGCCTCCGTGGGAGTGAGGGTGTCGGTGCCCGTACGGTCCGTGGGCCGCGGCCCGGTCCAGGCGACGACGTGGCGCCCGGACAGATCGTCGACGGAGTCGAGGTGGACGAGGTGGGGCCGGCCGTCCGGGGAGACCACCCGGAGCGCGCCGCCCGGTTCGGGGGTCACGGCCCATGCCTGCGGACTGCCGCCGAGGCCGCCGCCCGCCGCCTTCGCCGCGGCCTCCTTGGCGCACCACAGCGCGGTGAGCCAGTAGGCGCGGCCGGTGTCCCCGGGGGTGTGCCGGGTGTGCAGGTCGTCGGCCAGACGGTGTTCGGCCGGGGTGAGGGCGAGCCGGGCGGGGGCCTGCGGATCGTCGGTGACGCGCTCGATGCCGATCCCGACGGGGCCCGCGCGGTGGGCGAGGGCGACGGCGATCCGGTCGTGGTACCCGAGCGAGAGGTGGAGCCCGTGGGCGAGCGGGCCCTGCGGGCAGGGGCGGCCGTGCCGGTCGGTGCCGACCGGGATCTCGGCCGGGAAGACGGGCCCGGCGCCCGACTCCCAGAGCAGTTCCCGCACCGCGTCCTTGGCCGCGATCCGGCCCAGCAGCCAGGCCGCGCGGGCACGCGGTGCGCACCGTTCGTAGCGGGCACGCTCGGCCGCGCCCAGATAGCGGCGCATGACCAGCTCCTGCGAGGCCGGGTCCGACCAGCGGCGCCGGGCCAGGCACCAGCCGCCCGGCCGGGGTTCACCGATGCCGCACACCTCCGGGGTGAACTTCATCGGCCACACCCGCTCATCGGCACCGAAGCGCCGGTACGTCCAGCCCTCCAGGCGCGCCCATACGCGGCCGTCCGCACCGCACAGCTCCACTTCGCCGCGCACCGATCCGGCCCGCACCTCGCGGATGCGGGCGGTGGCCGCCAGCAGCGCGCCCTCATGGGGCGGCGGGCCGTAGAGCCGTACGCGGTCCAGGGAAGCGGGGAAGACCAGCCGGTCACCGCTCAGTTGCAGCTGCATCCAGTGGCCGAGGAGCTGTCCCGCGGCGTCCAGCAGGGCACCGGGCGCGGGCAGGGCGCGCAGGGTGCCGCGGATGCCGTCGGCGGCGAGCGTGCGGACCTCGTGGACCCCGGCGAACGCGGGCCCGTGGAACATCCACCGGTCCCGGTAGAGCGCCTCCGCACTGACCGGGGCCGGGCGGCCGGGGGCCGGCGCCGCGGGGTCGGGGGGTGGCGGGGCCGGGTAGCCGGACGCCAGGTGGACGGTGACGGTGGCGTAGTCCCCGAGACGCACCCGCACCCGTCCGTCCCCCTCGGGGGTGGCGTCAAGGTTCAGCTCGACGGGCGGCGCGACGGCCAGCCAGCGCAGGGCCCGTACGTCGGAGTAGCCGGTGACGAGGTGGCCGGGGCAGGTCTCGCGGGCCGCCTCGGCGGCCAGTTCCAGCAGCGTGGTCATGGGGACGACGGGAAAACGGTCGGCGGGCTCGGGCCAGTCGTCGGGCTGGAGGTAGACACAGTGGTCCCGCACGTACGGGACGGTCTGCAGGGAGAGGCGGCGGGTGGTGCGGAGGGTGGTCGGGGGAGGTTCCGTCATTGCCGGGGGTGGAGGCGGGGGTGATGCCGGTGTCGATGTGGTGTGGGCAGGAGGTGGGGGTGGGGGTGGAGTCGGGGCGAGGGGTGTGGCGGTGCGCGGCCCGGTGACGGTGCGGGGTGTGGGAGCGGCGGTGCTGCGGATGCCTGCCGCGGTGACAGCGGCAGCGACGGCGCGGGTGGCGGCCCGGGTTTCGGAGAGGACGGCGTCCAGGGCCTGCCGGACCGGTTCCGCGGCGGCCGGCCGGGGGTGGGGCGGCACTCCCCCGCCGAGGCGGACCAGGGGCGAGCCGAGGTCCAGCCGGGTCGCCGCACCGGCGTCTGCGGCGGCCGGTGCGCGGTCCGCGGCGCGCTCCGTCAGGTGATCCCTGGCATGGTCCCCGACGTGGTCCATCGCGCGATCCGTAGCGCCCACCGCCGTCGCCGGTCCGGCGTCGTGTGCCCCCGTGACCGGGCCGGCGTCGCGCGCCCCCACCAGCCGGTCCCAGCGCGGAGTCAGGCCTTCCGTCCACAACGCGGCGGCCAGGCGGCGGAGTTGGGCCGGACCGTCGCGGCGGGAGTCGGCCGCCGCGACGGCGAGGTGGTCCTGCCCGTGCAGGGTGTCGGACACGAAGCCGGTGAGGCTGCCGGCGCCGACCTGGACGAAACCGCGGACGCCGTCCTCGTACAGCCGTCGGGTCAGCTCCTGGAAGCGGACCGGTTCCAGGAGGTGCCGCAGCACCAGCCGGCGGATCGCGGAAGGGCCTTCCGGGAAGGGGGCGGCGGTGGTCGCCGACCATACGGGGAGCCGCTGGTCCCGTAGGGGCAGCGCGTCGAAGGCGGTGCCGGTCTGATGGAGGTAGGGCGCCCACATCGGGGTGTGGAAGCCGGAGCGGAAGGGCATCTCCTGTGCCCGTACGCCTTGTCCGGCGAGTCGGCGGACGGCCTCGGCCAGCGGCTGCGGCGCTCCGCAGATCACCGACTGGTGCGGGCAGTTGTCATGGCTGACCGCGATCCCCTCCAGGCCGGCGAGCGCGTCGGCCGCCTGCGCGGCCCCGCAGCCCAGCGCCGCATAGACCAGGTCGGGCACCGCCAGGGAGCCGGGCCGCAGCGAGTCGAGGAAGGCGTCCACGGCCTGCGGCGGGTACATCCCGGCGACCACCATCGCGGTCCATTCCCCGAGGCTGTGCCCGGTCAGCAGGTCGGGCTGGACGCCCAGTCCGTCCAGGGCGCGGGCGAGCAGCCGGCCGACGGCGAGGGTGTCCACAGCGCGTTCGACCAGACCGCTGCCGCCGGAGACCGTGGGGCGGGGCAGGGCCATCCGGTCGGCGACGTCGTCCACACGGGGCGGTGGCTCCGCCTCCAGCCCCGGGAAGAGGAAGGCGAGCCGGGCCCCTTCCTGCCGCGCGTACGGGCCGAAGAGCGGGCTCGGGGTGAACCACACCTCGCCGCGGCCCCGCCAGGGCAGCCCACGGGCGAGGACCTTGGCGGCCAGGCCCCGGCGCTGCGGGGTGGGGTCGATCAGGGCGAGCCGGCAGGGACCGTCGTGCGCGGGGGTACCGGCGCCGTCCGCCATCGTGTCGAAACCATCCACCAAGTCCTGCAGCTCATCGGCGAGTTGCTCAATGGTGTCTGCGGCGAGCAGGACGGTGCGCTCCGGTTCGGCCGTCCACAACGGGGGCTTCCGGAGCGGGGGTCTGTCCAGCGGGGCCGTCCGCATCCGGGGCGTCGGGGGCGGGAGCGGTGCGGCCGGGGTGCGGCGGCCCGGGGCCTCTTCCAGGACGGCGTGGGCGTTGATGCCGCCGAAGCCGAAGGCGTTGACGCCCGCTCGCAGCGGCGCCCGTCCGGCGTCCCACGGTTCGGCCTCGGTGACCGGACGCATCCGGGTCCGGGCCAGGCCCTCGTGCGGCTCGTCCAGATGCAGGGTGGGCGGCAGCGTCCGGTGGTGGACGGCGAGCGCCGCCTTGATCAGTCCGGCGATACCGGCGGCCTGCATGGTGTGGCCGAGCATCGACTTCACCGAGCCCAGACCGACCGGCGGCATCCCGGCGCCCGGCGGGCCGAACACCCGGGCCAGGGTGTCGAGTTCGACGCCGTCGCCGACCGGGGTCCCGGTGCCGTGGGCCTCCAGCAGGCCGAGTGCCGTGGGGTGTGCCGGGTCCAGCCCGGCGCCGGCCCAGGCCTGCTGCAGTGCGTGGACCTGGCCCTCCGGGTGCGGGCTCATCAGCCCGGCGGCGCGGCCGTCCCCCGCGACGCCCGTGCCGCGGATGACCGCGTACACCCGGTCGCCGTCGCGCTCGGCGTCGGCCAGGCGCTTGAGGAGGACCACCCCGGTGCCCTCGGACAGCAGGGTGCCGTCGGCCCGGCGGTCGAACGGGCGGATGTGCTGGCTGGGGCTGAGCGCCCGTAGTTGGGTGAAGACGCTCCACAGGGTGGCGATATGGCAGTGGTGCACGGCTCCGGCGACCACGAGATCGCAGCGGCCCGCGGCGAGCAGATCGACGGCCTGCGCCACGGCCAGCAGGGAGGAGGCGCAGGCCGCGTCGAGGGTGTAGGCGGGGCCGCGGAAGTCGAGCCGGTTGGCGGTGCGGGCGGCGGTGAAGCTGGGGACCAGGCCGATGGAGGCCTCCGGCCGTTCGGGGCCGAGACTCGCCTGGAAGGCCTCCCGCACCGCCGTGATTCTCGACTCGTCCCATTCGGGGGCGAGTTCGCGCAGGATGACGGCGAGCTGGTGGGCCGTACGGACCCGCTGGTCGAGCCGGGCGGTGGCGACGCCCATGAAGCCGCCGCGGCCGAGAATGACGCCGATCCGGGAGCGGTCGGCGGGCAGCCGCTCCGGACCGCCCGCGTCGGCGATGGCGTCGGTGATGGTGCGCAGGGCGAGCAGTTGATCGGGCTCGGCGCCCTGGACGGCGGAGGGCATGATGCCGAAGCGGGTGGGGTCGAAGACGGCGAGATCGTCCAGGAAGCCGCCCCGCCGGCAGTAGAAGCGGTCGCTGCGGGCCGGGCCCTGTGCGCCGTGCGGGTCGTAGTAGATCTCCGGGTCCCAGCGGCCGGGCGGCACCTCGGTGATGCAGTCCGTACCGGCCACCAGGTTGCGCCAGTACGCGGCGAGGTCCCCGGCGCCGGGGAAGAGCGCCCCCATGCCGACGATCGCGGCGTCCGTCGCCCGGGGGCCGGGTCCGGCCGACCGGGCCCGGGGCTCACTCATCGCCCGCCACCTCCCCGCCGGCCTCCGCCGCCAGCACGACCTGGGCCGCCGTGCCGTGGGCCAGCTCGTCCAGGAGGGCGCCGACCGCGGTGTCGGGGTCCAGGAGCGGGATGCCCCGGCGGGCGTAGGCCCTCTCCAGTTCGGGGGTGACCATGCCGCCGCCCCCGGCCGCCCACGGGCCCCAGTCGACGGCCAGTACGCGCCGGGACGTACGGGCCGACCAGGCGGTGGCGAGGGTGTCCAGGGCGTCGTTGGCGGCGGCGTAGTCGGCCTGGCCCCGGTTGCCGAAGACGCCGGCGACGCTGCCGAAGAGGACGACGAAGCCGGGGTCGTCGCCGGCGGCGGACAGCAGATGGCGGGCGCCGTCGACCTTGGTGGCGAAGACCCGGGCGAACGAGGCCGGTTCCTTGTCCCGCAGCAGTTTGTCCGCCAGGGTGCCGGCGCCGTGCACGATCCCGTCCAGGCGGCCGTGCCGGGCCCGGATGTCCCGCACCACCGTGTGCACGGCGGCCTCGTCGGCGACATCGGCCGCGTGGTAGCGGACCGAGGCGGCGAGCGGCGCAAGGGCGTCGAGGGTGGCGGTGATCTCGCGGCGGGCCAGGACCGCACCGGCGGCCACCTCGATCTCGGCGGGTCTGCGCAGCCCTTGGGCGAGCAGCGCGGCGCGCAGCGCGATGCGGTCGTGGGCGTGCGCGAGGGCCGGGTCCTCGGGGGTCTCCGGCAGGGGTGTCCGGCCGAGGAGTTCGATATGGCATCCGTGAGAGCGGGCCAGGGCGAGGGCCGTACGGGCGGTGATCCCGCGGGCCCCGCCGGTCAGCAGCACCACGGAGTCGGCGTCGAGCATCGGCCGGCCGGGCACGGTCTCGTCGGGGAGGGGGGTGGGGACGGTGCGCAGGGTGGTGCGGGTGCCGTTGGTACGGCCCACGACGACCGGTTCGCCGGGGGCACAGAGTTCGGCGAGGAGGTGGGCGGCGATGCGTTCGGGACGGTCCTTGGGGTCGATGTCGACGGCGCGGATCAGGACATCGGGGTATTCGAGGGCGGCCGTACGGGCGAAGCCGCGCAGTCCGGCGCCGGGCAGCGGATCGGGGGCGTCCGCAGTGGCGTCCTGGCCGAAGGTGCCACCGGCCGCGGTGGCCAGCAACAGACTGCGGGCGCCACCCGTCAGGGCGGTGCGCCACCCGTCGAACTGCCCCGGCAGCACGGCGTCACGGCCGGCCCGCAGGGCGCTGAGGTCCACCACTCCGCCCACCCCCTCGGCGGCGCACCGGGCCAGCCGCTCGGCAGGAACGGTCCGCACCCGCGCGCCATGGCTCTCCAACAGCGCGGCGAGCGCCAGCGCCACGCCCTGACCGTCCTCCACCACGGCGAAGTCACGGCCCGCGACCACATCGGAGGGCGGGCGGAAGGCGGGCGGACCGAGCGGGGTGACCCGGACCAGGGAACGGGTGGGGCGCAGCGGCACCGGGGCGCGGTCGGGCTCCTCGGGGGCGGCCGGTCGGCCGGCGGGCATGGCGGGCGCGGGAGCGGAGACGGCCCGCTGTGGTGGGGCGTCCGGTACGAACGGTGTGAGTGGTGCGGACCCGGGTGCGGCGGGAGACGGCAAGGGCTCGGCGGCGAAAAGCGGGACGGGGTCAGGGGAAGCCGAGCAGGGGTCGGCGGCAAGCGGAGAGGATTCCGCGGAAGCCGTTGGCGGCTCGGGGGCGCGGGTGTGGGCGATCCAGTCGACGATGCCACTGATGGTCTTGACACGGGCGAGCTGTTCCACCGCCGACTCCATGGCCCCGTCCGCGTCCCGCGGCAGTCCGATGCGGTCGGCCAGCGCGCCGATGATCTCCACGCGCTTGATGGAGTCCACCGAGAGATCGGCCTCCAGATCGAGCCCGGCATCGAGCATCTCGTGGGGGTAGCCGGTCCGCTGGTGGATGATCTCCCTTACGGCATCGAGGAGTTCGGCGGGGCTCAGCGGCTGTGTCCCGGCGGGGTCCGGCTGCACGGGCGCGGCAGCGGAAGCGGCATTGGCAGTGACAGCAGGCCCGGCATCGGCACCGAATCCGGCCCCGGCCACACCTCCGGCCCTGCGCCCGGCAGTCTCGGCGTACGGAGGCGCCATCCGCCCCTCCGGGACCGGCGCGGCGCCGACGGACTGGGCACCGCCCCCACCGTCGCCCTCCCCCAAGTACCGCAGCACGACATCCCGTTGAGCTGCCACCAGCTCACTCGTGGCCCGCAGATACTCCAGTACGGCGGCATGCCGGGCGGCCTCGCCGGAAGCTGCAGCGCTCTCAAACTCCACACCCGGCGCCCCCGCCGCAACGCCCTCTGCCCCCGTAACCCGCACTGCGCCCTGCTCGCCCCTCCGGGCTTCCACCCGCCGTGCCGGGCGCAGGCCGCCGGGCAGGCCGGCGCCGTCGGCGGTGCGTACCGTGTGGCCGTTCACCAGCCAGCCGGGGCGGCGCGGTGCCGTGTCGGGCAGGGGTTCGGTGCGGCCGCGGAACAGTGCCTCCGGGTCGACCGGGACGCCGGCCGCGGCCAGCCGGGCCAGTACGTGCGGCAGCCGGGCGAGTCCGGGCTCGCCCGGTACGTCCAGCGGCACCGCGGTGTGCGGACGGTCGCCCAGGATCTGCCCGACCAAACCGGTGAGCACCCGGCCGGGCCCGGCCTCCACGAAGGTGCGCACCCCGGCCGCGTACATGTCCTCGATCTGTGCCACGAACCGCACCGGTGCGGCGACCTGCTCCGCGAGGGTGTCACGCACCGCGGACGCCGTGCGGGCATAGGGGCGTGCGGTGGCACCGGACCAGACCGGGAGGGCGGGCGCGGCCACCTCGGTGGCGTGGAGTTCCGTGGCGAGCGCGTCGCGGGCGGCGGCGAGTTGCGGGCTGTGGAACGCGCAGGCGACCGGCAGGCGACGGGCCTCGGCGCCGGCCGTGCGCAGCGCCGCCACAGCCCCTTCCACGGCGTCCGTGGGGCCCGAGATGACGCTCTGTTCCGGCGCGTTGTGATTGGCGACGACCACGTCGAGGTCGCCGGTCAGCTCCCGTACGCGCTCCGGCGTGGCCACGACGGCGGCCATCGCGCCGGGATCGTCTCCCGCGGCCGAGAGGATCGCCTCGCCGCGGCGGGTGCTGAGCCGGAGCAGCGCCGGGGTGTCGTAGGCGCCCGCGGCCCACAGGGCGGTCAGTTCGCCGTAGGAGTGCCCGGCCGTGCAGTCGGGGCGGACTCCGAGCGTGGTGAGCAGCCGGTGGGCGGCGGCGGAGGCGAGGCCGAGCGCGGGCTGGGCGACGCGGGTGTCGGTGAGGGCGGCCTGCTGGGCGGCCCGGCCCCCGTCGGTGAAGGCGGCGGGTGGGAACATGGCCGCGACACAGTCCGGGTCCGCGTCGTCCAGGAGTCCGCGCAGCTCCGGGAAGGCGAGGAACAGATCGCCGAGCATGCCGGTGCGCTGGCTGCCCTGGCCGGGGAAGAGGAAGGCCAGCTGCCCGGGGTCGGCGTCGCGGCCGCGCAGGTACACCCCGTCGGCGGGGGTGAATTGGCGGGCCGCGGGCAGCTTGGCGGCGAGGTCGTCGAGGTCCTCGGCCACCACGCAGACCTGGACCGGCCCGTCCGCCGCCGAAGTCTCGGCGGCCAGGTCGCGCAGCGGCCAGGGGCGTCCGGCCCGGTCGTTCTCGGCCAGGCGGGCGGCGAGGCGGTCCATGGACCGTACGGCGGCGGGACGGTCGGTGCCGCGGAAGCAGAAGATTTCGGCGGGCCAGTTCATCAGGGCGTGGGCGGGTTCCGGGGCTCCGTCATAACCGGCGAGCACGGCATGGTAGTTGGTGCCGCCGAAGCCGAAGGCGCTCACTCCGGCGATGCGCCGGGCCGCCGGGACCGGCCAGGGCCGGGCGCGTCCGGTGTCGAAGCGGAACGGGCCGGTCTCCGCAGCGGCCGGCCGGGTCAGATGCAGGGTCGGCGGCCGTACCCCGGTGTGCACGGCGCGGGCGGCCTTGATCAGACCGGCCAGGCCGGCGGCGCATTTGGTGTGCCCGATCTGCGATTTGACCGAACCGAGCGAGCAGCTGCCGGGGGCCGCGCCGGCCGCCTCGAACAGCTCGGTGAGGACGCCGAGTTCGGTCGTGTCACCGACGACCGTGCCGGTGCCGTGGGCTTCGAGGAGTCCGACCCGCGCGGGGCTGATCCCGGCGCGGCGGTAGGCGCGTTCCAGGGCCCGCCGCTGGCCCTCGGGCCGGGGTGCGGTCAGCCCGAGGGACCGACCGTCACTCGACGTGCCGACCGCTTTGACGACGGCGTAGATCCGGTCGCCGTCCCGTTCGGCGTCCGCGAGGCGCTTGAGGACCAGGCAGCCGACGCCCTCGCCGAGCGCGATGCCGTCGGCCGTGGCGTCGAACGGGCGGCAGCGGCCGGTGGGCGACAGGGCCTGCACGGACGCGAACATCAGGTAGTCGTTGATGCCGTTGTGCAGATCGGCGCCGCCGCACAGCGCCATGTCGCTGTCGTGGTCGCGCAGTTGGCGGCAGGCAAGGTCGAGGGCGGCGAGCGAGGAGGCGCAGGCGGCGTCCACGGTGCAGTTGGCGCCGCCCAGGTCGAGGCGGCTCGCGATGCGTCCGGCGATGACGTTGGCGAGCACTCCGGGAAAGGAGTCCTCGGTCAGCCGGGGCAGTTCGGCGTCGAGGGCAGGCGGCAGGGCGCCCAGGTAGGCCGGGTGCAGTGCGCGCAGCCCGTAGGCGCCGGCCAGTTCGGTGCCCGCCTCGGCGCCGAAGACGACGCTGGTGCGGGCGCGGTCGAAGTCGCGGGCGGCGTATCCGGCGTCCGCCAGGGCCTTGGCGGCGGCGTCCAGCGCGAGCAGCTGCACCGGTTCGATGCCGGTGAGGGAGGCCGGGGGGATGCCGTGGGCGAGGGCGTCGAAGGGGAGGTCGGGCAGGAAGCCGCCCCAGCGTGAGGGGGTGCGCTCGCCCGCCCGCGCGGGGTCCGGGTCGTAGTAGGTGCCGGCGTCCCAGCGCTCGGCGGGCACCTCGGTGACGGAGTCGACGCCGGTGACGACATTGGACCAGAAGCGGGCGGTGTCGGCGGCGCCGGGATAGCAGCAGGCCATGCCGACGATGGCGATGTCCAGCGGCGCCGCCGCCGGGTCCGGTTGCGCGACGGGCGGCCGGAACTCCCCGGCCCGCGCCTCCAGTTGGGCGGTGGCGCCCTCCGTTACGGCAGTGTGCAGCGCGGCGACGGTGGTGGGGGCACTGCGCACGGTGGCGGCCTGGCCCAGCATGTACAGGCCCTCCCGGCGCTGGGCACGCTCGTCCACGGGCGCGGGCGAACCGTCGTCCGTGTGCCGCAGGCCCTTGCTCGCGATCCGCAGCCGCCCGAGGTTGCGCCGCTCCAGCTCCTCCCAGCGGGCCCGGGGGTCCGTGCCGTCGGCGGCCAGGCGCCGTTCGGCCGCCGCGAAGTCCCGGGTGTAGGCGGTGTCGGCGCAGCGGGTGGCGTGGCCCGGTGCGGTCCGCAGCAGTACGGTGCGGTCGCACGCCAGGGCGGTGTCCTGGAATCCCGGGAGCACGGCGCCGGTGGCCACGGCCTCCTCCGTGAAGAGGTAGGCGGTGCCCATCAGGACGCCGGTACGGGCGCCGAGTTCGGCGAGCGGGGCGGCGGCGGCCGCGGCCATGGCGGCCGAGCGGGCGTCGTGGATGCCGCCCGCGAAGAGCACGTCCAGTCCCTCGGCGGTCCCGCCGTGGGTGCGGGCATGGGCGGTGAGCCGCTCGATCTGCTCTTCCCAGAGCGGGAAGCTGCCCCGGGGGCCGATGTGGCCGCCGCACTCCTGCCCTTCGAAGACGAACCGCCGGGCGCCTTCGGCGAGGTAGCGCTCCAGCAGTGCGGGCGCGGGGACATGGAGGTAGGTCCGGGTCCCGGCCGCTTCGAGGGGCGCGGCCTGGGCGGGCCGGCCGCCGGCGATCAGTGCGTACTCCGGGGCGAACTCGGCGACCGCGGCGAGCTGTTCGCGCCGGAGTTCGGGCGGGGCGAAGCCGAGCAGACCGACGCCCCAGGGCCGCTCGCCGAGCCGCTCGGCGGTCTCGGCCAGCAGCCGGCGTACCTGTGCGCCGTCCATGACGGCGAGGGCGAGAAAGGGCAGCCCGCCCTCGGCGGCCACGGCGGCGGCGAACCCGGCCTCGTCGCTGACGCGGGTCATCGGGCCCTGGGCCACGGGGAGATGGCGGGCGCCGGGCCGCGGGGCGAGCGGACGGATGCGGGCCGCGGCGGCCAGGTGGCCGGTGACGGCGGCCCGTACGGCCTGCACGATGCCGCCGGTGGTCCGGTGGCGCGCGGCGAGCCGGGCAGCGAAGGCGCCCTCCTGGCCGATGGGGAGCAGCTGGCCCGGCAGGTTCCGGGCGCCGAGGCGGGTGGCGACCCGCGCCGGATCGGGGGCGTGGCCGGTGGGCCCGTCCTTCGCTTCCCCTTCCCCGGCCGCGTCGTCGGTGACGGCCGCGGGCGGGCGGAGTTCCGGGCGGAGGAGGACCCGGTGGCCGGCGACGAGGGTGGTCTCGCTGCCGTCCATGGCCCGGATCGCGGCGGCGACCGCACGGGGCAGCCGGTCCGCGCCCTCGGTGGTGAGGGCGAGCTGCGAGTCGAGCAGCACCCCGGCCGCCCCGCCGGCCACGGCCGCGGCGGCCGTGTGCGGGCCGATGCCCCCCGCGGCGAGTACCGGGACGCTCACGGACGGGTCGGACAGCAGGCGCTGCAGCAGGACACAGGTGGTGAGTTCGCCCACCCGGCCGCCCGACTCGTGGCCACGGGCGACGAGCGCACTGACCCCGGCGGCACACGCCGCCGCGGCCTCCTCGGGGGTGGTGACCTCGGCCCAGACCCGGCGCCGCCCGCCGTCGGCCCAGTCGGCCGGCCGCGCCGGAGCCGTGTCGTGGGCGCCGGTGAGGTGCGGCTCGGGGGCGGTGTGCGGCTCGGGGGCGACGGAGGTGCGTGGGTCGGCACAGACGCATGCGTCAGCACAGGCACATGGGCCGCCACAGACGCATGCGTCAGCACAGGCACATGGATCAGCACAGGCACGTGGGTCGGCGAGCAGCACCGTGTCGACGTCAGCGGGCAGGTCGGTGGGGGTCAGCGGGCACCCCACCGGTATCCGGACCCCGTAGGAGACCCCGCCGAGCCGGGCGAGCGCGGTGCGTGCCGCGCCGGGGTCCCGGCCGAGATCCAGCAGGCCGAGCGCGCCCGCGCGGGCGGCGGCGAGGACGATCCGTTCGCCCGGTTCCTCGAACGGCGAGAGCACCACGACGAGCTCGCGGGCGGCGGCGTCCGGGCAGGAGGAGCCAGGGGTCCGGGCGGCTGCAACGGGCTCGGGTCCGACGGGACGGCCGGAGCCGGGGCCGGCGGGCGGGGCATCGGGGCCGGAAGATCTGGAGAGGGGGGTGCCGGGGAACGGGGGCCGGGGGACCACGGGCGCTCCTTCTGCTGAGGGGGGCGAACACGCTGACCACTGCCACCTGTGGTAACCAGCGGTAAAGCCCGCTGATGCCGCGTTGCATCGTGAGGCCACCCCCGTGCACTGTCAACGCAGGCGCAACAGGCGGTGGTTGATTGCGCCAAGGTCACGACCGCGGCCCCCGGAGCGCCCCGTGCCCCCCGCTCCCCCACGCCGACCTGCGCTTCGTTGCCGTACGCCGTCCCTGTACGGGCCCTGTCGGGCCGCTCCACCGCCGCGGCGGCGACCGAAACCCGACCCCCGGGCCACAACCCGCCCACAGCACCTCGGGGTTGGCACAGCGGAGCACCGGCCGCGGCTACTGGTCGCCGATCACGCCGAGTTCGCCAGGAGCCACCGACCCCGGCCGGGCACCGGAGGGGGGCGCTGCCGCGACCTGACGGATGTGCGCGCCGAAGCGCGCTGCGCCATTCGGGCTAACTCGACCGTCGGCCATGGTGTGGCACCAGGCCTGTCACTTCAATCGGGGGTAACCGACGGTGGGGTGCCCATCCCCTGGCGGGGACCATGGACGCTGCCGGCATGATGCGGCGCCGTCGTTCTCTGGGCACCCCGGCAGGTGAGCGCGCTCGGAAATTCGAACCCTCCGGCGTGCACGGCCCCCCACCTCCTTACGGAGCCTTCGAAAGGGGCTGTCCAACATGGCACTCGCTCTCACCCTCACCCCGTCAACGGTCACGGCGGGGCAGACCTTCCAAGCCGTGGTGACCGGTGCCGCAGTGGGCGAAGCAATCACCTTCACCTACGGTGCGGCGACCCCGCAGACCGTCATCGCCGACGCCACCGGCACCGCGACCGCCACCTTCACCGGGACCACGACGGGAGTGGTGGTCGCCGCCGGTCCCACCAGTGGCGCCGCCTCGGCGACCGTGACCGTCAATGCGGCGCAGAACTGCGTGGTCACGCTGTCGGCGACACCGGACCCCGCGACCCCCGGTCAGCCGGTGACCGTCACGGCCACCGTCACCTGTGACGGCACACCCGTCCAGGGCGCGACCGTCGTTTTCGCCACCACAGCCGGATCCCTGGGCGTCGGGATCACGAGTGCCGCCGGAGAGGCCAGCGTCACCACCAGCGCCCTGCCCACCGGCGTCAACGTCGTCACGGCCACCGTGACCGCCGCCACCACCACCTGCACCTGCGTCGGCGTCTCCGCCACGGTGAGCGTGACCGTCACCGCACCGCAGAGCTGCGAGGTCTCGCTGTCGGCGACACCGTCCAGTGCGCCCGCCGGCCAGCCGGTCACCCTCACCGCCACCGTCACCTGCGGCGGCGCACCCGTCGTAGGCGCCACCGTCGCCTTCGCCACCACAGCCGGATCCCTCGGCGTCGGCGTCACCGGCGCCACCGGACAAGCCAGCGTCACCACCACCACCCTGCCCACCGGCGTCAACGTCGTCACGGCCACCGTGACCGCCGCCACCACCACCTGCACCTGCGTCGGCATCGCCGCCACCACCAGCGTGACCATCACCGCACCGCAAAACTGCGAGGTCACCCTCACCGCGACACCGTCCAGCGCACCCGCCGGCCAGCCGGTCACCCTCACCGCCACCGTCACCTGCGGCGGCGCACCCGTCGTAGGCGCCACCGTCGCCTTCGCCACCACAGCCGGATCCCTCGGCGTCGGCGTCACCGGCGCCACCGGACAAGCCAGCGTCACCACCACCACCCTGCCCACCGGCGTCAACGCCGTCACAGCCACCGTGACCGCCGCCACCACCACCTGCACCTGCGTCGGCATCGCCGCCACCACCAGCGTGACCATCACCGCACCGCAGAGCTGCGTGGTCTCGCTGTCGGCGACACCGTCCAGCGCACCCGCCGGCCAGCCGGTCACCCTCACCGCCACCGTCACCTGCGGCGGGGCACCCGTCGTAGGCGCCACCGTCCTCTTCACCACCCCCGGCGGCCCGCTCGGAATCGGCATCACCGACCTGGCCGGCCAGGCCGGCCTCACCACCAGCGCCCTGCCGCTGGGAGCCAACGTCGTCACGGCCACCGTGACCACCGCCGCCACCACCTGCACCTGCGTCGGCATCGCCGCCACAACCACCGTGACCGTCACGGCACCGCCGAGCTGCGTGGTCACCCTGTCGTCCACGCCCGCCTCGCCGACGGCCGGCCAGCCGGTGACCGTCACAGCCACCGTCACCTGCGGCCGCACCCCCGTCCCGGGCGCCATCGTCCTCTTCAGCACCACCGGCGGCCCCCTCGGAATCGGCATCACCAACGCCTCGGGGCAGGCCAGCGTGGTCACCACCGCGCTGCCCGTCGGCAGCACCGTCGTCACCGCCACCGTCCTCCTCGGCGGCACCACCTGCTCC
Source organism: Streptomyces sp. NPDC058773 (assembly GCF_042746015.1). Taxonomy (NCBI): domain Bacteria; kingdom Bacillati; phylum Actinomycetota; class Actinomycetes; order Kitasatosporales; family Streptomycetaceae; genus Streptomyces; species Streptomyces sp. NPDC058773. Next base: position 209,999 of record NZ_JBHYPE010000006.1, read on the forward strand.
TGCACCGGGGCCTCCGGGACGGGAACCGTGACCGTGGGCCTGACGAAGGGATTCACGGCGCACCCGGCCTGCTACTCGGTCAACTTCCCGCCGCTGCCCTGGGCCTTCGCCCACGCCACGTTCAGCGCCAGCGGCGCGACGCCGGGCGCACTGGTGACCTTCCACCTGGACGGTCCGGCCGGCCCCGTGGTGTGCACCGCCGTCGCGGACGCGAGCGGCAACGCCAGCTGCACGGCCACGCTCAACGTCGCGCAGGTGCTGTTCGGCAGCTACACCGCGACCACCCCGTCCGACGGTGGCACGCTCACCTCGTCCAGCACCCTGGCCATGTGCCTCACCTGACGCCCCCGCGCCGGTGAAGCAGCCGTCCCCCGTAACGGACATACGGGGGACGGCTGCCGGGCCCCGACGACAGGCCCGGAGGCATTCTCCCCCGCCGGCCGGGCCGTCTTGCCCCCCTCGCGAAAAGTCACCGAAGGAGCAGAACATGGGCTGCAATTGCGGCGGCGGTGCCCGCAGGACCGTCACTCTCTACCAGTTGACCCTGCCGGACGGCACCGTGCGCCACTACTACACCTGGCAGGAGGCCGAGGCGGCCAACCAACGGGCCGGCGGGACCGGCACCATCCTCATCATCCAGCAGTGATGAACCGCCCCGGAGGATGTGCGGTTTCAGGGCGGCGGCGGGGGTGGGCCTCATGAGCCTTCCGGAGTTCCTGCTCGCCCTCGGCGCCACCTGCCGCCTCACCAGATTCCTCACGAAAGACACCCTCGCGGCCGGATTGCGGTCCTGGGTCGCCGACCGCTTCGGTGACGACTCCAAACCCTCCTACCTGGTCAACTGCGGCTGGTGTACGAGCGTGTGGGTGGGCTCCACCATGGCCGCCCTCACTCACTGGAGCGGAGGAACGACCGGGTTCCAGATCACCACCACGGCCCTGTCGCTCTCCTACCTCACCGGCCTCGCCTCCCAGTGGCTCGACTGAGCGGGGCCGCCCGGTGGCGGGTGCCGGGGCGGGACTGCTGCCCCGGTCAGCCTGCCGTGCGGCCGGCCCCGTCGAGCAGCGTGAGGTCGTCGTCCGTCAGCCGCAGGGCGCCGGCGGCCACGTTGTCGACGAGGTGATCCGGGTTGCCCGTACCCGGGATCGCCAGCACATGGGCGCCTTGGTGCAGTATCCATGCCAGGCGGACCCGCGCCGGTGACACCCCGTGGGCACGGGCGACGGCCAGGACCCCGTCCCGCTCGGCACGGACGGCTCCCGCCTCGCGCCCGTCCCCGGCGATGGCGAAGAAGGGCACGAAGGCGATGTCCCGGTCCGCGCAGGCGCGCAGCATCGGTGTGCCGCCGGGTGCGTCGATGCCGTAGCGGTTCTGGACACACACCACCGGAGCGATCGCCGACGACTCGGCGAGGTGCTCCGGCCGGGCGTTGGAGAGGCCGAGGTGGCGGATGAGCCCCGCGTCGCGCAGCTCGGCGAGGGCCCCGAAGTGCTCACCGAGGGAGTCCTGTCCCATCAGGCGCAGGTTGACCAGGTCCAGGTGGTCGCGGCCGAGTTGGCGCAGGTTCGCCTCGACCTGGCCGCGCAACTGGTCGGGCCGGGCGGGGGTGGTCCACGCGCCGGAGGCGTCCCTGGCCGGGCCGACCTTGGTGGCGATGACGAGGTCGTCCGGGTACGGCGCGAGCGCCGTGTTGATGAGTTCGTTGGCGGAGCGCAGCCGGGAGAAGTAGAAGTCCGCGGTGTCGATGTGGTTGACGCCGAGGGCGACCGCGCGGCGCAATACCTCGATCGCCGTGCCCCGGTCCCTGGGCGTGCCCTGGTGGAAAGCGGCACTGCCGGTCAGGCGCATGGCACCGAAGCCGAGCCGGTTGATCTCCAGGTCCCCGAGCAACCAGGTGCCCGCCGCTGCCGCGGAGACCGTGTCCGTTGTCATGTTGCGCTTCAGCTCCTTGGGTTTCTCGCCCGTTCCTCGCGCCCGACGGCCGGCCGTCGCCGCTCGACGGTTCACAGCACGGCGGCCCTGGAGTATGCGCAGGTGACAGAGGTGACCGGAAGGCGCGGAAGGGTGGGGGAATGTCACAGCCGGCCCGGGAACTCCGCGCAGGGGAAGGGGAGTTGTCATGGTGCGGCTTCGCCCGCGATGCGCCCGGGAACGCGGCCCCGGAATGCACTCTCCCCGGGGCCTGTCGGATGCGCGCTCAGCCCTCGGCGATGAGCTGTTCGCACCAGATGGTCTTGCCCTCGCGCGTATGGCGGGTGCCCCAGCGCTGGGTGAGCTGGGCGACGAGGAGGAGACCGCGTCCGCCCTCGTCGGACAGCCGGGCACGGCGCATGTGCGGGGCGGTGCTGCTGCCGTCGGACACCTCGCAGATGAGGGTGCGGTCCCGTATCAGGCGCAGTTGGACGGGTGCGGCGGCGTAGCGGATGGCGTTGGTGACCAGTTCGCTCACCACCAGCTCCGTGATGAAGGAGGCGTTCTCCAGCCCCCACGCGGCGAGTTGGGCAGTGGCCCACGAGCGGGCGGTGGCCACCGTCGAGGGGTCGACCGGCACGTCCAGGAAGGCGACCTGATCTCTGCTCAGGGCCTGGGTGCGCGCGATGAGCAGGGCGGCGTCATCGGCGGGCCGCTCCGGCAGCGAGGCCTCCAGCACCTGGTCGCACAGGGCGCCCAGTGAGGGCGCGGGCTCGGCGAGGGCGCGGCACAGCCACTCCAGCGCGTCATCGGGGTCACGTTCGCGGACGCCGAGCAGTCCGTCGGTGTAGAGGGCGAGCAGGCTGCCTTCGGGGAGTTCGATCTCGGTGGATTCGAAGGGCAGATCGCCCAGGCCGAGGGGCGGTCCCGCGGGCAGCGCGAGGAGCTGGACCTCGCCGGCCGGGGAGACCACGGCCGGCGGCGGGTGTCCGGCCCGTGCCAGGCAGCACTTCCGGGTGATCGGGTCGTAGACCGCGTAGATGCAGGTCGCGCCGAGGACGGCGTGGTCGCCGGTGGACTCGGTGTCCTCGGTGGCGAGCCGGATGACCACGTCATCGAGGTGAGTGAGCAGTTCGTCCGGCGGCAGATCGACATCGGCGAGGGTGCGCACCGCCGTACGCAGCCGCCCCATGGTGGCGGCGGCCATCAGGCCGTGGCCGACGACGTCACCGACGACCAGCGCCACCCTCGCGCCGGACAGCGGGATCACATCGAACCAGTCGCCGCCCAGGCCGGACTGGCCGCCCGCGGGGAGATAGCGGGAGGCGGTCTCGATGGCCGTCCGGGAGGTGACGCCCTGTGGGAGCAGGCTCTGCTGGAGGGTGAGGGCGGCGGTGCGTTCGCGGGTGAAGCGGCGGGCGTTGTCCAGACAGACCGCGGCACGGGCGACCAGCTCTTCGGCGAGCAGGCGGTCGTCGTCCGCGAAGGGTTCGCCGGTCCGCCGGAAGAAGACGGTGACGCCCAGCGTCATGCCCCGGGCGCGCACCGGGACGCTCATGATCGACTGGAAGCCGTACTCCTGGAACTTGCGTTCCCTGGCCGGGTCGTCGGACAGCCAGGCCCGCATGGCGGGGTCGGTCACGCGGTGGACCGCCGAGCGGCCCGTCACCATACAGCGCACCGGGGGTGAGTGCGCAGGGTAGTAGTCGGCGTCCCCGGGCTGGTGGACCGCCTCGGGAGCGCCTTCGAGGATGGACTGGTTCGCCACCCGGCGCAGCACCACGACACCGGCGAACGGGCGCGGTTCGTCGCCGGTGAACATCGTCTCCAGCAAGTCGACGGTGACCCAGTCGGCGAGTCGGGGCACGGCCACCGCGGCCAGTTCCTGGGCCGTCTGCATGACGTCCAGCGTGCTGCCGATGCGGGTGCTGGCCTCGTTGAGCAGGGTCAGCCGCTCCCGGGCCCGGTGCTGCTCGGTGACGTCCGCGACCGTGGTGCACAGTCCGAGCACCGTGCCCCGCGCGTCGTGCAGCGCGGAGGCCGTGACGGAGAAGACCCGCTCGTGGTCGGGGGCGGTGAGGATCCGGCCGTGCAGACCGTTGCCGAAGGCGGGCTCGCCGGTCTCGATCACCTGGCGCATCCGCCCTTCCCACGCCTGCAGATCGGCCCCGGAGACGACCTCCAGCAGCCGCTTGCCCCGGCGTTCGGTCTCGGACACGCCGGTCAGCTCGCTCATGGCGGCGTTCTGCCGTACGCACCGCAGTTCCGTGTCGAACAGCGTCACGGCGACCGGGCAGCGAGTGAACAGCCAGTTCAGCATGGTGCGTTCGGCCTCGTGCGGGAGGAACCGGCCGGGCGCCTCGGCCACCAGCATCCACTGGCCGCGGGCACTGTGGTCCGTGAAGCGGTAGCCCAGCCCGCGCAGCGCGAGCAGTCCGCCGTCCTGCCGCCGCGCGGACAGCTTTCCCGACCAGCCGTCCTGCCCTGCCGGAAGGCTCCAGAACGGCGGGGTGCCGTCGGGGACGAGCAGTTCGGCGGCCGGTCGCCCCACCGCGTCTCCGGCCGGGTAGCCGAGCAGCCGCTCGGCGTCCCGGCTCCAGCCCGAGACGGCCCCTCGGTCGTCGATCATGATCACGGGCGCGAGCTCCGTGTCCGACAGCCGTGCGTACGGAGGGGCGTCGTAGGTGTTCATGGGCACCCACCTCACTCAGGCCACTTCCAGGATGCCCGAGCCCCCGGTCAGGCTCAAACGCGCTGAGTGCCGGAACGTGTGCGAAGTGTGCAGGTCAGCGACGGGATCGGGGCCGGGGCCCGACACGGAGGCGGCGGTCAGGGCCCGGCCCCGCCGGGCGCGGGTGAGGCCCCGGGCCGGCGGTCCCGGTGCCGCCGGGCCCAGAAGGGCCGGTCCGGCCAGCGGGCTTCCTGGGCGTGTACGGCGCGGTGGCCCTGCTGGTAGGCGGTGCGGGCGGTGCCGACCTTGGCCGCGTAGTCGGTCTGCGCGGTCCGGTCGCCCCGCAGCGCGGCGTCGACCGCCTGGCCCGCGCTCAGCCCCGTGTAGAGGGCGGTGAGGATGCCCTGGGAGCTGAGCGGGTCGAAGGCGGCCGCCGCGTCCCCGGCGGCCGTCCAGCCGTCGCCGTGCACCCGGTCCAGATGGGCACTGTGCGCGGGGGCGCGGCGGGGTGGGCGGAGGGCGTCGATGCCGTGCGGGCGGGTCCGGCGGGAGATGTGCCGGGTGGCCAGCAGCCGTTGGCGGAACCGCTCGGCGCCCCGGGCGGTGGCGACCGGCAGATCGGGGTCGGTGAAGTAGGCGACCAGCCGGTGCCGGGAGGGCAGCAGGGCGGTGTACCACCAGCCGTCCCGGTCGGACTCGACCAGCGAGCGGCCGTCGGCGGGGGCCTTGGGCGCCGGGTCGAGGGTGAGGTGGAGGGCGGTCAGCCGGTCTCCGGTGTGCCGCCGGGCGCCGTGGCGGACGGCGATCGCCGCGCCCCGTCCGGTGGCGTCCACCACCCAGCGGCAGCGCACGGTACGGTCCCCGGCCCCGTCGGTGCGGTCGCGCAGGGCGAGCCGCCAGGTGCCGTCCGGCTGCCGGGAGGGGCTCCGCACGGCGGTGTGCTCGGCGACCTCGGCGCCCGCCGCGCGGGCCGCGGCGCGCAGCCGCCGGTCGAAGAGCGGACGGTCCAGGTGCCAGCCGTGGCCGTACGGGTCGTGGAGGAAGTCCACGGCGTGCAGTTCGGGCGATCCCCAGGCGGACAGGTTGCCGTGGCAGGGCAGATGGCCGCTGCCCAGGACCGGTTCGGCGACGCCGAGGTCGGCGAGCAGCAGCCGGGCCGTGGCGACCAGTGCCTCGCCTGTCTTGGGCGGGCCGGTGCCGGCGTCGGCCAGCAGGACCGTCCGGCCGGTCCGGACGAGGGTGAGCGCGGCGGCGCAGCCGGCCGGGCCGCCGCCCGCGACCACGACGTCGTAGGCGGGTCCGGGGCTCACCGGGCGTCGTGGAAGGGGTCGAGCTTCTCCAGGTATCCGGCGGCGATCGCCGTCTCGTCCTGGCCGGTCGCCGCCATGACCTCCTCGACCGCGTGCTGGACCAGCAGGGATTCGACGGTCTCGGCCGGGACCTCACCGTTCCAGGCCTCGGTCACGCCCGCCCGTTGGGGCACGCCCGCCTCGGGCACCTGGATGTTGATGAGATTGGCGTGGTCGGCGGCCGGCGGATAGCCGGGCTCGGACTCGACCTGGAGGAACCGGGGGAACTTGGCGTCCCCCACGGTGTATTCGCGCGGCTCGACGATGCCGAACTTGTACCAGTCGTCGATCATCTGCCGGCGCTGCTTGTTGACATCGGTGCCCTTGAGGCCGCGCAGCCAGACCGCCCGGTTCTCGAAGGCCTTCTCCCGGGCGCTGTCGTCGGTGCCGCCCGGCGGGGTGTTGACGGCCGCGAAGTCGGACTGCTTGAGCACGTGGTTGGGTACCTGGGCGGGCCAGAAGGTGGGCAGATAGGGGCTGTAGCGGGGGCCGAGCCCGGACAGCACCTGGTAGCCGGAGCGGCAGCTCGCGGCGTCGCACTGCCAGGGCGCGGCCATCCAGCGGGTGAGGCCGCCGGGCCCCTGGGCGTGCAGCGGGCCGTTCTTCCCCAGGGCGGTCTGCACGGTGAGCACATCGCCGTAGTCGGGGTCCGGGGTGTCCGGTGCGCGGTGCAGGATGCGGAACGGCTCGGAGTAGAGGGTCGTGTGCCGCATCGGCCAGGTGACCTCGCAGCCGGGGTGGAAGGCGTCGGCGGCGCAGTTCTCCAGCGCGCCCCGGTCCAGCAGCCCCGGCTGCGCGGCGACCGGTGCCGTGTCCACGTCCGGGTGGCCCTTACGGGGCGGGCCGGTGGTGAACTTTCCGTCGGCCCACTTGGCCAGCATCCGGTCCTGTTCGCCGGAGATCCTCAGGTGCTGGCGGACGGAGGTGGGCTTCTTGCTGGACATGGCGTCGCCGTAGAGCCACGGCCAGGGCACGGGCGAGGTCCCGTCCCGGTCGTAGTCACGCATCTGGACATAGACCTGGCGGCGGAGTTCCCGGCTCGCCTCGCCCGGGTCGGCGAGCCGGGTGCGCAGGTCCGGGTCGAGGAAGTCGTGCGGGCCCGACCGGCCGAACTGAGCGGCGAAGCCGTGGTTGACCCACTGCAGCCCGCAGAACCGGCTGAGCAGCGGTTCGATGTGGTCCGGGTAGGAGACCTGTTGCACGGCGGGCAGCGTGTGCTCGGCGACGAAGAGGTCGTGGAGCAGGTCGTAGAGGGTGCGGACGGTCTTCACCCCGGGCGCGAAGTGCGGCGGGGCGACCACGGCCCATGCGGGGCTCGCGGTCTTCGTGACGCCCCCGAGGGTGACCTCGGCCGTGACCGGCCCGTCGGACACGTCGTCGTACCAGGTGTCATTGTTGACGACCCCGGAGATCGGCCGCTCCGGATCGGCGTAGGAGGCCGACTTCCCGACGCCGCCGACGACCAGCAGCCGGCCGTCGGCCTGGGTGGCGATCGACCCCAGGGGGACCGGCCGGTTCATGATCTTCCCGGCGAGGGCGGCGGTCTCGTGCAGGGAGGCGCGGATCTGCTTGCGGCCGGCGTCGATGACGAGTTTCTTCCGGTCGGCGCCCTCGACGTCGAAGTTCCGCCGGCGCAGCTGGGTCGCGTTCAGATCGAGGGCCTCTTTGATGTCCAGCGCGAGCTGGAACTGGTACCAGGCGGCCTTCTTGTTGGCCAGGTGCACCGACCACTTGATCTCGGTGACGCCCGCTTCGCCCAGCTTGAGTTCCCGGACCGCCTCCCCCGCCTGGTTGTAGCCGTAGACCCGGAACCGGGCGGCCTGCCGGATGATCTTCCCCGAGCCGTCCTTGTACGAGCCGGACGGCAGCGGCGGCTGGTCCGGGGACTCCGGCCCGAGAAAGGGCGGCTGGTCGCTGTTGCCGACCCGGGCGATGCCGATCGTGGGATGGATCTTGAGCTGGACGATCTGCGTGTCCACCGAGGAGCCTTTCGCTGGGCGGGTGTGGTGCCCCCGACGGCTCAAACGTGGATCAGCCCGCGGTCCGCGGTGACGTCCAGGCATCGCAATGGATGAACGGATTCACCCCTTCGGGGCGGCGGCCGCCCGGTGCCCTGCGCGACGGCCGGGCGGCGCCATCGACCGCTCCGGTCAGCCGTCGGTGAGGCCCAGCAGCGCGGGCCGCTCGGCCAGGTCGCGGAAGGCCGCCCGCGGGTCCTTGAGCAGCTTGCGCTCGGTGAGGTCGAGCAGTCCGCAGACGGCGCTCACCTCGGCGGCCACCGTCCCGTCGGTCTTGCGGACGGTCTGCTCGATCCGGAAGGTCTTGCCCTCGCCCCAGGCGAACGCGCAGCTCACCTCGACCTCGTCACCGGCCCGCAGCTCCCGCAGATAGCGGATGGTGGTCTCGACGGTCACCGGGCCGACCCGGCGGTCCACCATGGTGCTCTGGCGAATGCCGCTCTCCTGGAGCAGCGACCAGCGGGCGTGCTCGGCGTACTGGAGATAGACGCTCTGGTTGAGGTGGCCCTGGGTGTCCGTCTCGTAGCCGCGCACCGTGATCCCGACGGTGAACGGCCCCGCCGCGTCCGTCCCCACTGCCGGTTCCGCCGCTTCTGTCACGTGCTGCCTCCCGCTCCCCGTAGGCACCGGTCCGCCCCCTCGGGCCCCGGGGCCTCATCGGCCACTGGCTTCACATCGTAGGCACGGCGGTCCAGCGGCCGGACGCCCGCGCCCGTCACCGGGGTCCCGGCCGGCCGGCGGTTGGCGGGACCCGGTGACGGCGGAGTCCGGGACCGGTCAGGGGCTGCCGGTCTTCAGCCGCAGATTCCACTTGTCCAGGGCCTCGCCGACCGGCTGGAAGATGGTGAGGGTGGCACCGCCGAAGGCGCCGCAGCCGGCCGCGCCGCCGCCCGAGTGCACGCCCAGCGCCTTCGGGGCGTTGGGCTGGGTGACGTACGAACCGCCCGAATCGCCGGGCGCCGAGCAGGCGTTGGTGAACGACAGGCCCTCGATGACCGTGTTGCCGTAGTCCACGGTCTGGTCGTTCCGGGTGATCTCCCCGCAGTGCCAGCCGCTGCTCTGCCCGGAGTGGCAGATCGACATGCCGACCAGTCCCTCCTGTGCGCCGGTGACGGTGACCGGCGCACCGCCCTGCCCGGCCACCTGCGCGCTGACCGTCCAGTCCGGATCGTCCACCTCGACCAGCCCGAAGTCCCCCTCGCGGTCGTTGACGCTGTGCCCGCCGCCCTGGTTGGAGGTCCCCATGCGGCTGCCGTCCTTTCCGTACGCGGCCTGATCGGCGGTGAGCGTGCAGTGCCCGGCGGTCAGAAAGCCCTGGAAGCTACCCGGGCCGGTCACCGAGAAGCCGATGGAGCAGATGCCGTCGTTGCCGGGCATCCAGCGCTCACCGCCGACCACCGTGCCGCCCTGCTGACGCGGCGTCTGATCGCTGCGCTCGACGGTGACCGGGATCTTCGCCCGCGTTCCCATGCCGCGGACGGTCTGCTCGAAGGCGGCGGTACGGACGGTGTGCCGGGTGCGGTCGACGCGGAGCACCACACCGTTGGCGCGCTCGTCCACGCCCCAGCCGGTGACGCCGGGGACCCCGTCGCCGGCCCGGTCGGTGATCTGCCCCACCAGGGCGGTGAGCGTGGCCCGGCTGTGCGGCACCGTCTTGGGGACCGCCCCGGCGGCCCGCACCCGCTGGGCGTCGGCGGCGCCGGTGACCGCGACGACGAGCTTTCCGGTGGTCCGGTCGAACCACATCCCGGCGGGCGGAGCGCTCAGCGTCCGGCGCACGGTCGCCGCGGCGCGGTGTGCATCGGTCTCCTGCGCGAGCCGGGTCCGTACCTGCACCGCCGTCAGCCCGAGGTCCCGGCGCATCGCGTCGAGCATGCCGCGGGGCGAGGGACGGTGCTTCGGATCGGGCCGGGGCATGCCGTGCGCCGGGCTGAACGGGCCGACCGCCGCCGCGACGGCGGCGACGGTCGCGCCCCAGAGAGCTGCCTTGCGAAAGCGGCGTTGCATCGGGGGTCTCCTCGCGGTGTCGAGTGCACGTCGGACGAATGTGGTGAGCGTGCTCGACACCGGGGCGTGCGGCACGAGTCAGGCCCCGGCATGATGTCCGGGTGTTCGGTGAATCGAGCCGTCAAGTCCCCACCGCCCACGGCACGGTGGCGTTCCGGCAGCTTCCGGAGGCGTTGCGCAATGTGACCTACTCGGGCGCCCGCCATCCGGGAGCGACGACACCTGAATGCCCGTCACACACGGCGGGCGGGCCGGCCGGCCGACCCGCCCCTGGCCCCTTCGACGACCTGGACCGGGGCGCGAACTGCCAGCGCTACGCCTACGCCGTGCTGCGCCACTTCGGCCTGCTCATACCGCCGTTGCGCTCGGCGGAACTCTGGGCCGACACCCGCGCGACCCACCGCGTGGACCGTCCGCAGCCGCTGGATCTGGTGCTGTTCGACGGCGGACCGGCCGCCGGACGGCCACCGGGCTACGGCGCGCACGTCGGTGTCCACCTCGGACCGGACGAGGTGCTGCATCTGTGCCGGGAGGCCGGCCGGCCCGTCGTGTGGCGCTATGCGGACTTCGCGGCGCGGCCGCGCTACGGGCGGTTCCTCGGCACCAAGCGCGTCAAGCGGGCCGGCCGGGCACCGGGCGCTGAGCCGCCGGGGCTCTGAGGGGCGGGCGCCGAGCGCTCAGAAGCCTCCGCCGTCGAAGCCGCCACCGCCGAAGCCGCCGCCGTCCCCGAAACCACCGCCGTCACCGAAGCCGCCGCCGAAGTCACCGCCGTCGAAGTCGGATCCGGTGTAGTCGCCGCCGTCGGCGCCCGCACCGCCCCAGTCGGCGCCGTAGGCGGGCGACGACATCATCACGTTGCCGAGCAGGGTGCCCACCAGGAGGCCGGGCAGCAGACCACCGCCGAAGTAGCCGCCCGCCCAGGGGCCGTAGGCCGGACCCGCGTCCCAGTACGGGCGGTCGCCGCTCGCGGTGCGGACCGTACGGGCCAACGGCTCCCGCCCGTCGTCCAGACGGCTCTTGTCCGCGGCGCAGACCGGCACGGTGCGCTCGGCGCCGCCCTCCGGTGCCCACTGGACGTCCACGACGGACGGTCCGTGGCGCGGGTCGAAGAAGCAGGGCAGCCGGCGCTCGGGCAGCGGCCGGCCCTCCCGTCGCGCGGCGAGGGTGGCCAGCGAGAACCGGCCGTCCTCCAGGGCCCGGGTCACCGTCTGCACCTCGCGCGGGTGCCCGGCCGCCGCCATCGCCGACTTGGCGGTCTCGTAGGAGTCCAGCGCATGGCTGTAGTCCGTGCGCATCGCGTCATCGGCGCCGGGCTCACCGGGGTTGAAGTCGAGCCGGTCCAGCTCCTCGCCGAAGGCGGTGATGTCCTCGTCGACGACGACCCGCAGGTCCTCCAGCGCGGCCCGCTCCTCCTCGATCCGCCTCCTGCGGTTGCGGCGGGCGATCACATAGGCGCCGCCACCGCCGACGGCCACCAGCACCCCGAGGCCGATCGCGGTTCCGGTGCCGAAGCCGCTGCCGGCCGAGCCGCCCCAGGAGGCGGGGGCCTGGCCGTGTGCCGACCGCAGCGCCGTGTCGACGAAGCTGTTCAGCCGCTCGTTGACGGTCGGGTAGCCGGAGCTCTTGACCGATCCGACGAGGTTCTGCACCGCGTTGCGGGACATCACGCTCGGGTCGGCGCCGGCGTTGAAGCCGTTGCCGAGCTCAACGGCGTAGACGCCGCTGACGCCGACCTTGGTACGCAGATCCCGCAGCAGCGTGCTGGGCGGGTAGTCGGCGGTCCGCGGCAGCACGGCGACGAAGACCGGCTTGTCCGCGTCCGTGATCTTCTTGGCCAGTGCGTCGGCCTGGGCGTCGGAGAGCAGGTCGGCGGCGCGGGGATCGACGTAGACCGGGCCCTTCCCGAGCGCCGCCGCGGCCTCGTCGAGCCCACCGGCGGCACGGGCCCCCGGTGCCATCGCGGCGGCCACCGCCAGCAGCGCGGCCACCAGCAGGAGGACTGGTCCGATCAGCGCACGACGCGTTGCGGTCTTCATGTGTTCGACGCTACCCGAACCGCACTTTCAGGACATCACCGAAGCCGCGCCCGATGCGGTCCGGAGCGGTGGATTCTCCCCGGTGTCCAGGGGGCTGTCGCGCCGGAGCTGGCCATCCAGGTGATCGCTCAGCGCGTCGTTTTTGACGCCCGGAGTGCCGGGGATGTTCGGCTCGCCACCCCCGCCGACGAAACGAGGAACGATGTGCAGGGCCACCTCGATGGCCACCAATCTGGCCGTCGCCGTCGCCACCACGGCCGTCGGCTGCATACTGGTGATCTCGCTGGCGCCGACGCACCCGGACACCGGGAAGAGCGGTCCCGCGGCGGGCGGCGCGATGGCCGCCGCCTCCGGCCATGCGGGCTCGGCCGCGCGGGCCGCCACCTCCGCCCTCGGCGCGGGCGCCGCCCCCGCGGCCGGCCCGGAGGGGACGGCGGAGCCCGAGGAGTTCGCCTCGCCGACGACGGGGCGGATCGAGGTGACCGCCCCGGCGCCCGGCGTCGACTACAAGGCGCACGGCAGTTTCTCGGTGGCCTGGAACAACAGCACCGGCGAGCAGGTGGACATCTGGCTGCGCACGGCGACCGGCCAGGGCGAGTCGGAGCGGGTGGCGCTGGTCGCGACCCGGGCCGGTGAAGGGCGGACCGGCGAGACGCTGGTGACGCTGCCCAGGGTGGCGCCGGGCAAGCGCTACTTCCTGGAGGTGGCCACCGCCGACGGCGCGGTCAGCGGCTTCAGCCGGACCTTCGCCATCACCGACTGACCGCCGCCACCGGCCGCACCGGGCCGGTGGACCGACCAGTGGGCGACCGGCGGACCGGCGGACGGGCTCTACGGCGCGGGGATCCCGACCAGCCCCGCCAGGGCGTCCCGGTGCCGTCCCGGCGAGCCGAGGGCGAGTTCATCGCTCTTGGCCCGCTTGAGGAACAGATGGGCCGGGTGCTCCCAGGTCATGCCGATGCCGCCGTGCAGCTGGACGCACTCCTCGGCGGCACGGACCGCCACCGGCGCGCAGTACGCCTGGGCGACGGCCACCGCCACCGGGGCGTCGGGGCTGCCGGTGGCGAGCGCGTCGGCGGCGTTACGGGCGGCGGCGCGGGCCGAGGCCACCTCCAGCCAGAGCGCCGCCATCCGGTGCTTGAGCGCCTGGAACGAGCCGACGGGGCGGCCGAACTGGGTGCGCTCGGCGGTGTGGCGCACGGTTTCGGTCAGGCACCATTCGGCGACGCCCAGTTGCTCCGAAGCGAGCAGTCCGGCGCCGGTGAGCAGGGCGCGGTCGACGGCGGCGCGGGCCCGGTCCCCGCCGGCCAGCAGACGGCCCCGGGCACCGTCGAGGGTGACGTGGCCCAGGGGGCGGGTGAGGTCGAGCGGGGTGACGGTGTCGACGCGCACGCCGTCCGCCGCGGCCGCCACCGCGTAGAGGGCCGGGCCGTCGGGCCCCTCGGCCGGGACGAGCAGGAGTTCGGCGCCCGCTGCGTCGGCGACCGAGGTCACCCGGCCGGTCAGGGCGCCGCTCGCATCGGCCCGTACGGACGCCGGTGCCGTGAGCCCGCCGGGAGCGGTGGGCAGCGGGACCGCGAGCACACCGACGGTGCGGCCCTCGGCGAGCGCGGTGAGCGGCACCGCGACGTCCGCCCGGTCGTGATCGCAGCCGAGCAGGGCGGTCACCGCGAGGACCGCGCTGGTCAGATAGGGGACGGGCGCGACGGAGCGGCCGGTCTCCTCCAGCACGACGGCGGCCTCGCGGGCACTGGCGCCCGCACCGCCGAGCTTCTCGGGCACCAGCAGGCCCGCGGTGCCGATCTCGGTGGCCAGGGCGTGCCACAGGCCGGTGTCGTAGGCGACATCCGACTCCAGGCCGGCGAGCACGGTGGCCGGATCACTACGGTCGGCGAGCAGCGAGCGTACGGCGGCGCGCAGCGCGTTCTCGTCCTCGGAATACAGGAGGTCGGGGTCGGCGCCGGGCAGGGTGATCCCGTCGGTCATCGGGGGAGGTCCTTCCACGCGACGTCCTTGTCGGTACGCGGCTCGGGCGGCAGCCCCAGCACGCGTTCGGCGACGATGTTGAGCAGCACTTCCGAGGTGCCTCCTTCGATGGAGTTCCCCTTGGCGCGCAGATAGCGGTAGCCGGCCTCGCGTCCGGTGAAGTCGACGCCGTCGGGGCGGCGCATCGTCCAGTCGTCGTAGGTCAGTCCGTCCTCGGCGAGGAACTCCACCTCCCAGCCGCTGATTTCCTGGGCGAGCCGGGCGAAGGCCAGCTTCATGCCGCTGCCCTCGGGGCCGGGCTGGCCCATGGGGGCACCTCCCGCTCGAACGGAGTTGAGAGCGGGGGACAACTGCTGCCGCAGCCGCTCGCCGGTGAGCCGGGCGACCTCGGCGTCCACCCATAGCTTCAGCAGCCGCTGGTGCAGAGCGTGGGTGCGCAGTTCGGGGCGGCCGCGCCAGTCGGCGGCGGCGATGCCGATCATGCCGCCCTCGCGGGGGATACGGGCGCCGCCGATGGCGACCCGCTCGTTCATCAGCGTGGTCCGGGCGACCTTCCAGCCCTCGCCGACCGTGCCGAGACGGTGGGCGTCGGGAATCCGGACGCCGGTGAGGAACACCTCGTTGAACTCGGCCTCGCCGGTGATCTGCCGCAGCGGCCGCACCTCGACGCCGGGGTCGGTCATATCGCAGAGGAAGTAGCTGATGCCGCGGTGCTTGGGGACGTCGGGGTCGGTGCGGGCGATCAGGATCGCCCAGCGGGCGAGGTGCGCGCTGGACGTCCAGACCTTCTGGCCGTCGACGGTCCAGTCTCCCCCGTCGTCCCGCACCGCGCGGGTCGCCAGGGCCGCCAGGTCGGAGCCCGCGCCCGGTTCGCTGAAGAGCTGGCACCAGACCTCTTCGCCGGTCCACAGAGGGCGCAGGAAGCGCTGCTTCTGCTCGTCGGTGCCGAAGCGCAGGATCGTCGGCGCGGCCATGCCGAGGCCGATGCCGATCCGGCCGGGGTCGTTGTCGGGGGCTCCCGCGACCGCCAACTCGGCGTCCACCACTGCCTGGAGGGAGCGTGGCGCGTCCAGTCCGCCGAGCCCCTGGGGGAAGTGCACCCAGGCCAGCCCGGCGTCGAAGCGGGCGCGCAGGAACTCCAGCCGGTCCGTCGTGGCGGGAGGGTGCGCGGCGAGCAGTTCGGCGGTGCGCCGGCGCAGGTCGTCGGCGTCGGTCATCGGGCCTCCCCCGCTCCGGGGATGACCACGAGCCGGCCGACGGAGGTGCCGTCGGCGACCCGCTGGACGGCGTCGGCGGCCTCCTCCAGCGGAACCCGGCCGCCGATCAGCGGCTTGATGACGCCCCGGTCGGCGAGTTTGGTGAGTTCCTCGTGGCAGGCGTCGACGGCGGCCGGGTCCTTGGTGGTGTACAGGCCCCAGTGGAGGCCCAGGATCGCGTAGTTCTTCACCAGCGCGTGGTTGAGGGCCGGGGTGGGGACGGCACCGCCGGCGAAGCCGACGACCACGATCCGGCCCTCGAAGGCGATGCACTTGACGGACTTGGCGTACGCCTCGCCGCCGACCGGGTCGTAGACGACATCCGCGCCGCGGCCGCCGGTGGCGTCCTTCACGGCGGCGACGAGGTCGTCGGAGCGCCGGTCGAGGACGAGGTCACAGCCCAGTTCGCGGGCGGTACGAGCCTTGTCGGCGCCGCCCACGACGCCGATGACCGTGGCGCCCGCGGCCTTGCCGAGCTGTACGGCGGCGCTGCCGACGCCGCCCGCCGCGGCGTGCACGAGCAGGGTCTCGCCCGCCTGGAGCCGGGCGCGGCGGTGCAGTCCGAACCAGCCGGTCTGGTAGCCGATGTGCAGCGCGGCGGCCTCGGCGTCGTCGAGGGCCTCGGGCGCCGGGCGCACCGTCGCCGCGTCGACGACCACGCGTTCGGCGAAGCCGCCGTCCGGCAGCGGCGGCTGGGCCAGCACCCGTGCCCCGGCCGCACCGGCCGCGCCCTCCCCCGCGGCGAGCACCTCGCCGCAGATCTCCACGCCCGGCGTGAACGGCAGTGGCGGCCGCACCTGGTACTGGCCGCGGCACAGCAGTGCGTCCGGGAAGTTGACGCCGGCGGCCCGTACCCGCAGCAGGAGCTGCCCCGGTCCCGGCTGCGGGTCCGGCACCTCCTCCAGCCGCATCACCGCACGCGGCTCGCCGTTCTCGTGTACGCGCCATGCCTTCACCTGGTGCCTCCACAGACTCGGATACGCGGGTGGGCGAAGAGCGCACCGGCCCCTCGCCAGCGACATACTAAGCGGTCGGTATCCGTCAGGGAACAGTCTCCGCCACACCACCGAAAGGCACGGGGTGACAGACGGCGGGGCGGCGGAGACCGGGACGACAGGGAGGGACAGGGGCGACCGGGGCGGCGCCTCGACACCCCTTAGGCGTCGCGGAGCGCGGACCAGAAGTCCGGGTCCTCGAAGCCCAGCGCCCACAGGCCGGTGCCCCGTACCCCGTATTTCCTCAGCAGCGGCAGCTGCTCGCGGACGCCGCGCCCGTCCTGGTACCAGACCTCGTGCCGCTCGCCGTTCTTGCGGTAGCTGAAGTGCGGGGTGCCGGACTCCTCGTCGAAGTGGTACTCCGCACCCTCCCGCTCGCGCAGCGCCTCGGCCTCTTTCCAGGTCACATGGGCGGCATGGCCGGTGACCCCGCTGACCCAGTCCCAGCCGTAGCCCGGGAAGGCCACCTCGATCTTGTGCCGGGGGACGGTGCCGGTGGCGTAGCGCAGGAACGCGTCGTACCAGTCCTTGGCGGAGAGCGGGCCCGCGTCGCCGCCCGACCAGTGCAGGTCGTAGCCCATGATGCGGAACCCGTCGACGTACCGGCCGAGCCGCTCGTAGTCGAAGGCCTGGCCGCTGCCGCGGACCCGGGCCAGCACCGTGACCACGCACTGCTTGTCCTCGTCGTGCAGCCGCGCGCACAGTTCCTCGACGAGCTTGTTGTAGCCGGTCCGCACCCGGTCGCGGTCCTCGCGGTCGCCGGTGAGGGCCATCGCCTCGTAGTCCAGGTCGAGCCCGTCGTAGGAACGGCTGTCGACGAGGTCCAGCAGGGTGTCGACATGGTCCCGCCGCCGGTCGGGATCGTGCATCAGCGCGGCCATCTTCCCGGCACCGAGGGTCTCGGTCACGGTCGGCACGACATCGATCCCGGCGTCGTGCAGCCCGTCGATGATGTCGCGCCGCCCCGCGCCCTGATGACCCTTGACGGTGGTGTCGTCGGAGGTCTCGTACCAGAACGGGCTGACGGTGTGCAGCTGGGAGGCGTGCCGGAGCGCGTCGCGGTAGGCGGCGTCGACATCACCCCAGTAGGGCAGCCAGGCCGATCCGGTACGCCCGGAGCTGCGGGGTTCCTTGGTCGCCGCGGACGCCGGGGCCCAGAGCCCGGTGAGCAATGCCATGGCCAGCAGTAGCGCCGCCCCGGTGCGCGCCCGGGTTCCTGATACATGATCCATTTCCCGAGCGCTACCCGGTCCCGCTCCTGACGTATCGTCAGTTCCGCCGAACGGACGCGGCCGGGGGCCGGGCGGACGCGGGCCGGGCGGACCGGGGCCGGCGCAAAGGACCCGGCGGCTCGGGCGCTACGTGCGTCCGGCCCGCTGCTGGGCGTCCTTCAGGGTCTCGGACGGGGTGGCCCACCGCGCCCGGACGACCCGGAAGCCGGCTTCCTCGCAGGCGTCGCAGACGAGTTCATCGTCGTCGCAGTCCTCGGTGCTGCGCAGGGCCAGGGCCACCCCCTCGGCGGGGTGGGGGTACCTCCCATGCCCTTAAGGCATGGGGGAGGGTCCTCGGTGGCCGCCGCGAAGAAGGCCCGCCAGTCCTTCGGGGTGCGCTGCAGCAGATGCCGGCGGTGGCCGGAGTCGGCGAGCGTGCCGTCCAGGTCGAAGACCGCCAGGGGGCGCGTCGTCATGCCGTTGTCGTCCTCTTCCGTCGCTGCCGTTCACCGGACCCCTCGGGCAACGTGACCACGATCCGGCCGGATTCGATCCCCCGCGCGAGGGAAAGGCGACCGTACGCGAGCGCGGCGCAGGTCGCGGTGTCCATGCGCAGCCGGACATCAGGGCGCTCGGCCGGACCGTCCGCGTAACGGGCCCCGCCCTCCGGGCCGCCGGCCTCCGGCCCGTCGCCGCGGAGGACGACATGGAACTCCCCCTCGTCCAGGGCGATATCGACCACGTCGACGCCGTCCGTGAAGTGCCGGGCCAGCCTCGTCATGAGGGGAACCGCGAACCAGTGGGCCCGTACCGCGTCCGTCGGGCGCCGCTCGTCGAGAGCGGGCGCTCCCCAGTCGGCGAGGGCGGTGAGCGCGGGCAGCAGCGCGCGCCCGCGGCCGGTGAGTTCGTAGACGAAGGCGGCGCCGGGCGGGGCGAGCCGACGGCGGGTGACCAGGCCGTCCCGCTCCATGTCCTTGAGCCGGGAGGCGAGCATGTCGGTACTGACGCCCGGCAGGTCGGCGTGCAGATCGGTGTAACGCCGGGGGCCGCCCAGCAGTTCCCGGACGATCAGGAGCGTCCAGCGGTCGCCGACGGCGTCCAGGGCTCGGGCGACGGCGCAGTACTGGTCATAGCTTCGGCGCGGCATGACACCAGCATAGACAGAGGTTGGACTTTCCAAGTACCGGCTTGGTAAAACCAAGTACGTTGTGTCGAATGCTGCCGCGCCGCGCGGTGAGCGAGGGACCGGGAGGCCACCGCATGCAGTTCAAGCAGTCCAGCAAGATGGCCGACGTCTGCTACGAGATCCGCGGGCCGGTGATCGAGCACGCGGACGCGCTGGAGGAGGCGGGCCACAGCGTGCTGCGGCTGAACACCGGCAATCCGGCGCTGTTCGGCTTCGAGTGCCCGGACGAGATCCTCCAGGACATGATGCGCAACCTCTCCCGCGCACACGGCTACACCGAGTCCAAGGGCATCCTCTCGGCCCGCCGTGCGGTGGCCCAGCACTACCAGCAGCGCGGACTGCCCGACGTGGGCGTCGAGGACATCTACCTCGGCAACGGCGTCTCCGAACTCGTCTCGATGGCGGTGCAGGCCCTCCTCGACGACGGCGACGAGGTCCTCATCCCGGCCCCCGACTTCCCGCTCTGGACGGCGGTCACCTCACTGGCGGGCGGCAAACCCGTGCACTACCTCTGCGACGAGTCCGCGGACTGGCTGCCGGACCTCGACGACCTCGCCTCGAAGATCACCGACCGCACCCGGGCGATGGTCATCATCAACCCCAACAACCCCACCGGAGCGGTCTATCCGCGCGAACTGCTCGACGGGATGCTCGATCTCGCCCGGCGCCACGGGCTGATGGTCTTCGCCGACGAGATCTACGACCGCATCCTGTACGACGACGCGGTCCACCACCACGCCGCGGTGCTCGCTCCCGACCTGGTCTGCCTGACGTTCAGCGGCCTGTCCAAGTCCTCCCGCGTGGCCGGTTTCCGCTCCGGCTGGCTGGTGGTCACCGGCCCCAAGGAGCACGCCGCCGACTATTTGGAGGGCCTGGGCACCCTCGCCTCCATGCGGCTGTGCCCGAACGCCCCCGCGCAGTACGCCATCCAGGCCGCACTCGGCGGCCGGCAGAGCATCGAGGACCTGGTGCTGCCGGGCGGCCGGCTGCGCGAGCAGCGGGACCGGGCCTGGGAGCGGCTGAACGAGATCCCGGGCGTCTCCTGCGTCAAGCCCAAGGGCGCCCTCTACGCCTTCCCCCGCCTCGATCCCGCCGTACACAAGATCCACGACGACGAGAAGTTCGTCCTCGATCTGCTGCTGCGGGAGAAGATCCAGGTGGTCCAGGGCACCGGCTTCAACTGGCCGCGCCCGGACCACTTCCGCATCCTCACCCTCCCGCGCGCCGATGATCTGGACGCGGCGATCAGCCGGATCGGACGCTTCCTGGCGGGCTACCGCCAGTGACGCGGCGCGGGCGGCCGGGCGCGCCCGGCTCCTGACGCAGCGGTCCGCCCGGGGCGGCAAACCGCGCCCCGCCCCGCACTCACTCGAACGGTCGTACCCCTCTCCCGGCCCCCTCCACCGCCCGCCGCTCCGGTCCCGGAGCCGTGCGGCGGGCGGGAAGGCCGCCCTGGCGCCGAGGAGGCGCCGCGGCACCGTCCGGCGGTCCCCCGGTCCGGCCGTCCCCCTCGCCCGGTGGGAGCCCGTCCCGCCGCCCGCGGCGCGGACGCGCCCTTGAGCGCATCGCGCGCAGCCGATTAGGTGGAGGGCGGCACTCCTGCCGCCACCCACCAGGGAGAGGGACTCCATGCCCGTACGACCTGCGGTATCGGAAGCGGAACTGGAAGCTCATCTGCGCGGAATATGCTTCAAAACGGGCCCGCCGCGCCGTCTCGGCGTGGAGATCGAATGGCTCGTCCACGATGCGCGCAACCCCCGATGTCCGGTCGAACCGGCCCGACTGCAGAGCGCGGCCACCGCCCTGCGCGCCCTGCCCCTCACCTCCCTGCTGACCTTCGAGCCCGGCGGCCAGCTGGAGCTCAGCTCACAGCCCGCCATCTCCCTGGCCGAGTGCATCGAGACGGTCTCCGCCGATCTCGCGCTGGTCCGGCCCGCCATGCTGGCCATGGGCCTCGGTCTGGCCGGTCACGGCCACAATCCCTGGCACCCGCCGCGCCGGGTGCTGACCGATCCCCGCTACAACGCCATGGAGGCGTACTTCGACCGCTGGGGCTCCGCCGGGCGGTCCATGATGTGCGCCACCGCGTCCGTGCAGGTGTGTGTGGACGCCGGCCACGAGGAGCCGGGACCGCTCGGATACGGCCGGCGCTGGCTGCTGGCCCATCTGCTGGGCGCGGTGCTGGCCGCGGCGTTCGCCAACTCGCCGATCAGCGAGAGCTGCCCCACCGGGTACCGCACCACCCGCCAGGTCATCTGGTCACAGCTCGACCCGGCCCGTACGCTCGCCCCGCCCACGGGGCCGGACCCGCGCACCGCCTGGGCGCGCTACGTCCTGGACGCCCCGGTGATGTGCATCCGCTCCGAGGACGGGCGATGGGACGCTCCGGAGGGGCTCACCTTCCGCGAGTGGGTCCGCACCGGCGTCCCCAGACCGCCCACCCGGGAGGATCTGGACTACCACGTCACCACGCTCTTCCCGCCCGTGCGGCCGCGCGGCCATCTGGAGCTGCGCATGATCGACGCGCAGTCGGGCGATGCCGGCTGGATCGTGCCGCTGGCCGTCACGGCCGCGCTGTTCGACGACCCGGAAGCGACGGAACGG
Source organism: Streptomyces sp. NPDC058773 (assembly GCF_042746015.1). Lineage (NCBI taxonomy): Bacteria > Bacillati > Actinomycetota > Actinomycetes > Kitasatosporales > Streptomycetaceae > Streptomyces > Streptomyces sp. NPDC058773. The sequence continues at coordinate 231,229 of NZ_JBHYPE010000006.1, forward strand.
GCCTACCGCATCGTCAAACCCCTTGCGGAGACGGCAGGTTCGCGGCCCGCACCGCGCAATCCGCTGTGGCGGCACGCCGCGCGCGCGGGGCTGACCGACCCGGAGCTGCGCACCGCCGCGACGGCCTGTTTCTCCGCCGCGCAGGAGGCCCTGCCGCGTCTGGGGGCCTCCCCCGAGGTGCGCGCGGCGGTCGCGGCGTTCACCGAACGCTATGTGGCACGCGGCCGCTGCCCCGCGGACGACCATCTCGACGCCCTGTACGCCGCGGAGGGCGATCCCCTCGTTGGGAAGGAAAGCCAGTGACCCCCGATCCCGAGCTGCTTCGTGAGCGCGCCGCCTCGGCGCTGCTCGCCGCCCGCGACCGCACCCGTCTGCTGACCACCTGCGTCGAGCACCCCGACCTCGTCGCCCAGCACTCCCCGCTGATGTCCCCGCTGGTCTGGGACCTGGCCCACATAGGCAACCAGGAGGAGCAGTGGCTGCTGCGCACCGTCGGCGGCCGTGATCCGCTGCGCCCCGACATCGACTCCGTCTACGACGCCTTCGAGCACCCGCGCGCCGAGCGGCCCTCGCTGCCGCTGCTGGCCCCCGACGAGGCACACGGCTATGTCGCCGAGGTCCGCGGCCGGGTGCTGGACGTCCTGGAGAGCGCCCCGCTGCACGGCGGTCCGCTGCTCGACTCCGGTTTCGCCTTCGGCATGATCGCGCAGCACGAGCAGCAGCACGACGAGACCATGCTCATCACCCATCAACTGCGTGTCGGGCCCCCGGTGCTCAGCGAGGCGGAGCCGTTGGTGGTTTCCGCAGACATCCTTCCGGCCGAAGTCCTGGTCCCCGGTGGCCCGTTCACCATGGGCACGTCCACCGAGCCCTGGGCGCTGGACAACGAGCGGCCCGCCCACCGCCGGCTGGTGCCCGCCTTCCGGATCGACACCACACCCGTCAGCAACGGCGCCTACCAGCGGTTCATCGAGGACGGCGGTTACGAGGACCCACGCTGGTGGGCCGCGGCCGGCTGGGCGCAGGTGCAGGAGCACAAGCTGCGCGCCCCGCTCTTCTGGAAGCGCGACGGCGGCCAGTGGCTGCGCCGGCGGTTCGGGGTGACCGAGCCGGTGCCGCCGGACGAGCCGGTGCTGCATGTGAGCTGGTACGAGGCGGACGCCTACGCACGCTGGGCCGGGCGGCGGCTGCCGACCGAGGCCGAGTGGGAGAAGGCCGCCCGCCACGACCCGGCGACCGGCCGGGCCCGGCGCTACCCCTGGGGCGACGAGGACCCCACACCCGCGCACGCCAACCTCGGCCAGCGGCATCTGCGGCCCGCCCCCATCGGCAGCTACCCGGACGGACAGTCGCCGCTCGGCGTACGGCAGTTGATCGGCGATGTGTGGGAGTGGACGGCGAGCGACTTCCTGCCGTACCCGGGCTTCGCCGCCTTCCCCTACCGGGAGTACTCCGAGGTGTTCTTCGGCGACGCGTACAAGGTCCTGCGCGGCGGTTCGTTCGCGGTCGACCCGGTCGCCTGCCGGGGCACCTTCCGCAACTGGGACCTCCCGGTCCGACGGCAGATCTTCTCCGGGTTCCGCACCGCCCAGGACGCCGACCCGACGGCGGACGCATGAGGACCGCGCCCCCACCGCGCCAGGAGGCCGCTGCCTGATGTGCCGTCATCTCGCTTATCTGGGACCGGAGATACCCTTCGGCCAACTGCTGCTCGCCCCGCCGCACAGCCTCTATCAGCAGTCGTGGGCGCCCCGCCGACAGCGGCACGGCACGGTCAACGCCGACGGGTTCGGCGTCGGCTGGTACGCGCCGGGCGACCCGGTGCCCGCGCGCTACCGGCGGGCCGGGCCGATCTGGGGCGACGACCTGCTGCCCGACCTGGCCCGGGTGGTGCGCACCGGCGCACTGCTCGCCGCCGTCCGGGACGCCACCGTGGCCGGGGCGGACGCCGAGGCCGCGGCCGCGCCGTACGCCACCGGCCGCTACCTCTTCAGCCACAACGGCGCGGTGGCCGGCTGGCCGGACGTGCTCGCCCCGCTGGCCGCCGAGCTGCCGCCGGAGGAGCTGCTGCGGCTGCCGGCCCGCTGCGACGCGGCGTTCCTGTGGGCCCTGGTCCTGCACCGGCTGGCGCGCGGCGACGAGTTGGGCGAGGCGCTGGCCGGCACCGTCGCGGCGGTCGCCGGGGCGGCTCCCGGCTCCCGGCTCAATCTGCTGCTCACCGACGGCACCACGATCGCCGCCACCGCCTGGGGCGACACGCTGTGCCACCGGTCCCTTCCCGGAGGCGGCACGGTCGTCGCCTCCGAACCGTACGACGATTCCCCCCACTGGACCGAGGTCCCCGACCGCACCCTGCTGCGGGCCACCCGCACCGAGGTCCATCTCACCCCGCTCAAGGAGCCCGTCACGTGAGCCCCCTCAACATCACCCGCACCCTCCCTGCCGACGCCACCGCGGCCGCGCTGCGCGCCGATGTCAGCCAGGGCCTGTCCCGTACCCCCAAACAACTGCCGCCGAAATGGTTCTACGACGCCCGCGGCAGCGAGCTGTTCGAGGACATCACCAAGCTGCCCGACTACTACCCGACGCGGGCCGAGCGGGAGATCCTGCTCACCCGCGCCGACCACATCGCCGCGGCCACCCAGGCGCGCACCCTGGTCGAACTGGGCTCCGGCTCGTCCGACAAGACCCGCCACCTCATCGGCGCGCTCACCGGGCTGCACACCTATCTCCCGATCGACGTCAGCGAATCCGCGCTGGCCGCGGCGGGCGAGGCGCTGCTCACCGAGCACCCCGGGCTGACCGTGCACGCACTGGTCGCCGACTTCCAGCAGGGCATCGAACTCCCGCAGACGCCCGGTCCGCGGCTGCTCGCCTTCCTCGGCGGGACGATCGGCAATCTGCTCCCCGAGGAGCGCTCCGCGTTCCTGCACTCCGTGCACGCCATGCTGTCCCCGGGCGATGCGCTGCTGCTCGGCACCGACCTGGTGAAGGACGAGGCCACGCTGGTCGCCGCGTACGACGATCAGCAGGGCGTGACGGCCGCGTTCAACAAGAACGTCCTGGAGGTCATCAACCGCGAGCTGGGCGGTGACTTCGACCCGGCGGACTTCGACCATGTCGCGCGGTGGAACGCCGAAGAGGAGTGGATCGAGATGCGGCTCCGGGCCCGGAAGGACCTGACCGTCAAGATCCCCGGAGTGGACCTGGCGGTTCCCTTCGGGGCGGGCGAGGAGATGCGCACCGAGGTCTCGGCGAAGTTCCGCCAGGAGGGCGTACGCTCCGAACTCGCGGCAGCCGGGCTGGAGTTGAAGAACTGGTGGACGGACAGCACGGACCGCTTCGCGCTGTCACTGTCCTTCCGGATCTGATCTCAGCCACGTCCCGGCCGGTGTGACCTGCGGGGTCCGCCGGCCGGGTGCCGTGCGCGCGTCCGATGTGGTTCGATGCCCCGACCACGGACGCGCACCGGACGACCGGTGCGCACGCACGCAGACTCGACGGGCAGGGGAAGCGGCATGGGACCGGTGCTGGATCGACGGGGATTCCTCAGGGGCGCGGCCGGGCTGACGGCCGCCGGGGTGCTGGCGGGCGCCGGCAGCGGCCAGTTCACGGCCGGCGCCGCGGAACGCCGGGCGCCCGCGGTGTCCGTGGCGGACTGGATGGCGGCGCTGGGCGACGACACCCCCGTGCAGCGGCTGACCGTCCCCGGCACCCATGACTCCGGCGCGCGGCGGGGCGGCCCCTGGGTGGCCTGCCAGAACACCGCCATCGACGCCCAACTTGCTTCCGGAATACGGTTTCTGGACGTCCGCTGCCGCGCCATCGACAACGTTTTCGCCATCCATCACGGCGCCTTCTACCAGGAGCTGATGTTCGGCGATGTGCTCAACGCCTGCCGGGCGTTCCTGCGGGCGCACCCCTCGGAGACCGTGCTGATGCGGGTCAAGCAGGAGTACTCGGAGGTCTCCGCCGAGGAGTTCCGCCGGATCTTCGGCATATACCTGGACGACAAGGGCTACCGGTCGCTGTTCCGGCTCGACGCCGGTCTGCCGACGCTGGGTCAGGCCCGCGGCAGGGTCGTGCTGCTGGCGGACTCCGACGGCCTGGGCGGCGTCCGCTACGCCGATCCGCAGCTGTTCGACATCCAGGACGACTACATGGCGGAGCCGTTCGGGAAGTACCCGAAGATCGAGGCCCAGTTCCGCAAGGCCGTCACCCAGCCCGGCAAGCTGTTCGTCAACTACGTCAGCACCGCCGCCCTGCTCCCGCCCCGCTCCAACGCCGACCGCCTCAACCCGCAGGTCAAGAAGCTGCTGACGGGCTCGGAGGGGAGCGGCTGGCGGGGCCTGGGCATCGTGCCGATGGACTTCCCGAACGAGTTCGGTCTGGCCGAGACGCTGATCGGGCACAACCTCGCGGGGCGGCGGCTGCGGCGGGCGGCATGAAGCCGGCCGGCGGCTCCCGCGGTACCTCCTGGATCACCCGACCGGCCTAGCGGATGACGGGCGGGCGGCGCACTCACGCTGTCCGCGCGACGGCCCGCCGGGGCCCCGGATCGCAGGTCTCCCGGGGGGATTTCCCGGTGCTCCGCGCCGCTGTTACGCAATGAGGCGGCCGGGTGACCGAACCACAGCGGCCACCCCTGCATCAGACTGGGTGAAATGTCTGGATCCGGTGTCGTCCTGTGTTCCGACGGGGTGGTGCCGGCTGATGCGGCGAGGCGGCGGCTGGTGGAGACGAGCGAACGCGGGACCGTACCGGCGGACAGCGCCGGACGGGCGGCCGAGGGCACCGGGGCACCGGTGGCCGGGGGCTGCCCGGGTCCTGGCGGAGCCGCCTGCACGGGCCGTGGCCGGCCCGGCGTTCCGCTGCGGGTGACCCTGGCGCTCGCGGTGCTGACCGTGGCCATGGGCAGTGCGGTGCTGGCTCCGGGTTCACCGTCCCGCGATCCGTTCCTGGCCCCCGGGGACTCCGCCACCGGCGCCTACCTTGCGACCCGGGCCGACGGCGACCGGGCCGCCGCCGCGGTGCTCGCCGGGCCCTACAAGGAGCAGCCCGGCCCGGTGGTGACCGCACGGCACGGCAGCGTCATGGCGGCCCCGCTGTCGGCGTCCCGGCCCCTGCTGGCGGCCCCGGCGGCCGCCTCGCCGGCGATCGGCGCGCTCTTCTCCCCCGACGGTAACGGCGATCCGGTCCACCACTGCACGGCCAGCGTGGTGCAGTCGCCGGGCGGCGACCTCATCGCCACCGCCGCGCACTGTGTGCACGACGACGGCTTCCGGACCCGGCTGGTGTTCGCGCCCGGTCTGCACGACGGGATCGCGCCGTACGGGCTGTGGGTGCCGACCCGGATACAGGTCGACCCGCGCTGGATCAGCGACCGGGACCCGGATCACGATGTGGCGTTCCTGCGGGTCCGCAGGGCCGGCCGGGCCGGTGGCCGGATCGCGGACCTCACCGGTGCCGAACGCATCCGCTTCGACGCACCGGCGGGGCGCGCGGCCCAGCTGACCGGCTATCCCGAGGACCGGGACGCGCCGGTCAGCTGCCGGCACACGGCGGACGCCCAGGGCCCCGCGCAACTCCGCTTCACCTGCCCGGGGTTCCCGAACGGGACCAGCGGCGGGCCGATGCTCACCGACCTCGACCCGGTCACCGGGACCGGTGCGCTGATCGGGGTGATAGGGGGTCTCGACGAGGGCGGGGACGACTTCGTCTCGTACAGCAGCCGGTTCGGCACGGATGTGGCCGCGCTCTACCGACGGGCCATCGCGGCACCGGCGCCGCGGGCCGAGCGGCCCGGCTCCGGGGCAAACGCGTCCGCCGTCAGGCCCCCCGTGGCACCACGGTCTTGAGGACGGACGGCAGCGGATACCAGTCGGCGGTGGCGAAGCTCGCGTGTGCGGCGGCGAGTTGCCGGACCCTGGCCAGCGCCTCCGCCTCGGTCGGGTGGGTCCCGTCGATGACCGGCGGCACGTTGTGGGCGTCGGTCATGATGAGCAGGTAGTGCCGGGAGTCGTACCAGGCGGTGTCTATGCTGCCGTTCAGATAGGTCGCGGCGTCACCGTCGAAGACCACGAACCAGGGGCGCAGCGCGGGGTCCTGGTAGCGCTCCCGGGGGTCGCCGGGAGCGGCACCGTGCACCGCGGGGAAGGCCGTCGACCGGTCCAGCTTCCCCTGTGCCGCGAGGTTCTTGAGGTGGCCGGCGTACTCCACGTCCGTCCACAGCTTGTCGAACGGGTTCTTCTCCTCGACGGTGCCGGGTATCAGCTCGATCAGGAACTTGCCGGCCAGGTCGGCGCGCGAGGGCCAGCCGTCGGCCCGTACCGCCTCGTCAGGGGTGGCGTGTCCGGCGGTGAGGTCGCCGGGGCCGTAGACGGCGTCCCCCAGCTTCTCGCGCACCAGCGCGTCGAACTCGGCCGGTCCGCGGCCGCCCTTGGCGTTGAAGCCGTCCTTCATCTCTATCTTGAACAGGATCGGACGGTGGCCGGGATGCGCGTCGTGCCAGGCCCGCACATCGGCGAGGCAGCCGGCGAAGTCCTGGTCACGGCGCTTGGTGCGCAGCTCCGAGGCGTTCGCGGCGCCCTCGCAGTTGCTGCTGTTCCCCAGCGGGTTGCTGTGCGAGACCCGGAAGGACCGGCCCAGGCCGTTGGTCCAGAGGTCGAGTTCGAGCAGTGCGGCGCCGGAGTCCAGGGCATCCGCGAAGTACGGGTACTTCTCCTTCTCATAGGCGTTGTGGACGCCCACGGACGTGCTGGTGCCGTACGTCGCCCCGGCCGGCTCGGCGCCCGCCGGCCCGGTCGCCGCGATCACCGCGGCCGCCGCGACGGCGACCGTTCCCACACAACGCTTCCCGTTCATGCTCCCCGCTTCCCCTAGGTCCTCAGCCGTCCGGCCACTGGCCCGACGGCCCGTCGCCGGTCGGTCTCCCGGTCGATCGGGCAGCAGCGTACGGGAGTTCAGGACAGCCGGAAGCACCCTGTGGACAGCGGATGAGCAAAGATCGAACCACACAACCGACTCGGGGAGGACCCATGTCCGACAAAAGCTCCATCCGCCGGATACCGCGCACCGGCCTGCCACTTGCGGCCGCCACCCTCACGGGCATCGTCGCGCTTTACATCGCGCTGGTCGCCTTCGGCAACATCACCGACTACGGCACCAACCAGCAGTTCGTCCAGCACGTCCTGGCCATGGACACCACCTTCAAGGACCCGGACCTGATGGGGCGGGCCATCACCTCGCGGACCTGGCAGAACGCCGCGTATCTGGGCATCATCGCCTGGGAGACGCTCACCGCGCTGGTGCTGATAGCGGCCACCGCGCTGTGGGCGCGGGGCATGCGGCGCCGGCGCGGACTCGAACGCGCCCGGCTGGTCAGCACTGTTGGCCTGCTGATGCTGCTCCTGCTCTTCGGCGCGGGCTTCCTCGCCATCGGCGGTGAGTGGTTCGCCATGTGGCAGTCCAAGGCCTGGAACGGCCTGGAAGCGGCCACCCGCAATGTCACCCTCGCCGGGATCGCCCTGCTGGTCGTGCACCTCACGGGGGCGGCGGGGCGGGAGGCGGACGCCGGGGAGTGAGGCGTCCGCCCCCCGGCTCCCACCACGGGCCTCATCCCGCCGCGTACACATCCTCGATGTAGCGCCCCGAGGCGGTCAGTTCGCGCAGCCAGGCCTCGGACTCCTGGGGGGAGGCGCCGGTGTGTGCGCCGTGCAGGTCGCGGAAGGCGGCCCGTACGCCGGGGGCCATCCGGCTGCCGTCCCCGCAGACGTACACCCGTGCCCCGGCCTGCAGCAGTTCCCACACCTCGGCGGACTCGGCGGCGATCCGGTGCTGGACGAAACGGTGGCCGTTCTCGGGGCGTTCGCTGAAGACGGGGCGTACGGAGACGACGCCGGCGGCTTCGGCGGCGGCGAACTCCGCGGCGTGCAGGAAGTCGGCGGCGGGATCGTCGCAGCCGAAGTAGAGCCGGGCCGGGGACCGCCGGCCCGCGGCGACGCGGTCGGCGACGGCGCCGCGGAACGGCGCGAGACCGGTACCGGCGGCGACCAGGATGACGGGCGTGTCATCGGCCGGGTCGAGGCGGAAGGCCTCCCGGCAGGGCTGGACGCGGGCCAGTACGGTGTCGCCGGGCCGCACTTGGTGCAGATAGGTCGAGCCGGTGCCGCCGGGCAGCAGAGAGACCATCAGGTCGGCGTGCCGGGCGTCGGTGGCGGGCGAGGACGACACCGAGTAGTGGCGGGTGCGCATCGGCGGCAGCAGTTCCAGCAGCACCGGCCAGGGCAGGGCTCCGCGCAGCGCCGGATGCGCCTCGATCAGCTCGATCAGGGTGCGCGGGTCGTCCTCGGCGAGGGTCTCCAGGGCCCGGCGCTCGGGCGGGCAGGGGTTGTGGGCGGCGAGCACGGCGGCCTGTTCCGGCGTAGGCCGATGGCCCAGCTCCAGGTGGTGGGTCAGGAGTTGGCGTACCGTCAGGGGCCGGTCGACCGGCAGGGTGTCGCGTCCGCGGCGGCCGGAGTGCAGTGCGAGGACGGTGTCCGGGTCGGCGCCCAGGGCCCGTACGGCCCGCTCGACGGCGGCCGGGGCGTTCGCCGGCAGCACCGCGAGGTGGTCGGCGGTGCGGTGGCCGACGCCGTCCGGCAGGGCGATCCGCAGAAAGCGCTTGGGCCGCGGCCATCCCTCGGCGGTGAGGTCGTGGGCCTCGGTGACGGTCATCGGGACGAGGCCGTGGCGGGCGGCGAGCGCGTCCAGCGGGCCGCCGGTGATCTCGGTGACGGTGTAGCCGGTGTCCTCGGGGGCGGCTGCTCCGGCGCCGATGGTCGCCGGGTCGCCGTACCGCGTCAGCAGTTCGGTACGCAGCTCCGCGGTGAATTCCTTGACGGTGCCGCTGAGGTCGCCGCAGGCGTCGGCCTCGGCGCGCGGCAGCAGCCGGTGGGCGCCGAGTGCGGCCAGCCGGTCGTCGATGAGGGTCGGTATGTGCTGGTAGGTGGCGGCCCAGTTGCGGTCGCCGACGCCGAGGACGGCGAACGCCAGGCCCGCCGCGGCGCCGTCCTGCGCGGTGTTGAGCCACTCGATGAAGGCGGCCGCGTCGTCGGTGGGCCGGCCGTTGTAGGAGGCGGCGACGATGACGACCGGCCGGTCGGCGGGCAGGGTGCCGGCGCAGGCGTCCAGGGGTGCCACGTCGGCGGCGAAGCCGAGTCCGGTGGCCTCGTCGGCGAGCCGCTCGGCGAACTCGCGGCAGGTGCCGTAGTTGCTGCCGTGCAACAGCAGCAGACCGGTGCCCTGGGGGACGCGGGTCGGCAGCCCCTCGTCGGTGGCCGCGTCGTCCCCGGTGCGCTCGGCGGCGCCGGGGAGCACGGCGAGCGCGGTGCGGACCGCGGCCCGGTCGGCGGGCGTCCGGGCGGCGAGGGTGAGGGTGAACCCGTCGGGCTTGAGGGTCAGCGTCTCCTTGATGCGCAGCTGGTAGTCGCGGTGGTCGATCAGGCGGTAGCGGTGCGCGAGCAGGGCGAGCAGCATGGTCGCCTCGTGGAGCGCGAACTGCCGCCCGATGCAGGCGCGTTCACCGGTCCCGAAGGGCTTGTACGCGTGCGGTGAGCGGGCCGCCTCGGCCTCCGGGCTGAAGCGGGAGGGGTCGAACAGCTCGGGGTTGTCGCCCCAGGCGGGGTCGCGGTGCAGCATCGGGGTGAGCACCGTGATCAGCTGCCCCGCCTTCACCGGGTAGCGGCCGCCGAGCAGGGTGTCCTCATGGGCCTGCCGGGTGAAAGCGGCGGCGGTGGGCCACAGCCGCAGCGCCTCGTTGAGCACCTGCCGGGTGAACGGCAGGTGTCCGATGTCCTCGAACGACGGGTCGGGGTCGGCCTGGTCGCCCCACAGCTCGTCGGCCTCGCGCTGGACCATGCGCAGCGCGAGCGGGTCCTTGAGCAGGTGGTAGAGGGCGAAGGAGAGCGCGCCCGAGGTGGTTTCGTGACCGGCGATCAGGAAGGTGATGACCTGGTTGCGGATGTTGGCGAGGTCCAGTGTGGGCCCGTCGCCCGCCGCGCCGTCCTCCTGCCCGCGGGCGCCGAGCATCAGGCCGAGCAGATCGTCGTCGCCGCTCTCGCCGCTCGCCGTGCGGGCGGCGATGACCTCGTCGACGACCGCGGCGAGGTAGTCGGCGTCGGCCTGGAAGGCCGCGTCCGCCGCGGAGTGGTCGGCGTCGGGGTCACGGGAGAACTTCGTCATGCTCCATTCGAGGCAGCGCACCATGGCCTCGACGAACGGGGGCGGGGTCTCGCCGCGGGAGAACGACTCGAAGTCGAAGCCGAAGCCGGCCAGCCCGATGGTGTCCAGCGTCATCCGGGTCATGTCGTCGGCGACCTGGACGGGCGTGCCGTCGGCGACCTGCCGGTCCCAGGCGGCCATGACCCGGCGCGCGACCTTGAGCATCGCGGGGTGGTACGTACGCATCGAGCCGAGCGCGAAGGCCGGCATCAGGACCTCGTGCGCCTTGGCCCAGTTCGGCTCGTCGTTGTAGGCGGTGAACAGACCGTCACCGGCGAACTCCCGGACGTTCTCCAGGACGACCGACACTCCCTTGCTGAAGCGGGATTCGTCGGCGATCTCGGTGACCAGGTCGAGCGCGGAGACGAACAGTGTCTCCCGCTCGCCGAACTTGCGCTTGAAGAACGGGCCGTGGATGCGGGCGAGGTCCATGGACTGCTGGAGGGGTGTGTGGGTGATCCCGGTGTCCGTGAGGTCGGCCACCGGAATGCCGTCATCGGCGGCGCGTTCGTCGCTGTGGAGGGCGATGGTGTCGGTCATGTCTCCAGCGTGCGGGCCCCCCTGCGCAGGTGGCGCCCGGGCAACTGCATGATTGTGCAGTGGTTTTTCGCTGCTCGCTCTTGCGCGCGGACCGGAGAAGAGGCAATGGACAACGGGACTGCCGGCGGCGCACGGGGCGCCGGTACCGACGGCGCGGGCGCACCGGCCTGTGAGAGCACGGACCTCGACCCGGCCGGGCCGTACGCGGACGGTCCCTGGCGCAACTACTTCCTGATCCTGCTGGACCGTATCCCCACGCCGATCGCGGTGTGCCGGGCCGATGGCACGGTGCTGATCGCCAACCCGGCGATGGCCGCCCAGTGGGGCGCGGCACCGGGTCAGCTGCGCGACCGCAATCTGCTCGACCTCTTCGAGCCGCGGGCGAAGGCGCAGCTCGACCGGCTGACCGAGGCGCTGCGGCTGGGGCGCCGGTCGCGTTATCCGGTGGAGGTGCGCTGGCGGGAGGGCTCGGACGGCGGCGAACGGGAGGGGGAGCTGACGGTCGATCCGGTGGGCGATCCGTCGGTGCATCCGCCCGCCCTGCTGGCGTTGTTGCGGGTCGGCGAGGACGCTCCGCCGGTGCCGCGCGGTTCGGCGAGCCCGGTGGAGGCCCGCATCCTGGCGCTGGCCGCGGGCGGCGCGACCACGGCGTCGATCGGTACGGCGCTCGGGCTGACGGTCGACGGGGTCAACTACCACCTCACCCGGCTGGCCCGGCGCTGGCGGGTACAGGGCCGTACGGCGCTGGTGGCCAGGGCGTATGTGCTGGGAGTGCTGTCGGCGGACAGCTGGCCGCCGGCTCCCGCCTGACCGGGCCGGGCGGCGGGGGCGACGACGCGGCCCCGGACCCCGGCAGCACGCGTGTGCGGATAACCTCCGTGGTGTGGAGGAGAACGCAGCCGCGCAGTTCGAACGCGGAACGGACGGCCCGAAGGTCATCGTCGTCGGCATCGACGGCTCCGACTCGTCGTGGCGCGCCGCCGCCTATGCGGCGGGGCTGGCGCGGCGGCAGGCCTCGAAGCTGGTGCTGGTCCATGTCCAGCCGGTGCTGCCGGCCGGTGCGGCGATGGGCGCGCCGGTCGGGGACGCCACGAACGAGGTGGCCGAGGAGCTGATGGCCGAGATCCGCCGGGCGGCCGAGCGGCTCCAGGGGATATACCAGGTGCGCTGGGAGTTCCACACGCTGCGCGGCGACCCGTACAACGGCATGGTGCAGATGGCCGATGATCTGAAGGCCGACGCGGTGGTGGTCGGTGCCTCGGAGTCGGCCGGGCACCGCATCATGGGGTCGGTCGCGGTGCGGCTGGTCAAGGCCGGGCGCTGGCCGGTCACCGTCGTCCCGTAGCGCGCCGGGCCGCCCGCCGCTCCGCTGGTGGGGCAGGCCGCCCTGAGGCACGGTGGAGAGTGGACGGGCGGAGCGCCGCCCCGACGAGGGAGACCACCGTGACCGACCGCACGTATCGCGTGACCGAGATCGTCGGTACGTCCCAGCAGAGCATCGACGCCGCGGTCAGGAATGGCATCAAGCGCGCCTCGGACACCCTGCGCAATCTCGACTGGTTCGAGATCACCCAGGTCCGCGGGCATATCGTCGACGGCGAGATCGACCATTACCAGGTCGGCCTGAAGGTCGGATTCCGGCTGGAGGACGCCGATTGAACACCTCTCTCGTGTACGTCTCCCGGCGAGTCCCGGCAGTACTAGGGAGTCGCCTTCCTTAGTCGCTCCCGAGGGTCCATGATGATCCGCCGTCGGACCACGACGGAGCGTACGGAGGGATGACGATGGGCCTGCGCGCGGGACAGGGCGTATTGCGCCGTAAACCGATCGAACACATCGAAGAGGCGGAGGGCACCGCGAGCGAGCAGCTGACCCGGGCGCTCGGCCTGTGGCAGCTGACCGCCATCGGCGTCGGCGGCATCATCGGCGCGGGAATCTTCACGCTGGCCGGCACCGTCGCGAACGAGAAGGCCGGCCCGGCGGTGCTGATCTCCTTTCTCATCGCGGGCGTCGCGAGCGCCGCGGCCGCGTTCTCGTACGCCGAATTCGCCGGGCTGATTCCGAAGGCGGGCTCGGCCTACACGTACGGCTATGCGGTCCTCGGTGAGGTGGCCGGCTGGTTCATCGGCTGGGATCTGCTGCTGGAGTACACCGCGATCGTGGCGGTGGTCGCGATCGGTATCTCGGGCTATTTCGGCTTTCTGCTCGGGGAACTGGGCGTGCATCTGCCCGCCTGGATGCTGGGCGCGCCGGGAACCGGGCCGGGGCACCGGGTGGATCTGTTCGCCGCGGTGCTCTGTCTGCTGATCGCCTATCTGCTGACCCTGGGCATCAAGAATGCCGCGCGGTTCGAGACGTTCGTGGTGGGCCTGAAGGTCCTGGTGGTCGTCGTGGTGATCACGGTCGGCTTCTTCCACATCAACACCGGGAATTACACGCCGTTCTTCCCGTTCGGGGTGACCGGCGCTTTCACCGGTGCGGCGACGGTCTTCTTCGCGGTCTTCGGTTATGACGCCATGAGTACCGCGGCGGAGGAATCCAAGGACGCCCAGCGCCATATGCCGAAGGCGATCCTGTATTCGCTGGCGATCTCGATGGTGCTGTATGTCCTCGCCTGCCTGGTGCTGACGGGTATGCAGAATTACAAGGACATCGACCCGGAGAGCGGTTTCTCGTCGGCGTTCAAATCGGTGGGCCTGAGCAGCCTGGCGGACATCATCGCGGTCGGCGCGATCATCGGCATCCTGACCGTCATGTTCACCTTCATGCTCGGGGTGACCCGGGTGTGGTTCTCGATGAGCCGCGACGGTCTGCTGCCGAAGTGGTTCGCCAAGACCAGCCCCAAGCACCATGTGCCGACCCGGGTGACCTGGATCGTGGGCTTCGCCTCCGCGGCCATCGCGGGGTTCCTGCCGATCGGTGAGGCCGCCGAACTGACGAACATCGGCATCCTGCTCGCGTTCGTGGTGGTCTGCATCGCGGTGATCGTGCTCCGCTACAAGCGTCCCGACCTGCCGCGGACGTTCCGTACGCCGGGGATGCCGGTGGTGCCGGCGATCGGCGTGTGCTTCTCGATCTGGCTGATCACGTTCCTGGCGTGGCAGACCTGGGTCCGGTTCGCGGTGTGGTTCCTGATCGGCATGGTCATCTACTTCACGTACTCCTACCGCCGCTCGAACCTGGCACGGGCGGAGCGGGAGGCCTCCGGCGCGGGGGGCGGCCCGGGGAAGGTGTGAGCCACGCCCGCTGACCGGGCGGCAACCGTACGGCGGGGACCGGCGGGCGTGGGTCCGCCGGCCCCCGCCCGTCGCTCAGAAGACGAACGGTCCGGGCGACTGCTTGGACGTGGCCTGGCAGGTGGCCGTGATGCCGAACACCACGACCTTCAGGGAGGTGGCCTCCAGGCGGTCGCCCGCGGCGACCGTACCGCTGAGCGGTCCGGTCGAGACCGGGCTGCCGGCCGGGATCGCCGGGTTGGCCTTGCCGCTGAACTGGGTGGTCCCGGAGCCGTTCTTGGTGAGTGTGAGGGTGGACGCCACCGAGTTCGCACCGATGGCTATGGGTGAGGTGATCGCCGAGGTGGAGAGGCTGATGGTCGCGGCCGTGCCGTTCTGGGTCGCGGTGAGCGTCCCCGTACCGGAACCGTAGAAGCCGCAGTTGAAGGAGAGGGTGGCGGTGCCTGGGGTCACCGCGGGGGCGGCCGGTGCCATCGCGAGAGTGCCCGCGGTGGCGACGGCGACGACAAGTGCCGTACGGAAGCCGAATCTGCCGGGTCTGAGGTGCTTCATAGGGGGGTTACCGCCTTCATGAGGGGGGTGCAGGTCCATGGCACCGGCCGTCGAGGGGTGCGGGAGGAACGACAGGCAGCCACCCGGGAGCCGCGGTCGGACCCCGTGCCGACCCGGCCGCCCGGAGATCTGACGGCTGGTCAGCGACCTGAATCGCTGCCCATTGAGACATGCGCCCCCGAAGAGAGCAAGGCAGAACCCCATGATTTTCGGGCCGCCGGACCAGTCCCACGACGCGGCCGGAACACCCTGCTCATCCGTCACACTGCGCTGCCACCAGCGCCTCGCCGGCCGCCGTCCGGAAATAGAGCACGGACCGCCCGGCCCGGCGGCGGCCGACCAGCCGGGCGTCCAGCAGCACCCTGAGGTGCCGGCCGACCGACCCCAGGCCCTGACCGGTGAGCGCGACCAGCTGGGTGGTGCTCTTGGGCGTGCCGAGGAGCGCGAGAACACCCGCCCGCGCGGGGCCCAGCAAGGCGCCCAGCGCCTCGGGCACCGCCACCCGGCCGATCCCGGCCAGCGCGCCCGAGCAGGGATACACCACGGCGGACCGGTGCCCGCCCGGAGCCGGGCGGACGTCCCACGAGACCCAGCTCTGCCGCGGGGTGACCGGGACGAACAGCAGCTGCGCCCCGGCCAGTTCCCGTGGCGGATGGTCGTCCGCCGTGATCTGAAGCCGGTTCGCGCCGAGCCAGCGCATCCCGGGGCGCATCCCGTCCATCGCCGCGGTCCAGCCGCCCCGGCTCAACTGCGCGCTGCGGGCGAGGACATCGGCCTCCAGGACCCGTCGGCGGCGCGGCCAGTAAGGCAGCACCGCTTCCTGCCACACCCACTCCAGCAGACCGGCGGTGCGCTCGGGCAGATCGCCGGCGCGGCGCAGCGGGCCGGGGAGCGGCCGGCCGGCCAGGGACACGGCCAGATCGGCGCGGGCGGTGTCGGCGGAGGTCGCCCGGACGGCCGCCAACTCGTCAGTGAAGGACGGCGGTTCCGCGGTGCGTTCCGCGGCCGGGGTGGGGGTCAGGAAGGTCGCGTTCCAGCGGTACCCGAGTGCGGCGCGGATCAGCGCCGCGGTGACCGGGTCACCGGCCAGCCGCCCGCGGTAGGCGGGCCCATGGCGCGCGAGCCAGGCCCCCTCCCCCGGATGCGCGGCCGTGCCCCGGTGCAGGGTCTTCAGCGCGGCGATGGTCTCGGCCAGCGGGGAGAGCACAAAGCGGCTGCCGGCGAGGGTGTCCGCACTGACCTCCCACCAGCCCATCCCCTCCCCCGCTCCCCGCCCCGCGCGGCCCGCCGTGGTTTCGCCGACCCGCGAAACAGTAACGCCCCGGCCGCGCGGCCCCGGAGACTCCTGATCCGTGCGTACCTACCGACAGCTCTTCCGTACACCGGAGTTCACCCCGTTCTTCCTCACCAGCGCCCTTCAGGTGGGGGCGCAGACCATGAGCGGACCGGCCCTGGGCCACCGGGTCCACGCCGCGACCGGCTCCCCGCTGCTCGCCGCCCTCGCCATGTCCGGCCCGGCCCTCGCCCAGGTGATCGGGGCGGCGACCCTGCTGTCGGCGGCCGACCGGATGCCGCCGCGCGCCGCGCTGTCCGGCCTGGCGCTGCTCCTCGGCCTGGGCACCGCCATCCAGGCCCTCCCGGGGCTGCCCGTGGAGGCGGCCTTCGCCGTCCTCCTCGCGCTGGGGCCGGTCTCGTCGCTGGGCGGTGGAGTGCGCTACGGGCTGCTCCACGAGATCCTCGCGCGCGAGGGCTATCTGCTGGGCCGCTCGGTGCTCAATATGTCCGACGGGCTGCTACAGATCTGCGGGTTCGCGGCCGGCGGGGTGCTGGTGACCGTCCTGTCGGCGCGCAGCACCCTGCTCGCCGGCGCCGCGCTGTACGCCGCCGCCGCGGTCGTCGCCCGGTGCGGTCTCGGCCGACGGCCCCCGCGCGCCACGGGCCGGGCGTCGGTGGCCGGCACCTGGCGGAACAACGCCCGCCTGTGGTCCGCCGGCCCCCGCCGCGCCGTCTACCTCGCCCTGTGGGTGCCCAACGGGCTGATCGTCGGCTGTGAGTCCCTCTATGTGCCCTACGCGCCCCGGCACGCGGGCCTCCTCTTCGCCTGCGGTGCGCTCGGCATGCTGACCGGGGACGTCCTCATCGGCAGATGCGTCCCCCGGCGGTGGCGGCCACGGCTCTGTGTCCCGCTGTGTCTGCTGCTCGCCGTGCCCTATCTGCTGTTCGCCGTACGCCCGGCGCTCCCCCTCGCGGTGGCCGCGGTGCTGCTCGCCACCATCGGCTATGCGGCAAACCTCCCGCTGCAGGAGCGCCTGCTGTCGCTGACCCCGGACGAACTGAGCGGCCACGCCCTGGGGTTGCACTCCTCGGGCATGCTGACCCTTCAGGGTGTGGGCGCCGCGCTGGCCGGCGCCGTGGCCGAGCGCACCTCGCCCGCGACCGCGATGGCGGCGATGGCGGCCACATCGGTCGTGGTCACGCTTGCCCTGGCCCCCGGCCTGCGCCCGGCGGTACCGGTTCGTCCGCCGACGCAGGACGGCGACGGCACCCGGACCGGCCGGAAACCGGCCGGGAAACTCGGCCCGGCGCAGCCGGAATTGCCCCCTTCCCGACCTTCGGCCGGGGCGTGAGCGGCATGCCGCCCCGAGGCGCGGGCGGCACCCTTCGCCACCTCTCCCCAGCCCCGCACGCAGCCGGCAACAGTGTCCTGACATCGCCTCTGATCTGGGCTTTTGTGCCCGCTGAACCTACGATCGCGGGACAGGAAAGGGGGACCGGATGGACCGGAACATCCGCACCGTGGACGACGTACTCAGGCTTCTGGACGGCCTGTTCGCGCCGGAGGCCGACCGCTGGACGAGCGAGGGGGCCGCGTGGTGGGACGGCTTCTACGCGGACCGCGACCGGGCGGTGCCGTTCTTCGTGGCGAAGCCGGACGAGCACCTGGTCTCGTACATCGAACGCGGGCTCATCGCCCCGGGCCGGGCCCTCGACCTGGGCAGCGGGCCGGGCCGCAATGCGCTGCGCACGACGAGCCGCCGGAGTCCCCGTACTTCGGCGAAGCCTTCCTCTGGGCCGCGCTGTTCCGGCGCGACGCCCGGGGATGACTCAGAAACGGACCGCGGGGCGCGGCCGGCCGCGACGCCCCCGGACGCTCAGCGGCTGCCGCTGGGCAGGGGGTGACCCTCCGCCGGCCGGGCGGCGGTGCGCGTCAGATGACCGGCGGCCGACTCCGCCAGGGTGCGCAGCGCCGGGTGCCAGGGACGGGCCTGCGGTCCGGTCAGGACGAGGCGGCGCGAGGTCCGCGGCTTCAGCGGCAGCAGGACCAGGTCGGCGGGGATCAGCGAGCGGGAGACCTCGGACAGGACGGTCACGCCGATCCCGGCCTGCACCATGCGGATCAGCGTCGCCAGGTCCCGCACCCGGTGCGTGGGAGCGAAACGCAGTCCGGCCCGGCGGTGGAGCGTACGGACCCGGGCCTCGCAGCCGTTGGGGGAGATCAGGAACGGGTCGTCCTCCAGGTCGCGGAGGTCGACACCGGGTTCGTCCGCGAGCGGGTGGTCCCGGGGCAGCAGGGCCCGGTACTCGTCCGTGGCGAGCTGGACGCCGTGATCGGCGTGGGGGGACTTCCCGGCGGCAGCCGGGGGCGGATCGACCAGGACGGCGGCATCGGCCGTCCCGTCCTCCAGCCAGGCCGCGACCTCGCCGCTGTCGCCCTCGAAGACCCGCACGGTGATCCGGGGCTGATCCTCGCGCCAGTGCCGGAGCAGGCCGGGGACCAGCCCCTGGCAGACCGTCGGTGTGGCGGCCAGCCGCACGGTTCCGGTCATGGTCCCGGCCGCCTCGGCCACGATCTGCTCCACGGACCGGACCGCCGACAGTGCCATCCGGGCATACGGCAGGACCCGCTCACCGAGCGCGGTCGTCCGCACGGGGTGGGCACGGATCAGCAGCGGCGCGGCCAACTCGCGTTCCAGGGAGGCGACGGCGTGTGACACCGCCGACTGGCTCATGCCCAGCTCGGCGGCGGCCGCACTGAACCCGCCCGCGTCGACGACGGCGAGAAAGGCCCGCAGCTGGGGAAGGTTCAGGGTCATGCGTCGGTCTCATATCCCTATGACGGCTATGCGTTGGATCCATGATGCCCGGTTCGGTGAGGCTGGCTCCGTGCCGCCGGTTCCGTGCGGTGACACCCCGAGCAGATGCCGAGGAGAGCCATGCCGTACTTCCGGGTCACCGTCCCCGACCCCGACCTCCCCACCGACGTCCAGCGCGCCCTCGCCGAGGGCCTGACGCGGCTGGCGGTCACGGTGCTGCGCAAGTCCGGCGCGCGCACCATCGTCCACCTCAACCTGGTGCCGCCCGGCCGCTATTACGTCGACAGCGCGCCCCTGACCGACGGCCGTGACGCACATGTGGAGGCGAGTCTCACCGCGGGCACCAACAGCGCAGCGGAGAAGGCCGCCTTCATCGCCGCGGCCGATGAGCTGCTGTCGGACCTTCTCGGTCCACTCCCCCGGTCCGGTGTGGCGCTGCACGAACTGCACCCGGAGAGCTACGGCTACAACGGGGTGACACAACTCGACTACTACCGGCGGGCCGCGGCCGCACCGGGCGCTCCGGAGGCCGCCGCCGCGCCGGTCGCCGCCCGCTGAGCCTTTCGGGCCGGCAGGCTGTCCGCTCACCGAGAGAATCAACAACGTCCCGCCCGCCCTCACAGGAGAGTGCGGGCAGGACTCACACGGTTCGCTCCGGGTTGCGCCTATCCCTCAGAGGGGCGGTGGAACCCGGGGGCCCTGCTGATCCCCGCCTCCTGCGCCGCCCGGGATGAGGAAGCCGCGGAGTGGCGGACGGTCGTCACTGCCGATAGCCGCTTCCGCGGTCCGCATGGACCTTACGAGATCGGCGTACTCAGGGTTGATCCACTCCATGGCTTTCCCTCTCATCGCGAACTGGCAGGCCAGCCCTTGGGCTTAGGGATGGTCACGATCGGCCCGCTGTCGTCCGAGTGCTGGCACTTGGCGGCCACCGACACCAGATCACCGTCCGGCGGACCCCACAGATCAAGATCGACGCTGTACCCGGCTTCCTCGACCAAGGCCGTGGTGCGGTCGATGATGTCCTGGTCATAGCGGGCGGGGTCGGGCTCCTCGGGCCGGTGGTGCACGAAAGCCCCGAGCCGCGCGCACAATTCGGCGTAGGTCTGGGTGTGCAGGATGAGCGCATGCCACCCCGCGTCGACCACTCGGGACGGGACCAGGCGCGCGGCGGGGAAAATCGCGCAGGTCGCGACGAACGCCAGCGCCTCGGCGACGATCACCGCAGCGTCGTCCTCCGAGACGTCGGGGTTGTCGGTCCGAACGGTGGAGCGGACGGCGTCGAACTCCATCTGAGTCAGTAATGATCGGGCAGACTTGTCCATGGTTCTCCGTAAGTTGTTAGGCGGCCCGGGAGGGCCGGGTGTGGCTTATGGTTCTCTGCCTTCAGTGGCTTCCAAGGAGTGGCCGCCCGGCTCTTCAG